>JAHJQO010000010.1 GCA_018819305.1 Nanobdellota archaeon
GGAACCGTCCAGAATCTATAAGTTTTATAAAGCCAGCTAGCCGTTAGGCTAGCTGGGGGGCAAACATCTGAGGTGTTCGCCCAATGGCAAAAGAAGAAAGACTTATTAATAAATTTAAGCGTCTTTTGAGACGCTTAGGCATGCCAAGATGGTTGCACCATTTTGGACCAAAGAAATACGAGCTAAAACACCACTTATTAGCTCTCGTTCTAAAGCAAGAATGCAAGCAAGGTTATCGACGGATAACTAGAATGCTTAGAGGTCTTGGAATTAAGTGTGCTAGCAAATCAGGCTTATGGTATGCGATGAGTCGCATACCATTAACTCTTTGGCAAAGAGTTTTGTCTGCAACAGCAGACAAAAAAAGCTACATATTGGCTATTGATGGAACTGGCATGAGCAGAACAAACGCTAGCCCTTACTATTATTGGCGTATCGACAAGCCGTACCCGGTTGAGATTCCACTCAAACTAAGCATTGTCGTCGACACAAAAACCAAAAAAATAGTAGCTCTCAGACTGAGAGCTAATAAAGCTCATGATATCAAAGACGCAAAATACTTGCTTAAGCGCAGTCCAAAAGCCAAATGGCTTGTGGCAGACAAGGGCTATGACGCTAACTGGCTTCATCACTATTGTGATGAACTCGGAATGACCGCAGTCATTCCGATGAGAAATAAAGGAGAAAGCAGATTCAAGAGACACACTTTAAGGCGAGAAAATCAACAATTTTTGAATTACAAACGATATCATCGAAGATCGATTGTCGAATCTATTTTCAAAGCCATTAAAACTAAATTTGGGGCTAGCATCGCTAGCCACAAGATCTCTGCCCAAAGGGCAGAGGCCTATTGCCGAGCAATAGCCCATAACATTATTTTAGTTTTCAAGAGATTCTGGACGGTTCCGTATGTAACACAAAACATTCTCAAAAGCCGTTTTTTGGCTTTTGTTGGTTTCTGAAAGAAACCTCAAAAATTGTTTTAAATTTTTGTTGAAGGTTGTGGTTAGAACTTTTGATTCATTCTTTCTTGGTCTTTTTAACAGGTTTAGGCTTTCTTTGATAAGCTTTGTCTTTTCTCTTTGCATACTGCAAAGGATTTTTTATCTGATTGCACAAATCTTCGGGCTTGCACACAGTCAGGCCTTTGTAATAACCTAGATTATCGCAATTCGGAGGAGGCATGACTTTTTTGCCTTGCTTTGCATACCTTAATTGTCCTAATATATATTGCTGTCTTAATGGCTCATGATTTTTCTCATTCCATTCAAATAATCTTTTTTCTATCATCTCATAATCCCAACCGCAACTTGCAAGGAAATTAATAAGAACAAAAACAGACCTCTTTCTTCCATCCTCCAAACCATTTAATATTAATTTAATACATGGAGGAAAGTTTTCTTCACCAATGGCTTTCTCAGGCAACGCATAAGTTTTTTGGTTGTCATCAAATTTCTTTTTTATTTCTTCTTCCTCTTCAAAAGACACAGATGAAGGCTTAAAATCAAAAGCATTTTTTAGCAAATTTGCAGCATCACCAGAAATAACTTCTCTGTCTAAAAAAGCATGTTTAATTTTTACTTTGTCTGGTTCAGCATCTTCTTTTTTAAACTTCAATATGTTGTTTATATCAACTGGTACTGAAACTAACTCTGATTTCTCGTGAAAAGAATAAGGCATTCTATAAAGATGTCTGGAACTTATCAGCAAAGTATCAATTTCAAGAAAAGGGTCAACATTAAGCTTGGGAATCTTATCTCCGAACTCGTTTTTTTCATATCTGATTATTTGGCTTGATTTTAACCCTGTTCTTTTAACAATATTATTAAAATTATTTTTTTCAACTTTTTGCAACGCTTTTGCCAAAGGCTCTCTTATCAAAAAAGTAATATATTCAGCAATTCTTCTGGGTGCGTCAGGAAACATATTCTTAACAGGCACGCCGTCAATAGATTCAGGAAACGCTTCAAATGGAACTGCGATATGAAATCCTTTGTTACCTGAGAATTTGGCAGTAATGGATTTCACATTATTATGCTTCAAAGCCTTGATTGTGTAATAAGCAGCGATTTTGCTGTATTCAAAAAGTTTGCAATCAATATCCAGAATCAAATCCCATCCTTTGCGAAGAGCATCTTGCTCTTCTTTTCTCATATCTGTTCTTAACTGGAGAGGACTATTCCACAATTCTTCAGAACAATGCAGACTTGTGAGTTTCTGCTTTGCGAGTTCCATAACATCATTAGGATAAGTGAGTGTCTCTGGTCTTTTTCCAAAAAAATCACCAAATCTAAACGCCACCTCTTTATCTTTTGCCTGCTTTACAATCTCCTCTTGAATATCTTTTCTCTTATAGAATGACAAAGTTTTAGCTAGGAACATAATGTATATCAGAAACCTTAAGAGATATTTAAAGAATGTTGTTTTGCACCAGGTTCATATACTCTGTATATTAAATTACGAAATCTTTTTATACACGCCCAACTTCACGTTCTGCATGGAAAAAGCATATATGTTGATGAATACCCGGCAGGGAAAACTTAGGATTGCCACTGCAAAGCTCAAAGAATTTGAAGAAATCAAGGCAATACATGAAGTATATGGCAGATTTGATGTTATTGCTGAAGTAGAAACAGAAAGCAGATCTAATCTTAAATCGTTTATTCAAAATAAAATCCAGATTATTGAAGGCATAAAAAGCACAGAAATTCTTCTTGTTAATGATCTAGAGGAAGATGAGCCTGAAGAACAGGATTAAAATGCAAACAGAAAAAAAAGATTCTCTTGATGAACCTGTGTATAAAGACAGTCGCGGGGAGATTCATAGAAAAAAAGAATTTGGAGTGAAATTCAATGTTCTCTATACAAAAGCAGGTGCTTTGAGAAGTGGAGATGTTCATTCTTCAGAACAATATGACTTATTTCTTAAAGGAGAAACTGAAATCTGGTTTCAGAAGGGAGACAAAATAGAGAAAATTGTCAAAGGACCTAATGAATTCCTTGTTATCCCTCCAAATATACCGCATCTATTCAAAGCTCTGACAGATACAGTAATGATAGAATGGTGGGAAAAGGATTTTGATGTCAAATACTTTGAGCCTTTCAGAAAGCTTGTTGAAGAACAATTCAAAAACAAAGAATAAATCTTATCTCATTATTATTTACTTCTCATTTCTCTTTATTCTTCATATTTCTTGTCAACAATTTCTTTAATACGTTTGGCTTTTTTATCCCCGATTAATTCAACTTTTTTCAAGTCCTCTTCTTTGGCATTAACAATTTTTTTTATTGATTTGAATTTCCTTAGCAAAGGCTTTGCAATTGTTGCTCCAACACCTGGAAATGCACCAATGATGTATTCTTGAATATCTTTATCAGCAAGAGGTTTGGCTGTATGGAGTGTAAACTCTTTTTTAGAAGGGTATGCCTCTCTTTTTGCAATAAGCAGAAATAGCTCTGCTGTTTCCCTAAAATTCTTTGTTTGAAGAACCGGTATGCCATAACTTATTATGATTGTTGCAAGAACTCCTCTTATTGCATTAGGATGTATTTTTCTTTGAGAATAAATATCGTCTTCGCCTTCAATAATAATAAATGGTTTTTCATATTTTTTCAGATTGCTTAGCTGAGAAAGAAGCCGGCCATCAATAATTGAATCTACAAAATCTCTTATTGTTTTGTGCTCTACAACTACTCTTTCACTAAGAAGATAATCTCCCACATCCATTTTGATTAAATCAATCTTCACCCCTTTGTCTGCCAGATTTTTTATTATCCCTGAACCTTTTTCCCTATAATCAGCAAAAATAGAAAGGTCTACATTAAATTTCTCAGCATCTTTGCCTACAAGTCGTGTCTGTTTCTCACTCTCAGATTCATTTAAAACTGCACGAGATTCAGAAGTTCTTTCAAAAGCAGGACTAAATCCCTTTTTCAAGGCATGCATTACTCTGTACATTCTTTTTTCTTTATGAAAAGACGCCCAGAGATTGCCTTCATCTCTTGTTTTCTTTGTGATTAGAACTATTACTCTTCCTTTTTCCTGTCTGCCTGTTCTGCCTCTTCTCTGCACAGTACGAATAGCAGAAGGTACTGGTTCATAAAAAATAACTAAGTCAACAGAAGGAATATCAAGGCCTTCTTCTGCAACACTTGTCGCAATAAGGCAGTTAAATACACCCTCTCTAAATTGCTCAATAATTTTTTTCTGCTCTTTTTGCGACATGCCGGTATCTTTCTTTTTAGCTTGACCCACAAAAATTCTGGACTCAACCTTCAAAGAATCCAGTACTTCTTTTATCTTGTTAGTAGAATCACGATACTGGTTAAAAATAA
Source organism: Nanobdellota archaeon (assembly GCA_018819305.1). GTDB lineage: Archaea > Nanobdellota > Nanobdellia > Woesearchaeales > SM23-78 > SM23-78. Next base: position 4,336 of record JAHJQO010000010.1, read on the forward strand.
TAATTTTAACGTCTTTTTTATTTTTCAGTTCTTCTGAGATGATCTCTCTCAACTTAATAATCTTGGGGTGTTCTCTAGCAGCAGCAATCATGTTCTTTGTTTTTACCATTGCTGACCTAAAATTCAAATCTCTGACAAGATTCTGCACTGCTTTGACCTTAGTCTTCTGAGCTTCATCTTCTAGTTTTGATAAATATTCAAAAAGAGGTTTCAGCCCCTGGGTCTCAACTAACTCAAGAGCATGCTGTAATTTCAGAGCTTCTGCAAGAAGACTCACACTTCTCATAAGGCTAAAGTCTTTTTCTCCTGAATTTAACTTTGCAAACATTCCTCTTTGAAGTTCTAAAAGAGAAGTCTTGCTATAGCTGGAAGTGTTTCCATACATAAAGCCCAGATTTTTTATTGTTGCTAGTTTACTATCAAATGCATTTCTCAAAAAATTTCTTATTTGCTCAAAATCCTCAGGCAAATCCACATAGACTCTTTCAACATCAATCTGCTGAACATATTGCTTTACATCAGGATCATCATAATATCTGAATTCTATTTCTTCAACAAAAATATTTTTGCATACCTCTTTAATTTTTTCCTGGTCAGAGCCAGGAGAAGCAGTCAGGCCAAGAATTCTGGGATGTTCTGCTTTTTTATTATATTGCTTTACTATAAAAACATAAGCATAGTCACCAACTGCCCTGTGCGCTTCATCCACAACAAGCAAAGACACATCCTTAAGAGAAATCTTATTACTTATCACATCATTTTCCAATCCTTGCGGTGTGCTCACAATAATTTTACTTTTTTTCCAGAGCTCTGCTCTTTTGGCAGGGCTGATCATACCAGTAAAAAGCTGTACATCATCTTCATCAACATCAAGATATTTTCTCAATGAATCAACATGCTGATCACACAAAGGACGAGTTGGCGCTAAGATAAGGATTTTGCTATTAGGATAATTCGTCAGCCTGTTCGCAGCCAGCAAAACAGCAATATTTGTCTTGCCAAGTCCTGTAGGCAGAACTACAAGCGTGTTTTTCTTAACTGCTGTATCCAGAATTATCTGCTGATAAAGCCTAGGTTCAAAGCCACGAATCATTTTTTTTAATTGCTCAAATATTATTTAAATGAAAACCAAGGTTGTTTATAATGATTTTGCTGAAGAAAGCGAAAAAACAAAATAAAAAAATAAAAAAGAGGATTTATCTTCCACGTGCCATTTTAGCACAGGAAATGTCTCCTTTTTTGTCAATAAAGTAAAGGTATCCTTTTTCTTTCTTAATACCTACTTTTGCAACAACCTGTGGTTTTGCTTTTGACCTTTTTCTTCCTCTGGCCATTTTAGCTCTGGATATGTTTCCTTTTTTGTCAACAAAATACAGCCAGCCAGACTCTTTCTTTACGCCAACTTTGGCTACCATCTTTTTTACCATAGAAATTCACCCCCTAACTCCTTTTTTCTAATTTTTTAATAAATTATAATGATGAATCATGTTCTTATTCTTAAAGCTTTTGGTTTTATCGACGAAAGATTTAAAAAGACCTGACGAGAAGAATCATTTAAAAAGCTATTTCTCTCCTTCAAATCTGTTGTAATATATCAACGTAATGGCAATTCCCAGAAGCAAAGCAATAATGTATGAGAAAATATTAAACAAAAGTATGAGAATAGCAAAAACCACCAAAGAGGCAAAAAACAATATATAAACCCATCTTGAAGCAATAAAAAGATACAGCCCGGTTGTGCCTCCTTGAAATTTTCTGAGCTTCTCAAAAGTTGGTATTGGAAGCATTGAAAAAATAGCTACCCAAAGGTTTATTTTTATGAAAAAAAGAAGAAAAGGACTCTTAGTTGCTATGAAAAAAGGCGCAAGTACAGCAATCAAAAGAATATTTATCAAAGGCCCTGCCACAGCAATCATTCCTAAGTCACTGTGCTTTACTCCACCTCGAAAAACACCCGCTCTTAGTTTTGGAACAATATCATACATAAGAACTCCTGTGAAAAAAATAGGTATTATCTCATGAAGTGGTCCAAGATAAAAAAGATAAGCTAAAAAGCAAAGAAAAACACTGATTATTATTCCATTCACCCATAATTTGTATTCTGATTTATATCCAAGTTTTAAAGCCATGAGTTTCTGCGCTGAGAAATGAAGAAAAAAAGAAATAAGAACTAAAATAAAAGATAATATAAAATTACCAAGACCTGCACCAAAATTAAAGGTCTCACCACCCCATTTATTAAATGAAATAACAAAAGCAGCTGCTAGAACAGCTATTAATATGCGCCCTATTTCTTTGCTTGAAAACCTAAATCTCTTTTCTACTCTTGAAGCAAATTCATGCATAGACCTATTAATAGAATTCTTTATTTAAATAGCTTTCTTTTGTGATAATCCTTTTTTAACCAAGTCAAGCAAATCCTCTTCATGGCCTGCGCCTACAACCACAAGAATTTTTTTGTCAGGGTAATTTTCCATCAGAGCATTGATTTTCAAAGCCATTATTTTGTTTCTTTCATCCACAAGAGCAGCATAAATTCCAGGATATCTTTTTTTCAGCAAGCCAAGAGCTTTGGTTATTATTTCTTTTTCAGGCACTTTCTTAAGATCAATTTTCATTTTCTCAGAAAATGGAGCCCTAAAAATATCAATTAAAAAATTGATTTTTTCTTTCCATTTTATTGCTTTAGACAGTCTTGAAAGAGTTATCCTTATATCTCTGTCAATAAGTGCAATTCTTTTTTGGTTGTCTCTGGCAAGAGTTACAGCTTTCAACATATCACTACCTGGAGTTATGCCAACTATATTTCCAAGTTTTTTCTGAAGAAATGCTCCTATCACTGCAAATAAATAGCCTTGCAATCCTATTTGAGGAATCAAAGCAAGAGAATAATCTGGTTTTTTGTTCTCAAGCAGAGCATGCAGCCTACTTTTATCTAATTCCACAGCAACGATTTCAGGGTCTTGCTTGAAAAAAACAGATTCTATTTCTTTTAATGAACTTTTAGCTATATGTGATGTTCCTATAATGATAATATTTTTGTATTTTAACATTTTAAAGAAAACCTTTTATGTATTTTGTATATAAGCTATGATTAAGTATAATATTGTTTGATTTTTTGGTTTTTTGACTGAATCTTGCCAAAAGGATTTCCATACATCTTTATATTATCTCTCATTGTTTTGTTTGCGGGCGTTTCAATACCTTGTTCTGCCATTTGCTTTCTTATCTTCTGGCATTCTAATTTGATTTTTGCAGGGCAGGCCGGAATACAAACACCACATTCTGTGCAGAGAAAAAACACTTCTTTGTAATCTTTTTTCTTAGCTAAAAAAGTCTTAAATCTTGGTCCTGCTGATTCTTTTAACAATACGGCATATATTGGGCAATTAAGATTACATGCGCCGCACAAATTACAATTGTTGATTTTGTTTGCTTCTGACATCATCATTCACTAATTTTCATTCCATCTATTCATATCTTATCTGTAATCAATAAATTTACTTGGATTTAAAATATTATTATAATCATATTCATCTTTTAATTTAATGAGTTCTTTTTTCTTTACAGGATTTACAAAAGACTTATTGACTGAGCCATGACCAAATACTTCGCCAAAATCACCATTAATTCTTCTGATAAATGATTTAAATGTGTTCATAAGGTCTTTATCCTCTTTTTGAAAATATGCATAAAATAAGCCTATTCCAATGTGTCCGTGAAGCCTGACATTATTTTTTTCACACCACTCTATCAAATCATATGCTTTTTCTAAACTAACAAAAGGATCAAGTGTAAAGAAATATTTCTGTAATCTGAGAGAAGGATAAACCAAATCCAGCTTATTACTAATTTTTTTTGCATCCTGAATTGTTCTGTTCTTACCTTTCAAAACAGAATAAGCAACAATCAAAAGATATGAATCATCAAATCCTAATTCTTTTGATATCTTTTTGTCAAAAAACTCAATAAAATAAACTTCTAAATCTTTTTTAAGCACTCTAACTTGTTTTAACAAATCCAACAATTGCGTAAAGCTAAATATATCAAAAGATAAAGAAGGTTTGTCAGCGAGCTTGAGCTTAACTTTTGTTATAAAACCTGTTAGGCCTTCTCTGCCAAAAACCAGTTCTTTTTTCTTTGTATTATAATATTTTCCAGTTCCATCAACAAACTCAACTTCTTCAACCCAGTCTGCCATTCTCCCCAATGCCTGAGTTTCCTTTGTTGCCATGTTTAACGCAACCATACTTCCAATTGTTTGAACTGGATTTTGAGGTGTTAAAAGAAAGCAGAGTTTAAATTCAGCCAGTTTATCATTCAAATCACTTATTCTCATACCTGATTCGACCTCAATAATTTTATTTTCTACATCAAATTGAGTGATTTTTTTCATTTTTTCAGATGAAACAACAAGTGTATTTTCACCTATTGTGGCATCCACAGAACCAGAGCCAGAGCCTCTAAGAAGCAAAGATGTATGAGTTTGGTTTGCAAATAAAATCAACTTTCTTACTTGTTCTAATGTTTTGGGCCATGCTATTAGCTTTGGTTTTAGTTCTGCTTCAGAACTACAATAACTATATGCATCTAAATCAAGAGGGCTGTCTGAAACATTACCAATACCTAAAATATTTGATAGTCTTTTTTTCATTTTTCTTGTTTTTCGGATTCCTTGATTTATTTATTATTCTTCAACCAGTGTTTTGCTGATTTCAATTATTTTCTTTTTTGTTGCGTTTTCTTTCAGATGAGCATAACAATAAGGACATGAAACAATGATTTTATTTGATTTTAATTGAGACAGTCTTTCTTTTGCAATTTTATCTGCAATTTTCGAGCTGTTCTGCTTGACACCGCCGCCTGCTCCACAGCAAAAAGTACAATCTTTGGATTTTAATGGCTCTTCTAAATGAAAACCAGTATGTTTAAGAACTTCTCTTGGTTCTTGAAAAATATTATTTTTTCTTGCAAGGATACAAGGATCATGATAAGCTACTTCTTCAGTATTTTCAACAGATATTTTGCGCTTGTTCGCAGCCAATGTCTGAAGTGTGTGTTCCACATTCAAACCATATTTATGCTTAAATATGTCATAACAATGAGGACAATTCGTAATGATTTTTGTTATTTTATTTTGTTTGAGAATTCCTAGGTTTTTTTCTTTTATTTCATTGAAATCCTTTTCATAACCTGCGTTTAGCAAAGGAGAACCACAACAAACTAAATCATTAATAGTAACAAAATCAATGCCTAAATCAACCAATATTGCCTTATAATCTTCAAAGACCTCTTTTAAGGCATATTGAGTCATACATCCAGGATAATACAAGATGTTTTCTGGCTTTAATCCAGAAACTGCTGTTTTGATTTTATGAAAAAAAGTACTTGGCATTTATAACCACCTGAGAATAAGGAAAGAAGGTGTGGTTTTAATAGGTATTGATTTTTTAATTCTATATCTATCTAGTGGATTAAACCCAGAAGACCTCAGAAAAACGAGGTCTTCCTGGGAAAAAGAGGTGAGTGAATATGAACATTTTCCAAGTAAAATTATACAGTTAAATTACAGTGATCCATGATTTTTCCTATAGTTGATGCAAATAAAGGTGTGTTTACCCAAATAGCCACATCATAAGAGGGATGAATTTTAGAGTCCTCAACCAACATAAATAACAATTCCTTATTATCTACAATACAAAACCTGCCGTTATGTCCTTTAATATTACTTACTGTAGATACCTTTTTTAGTTCTTTTACTTCTTCTTGGGATTTGTTAGTTAAAGGAGCAAGAAATTTAACACTAACGCCTTTATCTTTTAGTTTTTTTAAGGTTTTACCTAGGGCTTTTTGTTTTCTTATAAGTCCATCTTCAGAAGTCATAAGAACAACTGATTTTGAAGCTCCTTTCAACATAGAATTTAAGTGATTATATATTTGATTTCTGCCTTTTATTACACCTGTAAGTTCAGCAGGATTTATCATATCAATGCCTTGAGAATGAAGTGTGTTAAGTTCTTTTAAAACATCAGAATTTCTTAGTTCATCAAGGGTTTTGGTTTGTTCATTTGCTTGAAGAGATATTCGTTTTTTTACCCTTTCGACAACTTCTTCTGGAGCAAGAGCAATATATTTTATTGGCTTACCAATTTTCATTATAACAAATCCTTTCTTTTCAAGGCTTTCTAAAATATCATAACTTCTGCTTCTAGGTACGCCTGCTATATCGCTAAGTTCACCTGCAGTAGAAACACCTCTTGAAAGAAGGGCTGTCCATATTTTTGCTTCATAACTGTTAAGACCAAAGTCTCTTATTCGTTTTAAAAAGGATTCTTGTACAATCATTTTTTTATTCCCCCTCAAGCAATTTAACTAATAACTATCATTTAGTAGGAAAATTAGAAAATATATTTTATTTATAAATCTTTCGATTTAGTTGTTATTCTACAGTGATAAAAACTAATTTTTTACCCACTCCCTATGTTTTCGACTGGAACTTGAAATCAATGTGAAATAGGAGTAATCAAAGTAAAATTTGAGTGATTTCATAATTGTTTATTTATTCTTAGTTAATTCTTGGTTATTTCATTGCTTTCTTCAGCAAAATCATTATTATGTTATTATATCATCTTATTATATTATATATTATTATATATAATATATTTATTATAATATAATATTTTCTATATAGAAATCAATTATTATTAAAATAAAAAAATCAAACACAATTTATTTTAAAATAAATAAATTTAGTATTAAATGATTAATTTTAATATTAAATAAAAACACTTTAACATAAAAACTCAATCTAATTTTTTTCATTCAAACCAATTTTTTCCTTCAAAAAAAACTCCATACGAAATCCAGGTGAGGGGGTTTAATTTCTTATTATATATTGGTTTATATATTTTAATTAATATATTCTATAGGAAAGCAAACTTTATAAACCTTGGTTTCTTTTGGAAATTTTCTCGACTGGAAGAATTAGGTGGGTGTGATGAAAAAAGAAGAAAATAACATATTTGAACAATTTTTAAAAAAAGAATCTCTTTTTAAAGATAAAAAAGTTCTCCAATCAGGATACATTCCTGACGAAATAAACCACAGAGATGAGCAAATAACACAAATAGCAAACATTCTTGCGCCTGCTCTCAGAATGGAAAAGCCTTCTAATGTATTTATTTATGGAAAAACAGGCACAGGTAAAACATTATCTGTGCGGTATCTTGCTGAACAAATGAAGACTTTAGCATATAATAAGAAAATTTCTTTGAAAATAATATATGCTAACTGCAAATTAAAGAAAATTGCAGACACAGAATACAGGTTGATTGCACAATTAGCAAGAGAATTTGGAAAAGAAATACCACCCACAGGTCTTCCAACTGATGAAGTATATAACATTTTTTTTCAGGCATTAGAAGAAGAAAAAGGAACAATTATTTTTATTTTAGATGAAATTGATCAATTAATAAAAAAGGCAGGTGATGAAATCATATATAATCTAACCAGAATTAATTCTGAGTTAAAAGAGTCGCAAACAACACTTGTTGGTATAAGTAATGATTTGATTTTTTCAAATAATCTAGATCCTAGAGTCAAGAGTTCTTTGAGTGAAGAAGAAGTAATTTTTCCTCCTTACAATGCTGTTCAGCTTCAAAATATTTTGAAAAGAAGAGCAAAAGAAGCTTTTAAAGATGGTGTTTTAGGTGAAGGAGTTCTTCAGAAATGCGCAGCTTATGCAGCCAGAGAACACGGTGACGCAAGAAGAGCATTAGAGCTTCTTAGAGTAGCAGGAGAATTGGCTGAAAGAAAAGGACATAATATAATAACAATGAATAATATTGATGAAGCAGAAAACATAATTGAAAAAGACAGAGTTTTAGAACTAATAAAAAATCAACCTAAACAATTTCAGGCAACTCTTTACTCAATTATTATTAACAAAAACAATTCAAAAAACAAATTTATTCAAACAGGAGATGTTTATGATACTTATAGACAATTTTGTGGAAAAATAGGTTTAAGACCTTTGACTCAGAGAAGAATATCAGATATAATTGCAGAACTTGACATGATGGGTATTATTAACGCTAAAGTCATATCTAAAGGCAGATTTGGAAGAACCAGAGATATAAATCTAATTTTGCCTGTTTCTATTGAATTAAAAATTAAGAAGATTTTAGAAGATGATTTGTTTGGATAGATGTTAAAACATTTTTTGGAAAAACAAAATGAATTTAATTAACTCTTTTTTAAAAAAAGGTATTCTTGTAAGCTCAGAAGTAACAAAAAATCCACAACTTTTGAAAAAACTTTCTGATATTCAAGACAATGAGTTAAAAGGTGTTTTTGTAATTGACAGAGCGTTTTTAGAAAAAGTACTGCCAAAAAAAGAAAAAGATAATAAGGATAAACAACAAATATCAGGCACGAATATAGAAAAAAAACAAGAGGACAAAACAAATATTCAAACATCAGATTTGAATGCTGGGTCTCAAGTCCAAATTCTCTCTTCTTATAACAAACCACCAGGAAAAATATGTTTTAATGATTTTGTCGCGCATTTTAACAGGCGGTTTGAAACATTATCTTCTTTTTTAAGGCAAAGACAAGAATTTCAAAATGTAACGAGCATCAATAGAGTGAAGAATAAAAATGATAGAGGAAGCGTCACGCTTATAGGATTGGTTTATGAAAAAACAATAACAAAAAACAAACACATCATGCTGACTTTAGAGGACCCTACAGGAACAATAAAAGTTCTTGTTTCAAACACAAAAAAAGAAATGTGTGATTTTGCAAAAGACATAGTTCTTGATGAACTCATTGGGATAGAGGGTGTGTCGGGAGGAGAGCTGATTTTTGCAAATCAGATTTTTATTCCTGATGTTCCTCTTCTAAAAGAATTGAAAAAAAGTCCTGAAGAAGAATATTTTGCAGTGCTTGGGGACCCACATTTTGGATCAAAGGCTTTTTTGAAAAAAGAATTTGAAAATTTTTTAGAGTGGATGAATCAGAAAAAAGGAAGTCCTGAACAAAGAGAAATCGCATCAAAAATCAAATATCTTATACTTGTGGGTGATTTAGTAGAAGGTGTTGGTGTCTATCCCAATCAGGAAAAAGACCTTGATATTAAAGATGTGGAAGAGCAGTATGATCTTTTTGCCAACTATTTGAAAAAAATTCCCTCTCATATAAAAATAATTATTTGTCCTGGCAATCATGATATAGGAAGAATTGCAGAGCCACAACTCCCTATAATTCATAAATATGCGCAAAAACTCCAAGAGTTTCCTAATGTTCTTTTGCTTAGCAATCCTGCTATGATTAACATTGGTGCGACAAATGATTTTCCTGGGTTTGATGTATTAATTTATCACGGATATTCTTTTATTTACTATGCAAACAATATTGAAAGTATACGAGTCCAAGGAGGTCAGAAAAAACCAGAGTTAATTATGAAATTTTTGCTTCAGAGAAGGCATTTGGCACCTACACACACATCGAATCTATATGTTCCAGATGCTGAGGCAGATCCTATGGTTATAAACAAAATACCTGATTTTTTTTTAACAGGACACATACACAGAGTGAGTGTTAACAATTATAAAAACATCACACTAATCAATGCATCTTGCTGGACTGATATTACAGAAGACCAGGAAAAAAGAGGTCTTGAACCTCAGCCAGCCAAGATACCTGTTGTTAATCTTAAGACAAGAGAGGTCAAGATCATAAATTTTTATAAAGAAGGTGATTAATAGATTGAAAAAATATTTTGATAAATTAGAAAAAGAAACCCACGCGGCATATAAAATTGCCTTAAAGGCACGAAGCCAAGGCTATGATCCTGAACTTAAACCAGAGATTGTTTTAGCTAAGAACCTGGCTGAGAGAGTAATTGGTTTAATAAGTGTTGTTGCTCCCCAGATTGCCGATTCTGGCGCAATTAAAAGAATAGCAGAGCTTGAACAAAAATATGGTTCTCAGGATTGGAGAGTTGCATTTAAGATTTCATTAGAAGTAGCCCAAGAAAAGTTTTGCAAGTTTCAGGACAAAAGAGAAGCCATGGAAGTTGGAATAAGAACAGGATTTGCTTATGTAACAGTAGGTGCTGTTTCTGCGCCGTTAGAAGGGTTTACAAAGCTTGAATTAAAGCCCAGGAATGATGGAGGCGGAGAATATTTTTGCCTTTATTTTTCAGGCCCTGTAAGAGCTGCAGGAGGCACATCAGGAGCAATATGTGTTTTGATTGCAGATTATGTTAGAAAACAATTAGGATATGCTGAATATGACCCCACAGATAAGGAAATTCAGCGTTGTTATGCAGAAATTAGTGATTATCATGAGTATATTACAAATCTGCAGTATTATCCTTCAAAAGAAGAAACTGATTTTTTAGTTGCTAATGTGCCTGTAGAAATTTCTGGTGATCCTTCTGAAAAATATGAAGTATCTAATGTGAACCTCAAAGACCTGCCGAGAGTGCCTATGAACCGGCTTCGAAATGGTTATTGCTTAATTTACAGCTCTATGCTGCCTTTGAAAGCCCCTAAAATATGGGGTAAAATTAGTAGATGGGGTGAGGAGATAGATGTATCTCGCTGGAGTTTCTTAGAGGAATTCCTTCTAATACAAAAAAAATCAAAAGCTCGTGAAAAACCAAAAAAAGCATCAGATAAAGAGAGTACTGATGAAAAAAAAGACGAATCAAAAATAAAGCCTGATTACACATATATTTCTGATTTAGTTGCAGGAAGGCCTGTTTTTGGTCATCCTTTGGCAAATGGTGCATTTCGGCTTAGATATGGAAGATCCAGAATGTCAGGATTCTCAGCTCAAAGCATTCATCCAGCAACAATGCATATTCTTGACGATTTTATTGCGATTGCAACGCAGGTGAAAGTAGAGCGGCCTGGAAAAGCAACCGCATTCACATCTTGCGATTCAATAGATGGTCCTATTGTTAAGTTAGAAGATGGTTCAGTAACATATGTTTCATCAGAAAGACAAGCCAAACAGCTTAAAAGCCAGGTTGAAGAAATACTTTATTTAGGTGATGTTTTGATAAATTATGGTGATTTTTTTGACAGAGCACATCCTCTTTTACCTGCAGGCTATGTTCCTGAGGAATGGATATTAGAGCTGGAGAAGAAATGTGTTAAAACATTTGGCACTTTTGATATGGAAAAAATCACTGAGCTTATTGATATTAGCGCTGAGAAAATGGGTTTATTGTTTAGCAACCCCTTTTCAACAAAAATTTCTTTTTATGCTGCCAGACAAATAAGCCAGCGGTTAAATGTTCCTTTGCATCCGCAGCACATATTCTTCTGGGATTCAATCACTATTCTGCAACTTAAAGAATTAATTGACTGGATGGCAGCTCATGCAAAAATTGAAGCAGAAGGCAAAGAGTTCAAAATAATTATACCTAAAGCCAAAGAAAAAAGATATTTAGAACTCATTGGAGTACCTCATTTGTTTGTTAACAATGAGTTTATTGTGATTGAAAATGAAATCGCTAAAGCATTGCTTGGGAATATGGGTGTTGAAAAACAAGAGGATTTTGCTGAGAAATTAATTCTTCTGAATTCTTTATACAAAACTTCTGAGAAAACTAAAGACAAAACCAAAACAGCTCTTGAAGCAATTCATAACCTTTGTGAAATAAAAATAAGAGATAAATGCGGTGTTTTTATTGGCTCCAGAATGGGCAGGCCGGAAAAGGCAAAAATGAGAAAACTTACAGGCAGTCCGCATGTTTTATTTCCTGTCGGCAAAGAAGGTGGAAAATTTCGTTCGTTCCAGGCTGCTCTTGAAAAAGGTGAAATTAATTCTCAGTTCAAACCATTTTACTGCAAGAAGTGTCAGAGAGAAACTGTTTTTAGTGTGTGTGAAGTTTGTAATAAAACCACAGAAAAAATGAATTATTGCAAGGAATGCGGCCTTGTAAAAGATTGCCCTCATAAACCTTATCCTTATAAGAACATAAAAGTCAATATTAAAGAAATTTTTCCTTTGATTTTAAAACGTATGGGTACTAATATTTTTCCTGATTTAATTAAAGGAGTGCGAGGCACTAGCAACAGAGACCATATTCCTGAACATTTAATTAAAGGGATTATAAGGGCAAAACATCGTCTTTGTGTGAATAAAGATGGAACCATTAGATATGATTGCTCTGAAATTCCTATAACTCATTTCAAGCCAAAAGAAGCAGAGGTGTCTGTTGTGAAATTAATAGAATTAGGTTATGAAAAAGATATCAAAGGCCGTCCTTTGCAGTCAGATGAACAAATTCTTGAGTTAAAGCCTCAGGATATTCTAATTCCCTGCAGTCCTGTTTCTCCTGAAGAACCCGCAAATGAAATATTATTTCGAACAGCATGCTTTGTGGATGAACTACTGGAAAAACTTTATGGCTTGAAAAAATATTACAACCTCAAATCAAAACAAGATTTAATTGGACATTTGACAATTGGTCTTGCACCGCACACTTCTGCAGGCATTCTCTGCCGAATCATAGGGTTTTCAAAATCACAAGGTTTTGTTGCGCATCCTTATGTTCATGCAGCCATGAGACGTGATTGTGATGGTGATGAAGGATGTATTTTGCTTCTCATGGATGCGCTGCTGAATTTCTCTAAAAAATACCTGCCTGAAACCAGAGGAAGCACAATGGATGCACCTCTTGTCTTAACATACCTGCTAAACCCTTCTGAAGTAGATGACATGGTATTTAACATGGATATTGCATGGAAATATCCCTTAGAATTCTATGAAGCTTGTCAGCAGTATAAAATGCCATGGGAAGTGAAAATTCCTCAAGTAAGTCATGTTCTTGGTTTGCCAAGTGAATATCAAGGAATGGGATTTACCCATGATACAACAGATATAAATCAAGGCGTGCTTTGTTCTGCATATAAACTCCTTCCGAGCATGGAGGAAAAATTAAAAGGCCAGATGCGCCTGGCGGAAAAAATAAGAGCTGTAAACACATCAGATGTTGCAAGGCTTGTGATTGACAAGCATTTTATGAAAGATACAAAAGGTAACCTAAGAAAATTTTCTCAGCAGGAATTCAGATGTGTTAATTGCAATGAAAAATTCAGAAGACCGCCGCTTATTGGAAAATGCACTGCGTGCAATGGTAAAATAATATTTACTGTTTCAGAAGGTTTTGTTGTCAAATATCTTGAGCTTAGCATTAAGCTCGCAGAGAAATATGATGTTCCAGTTTATGTCAAGCAATCATTAGAGCTTCTAAAATTGAGAGTTGAAAGTGTATTTGGCAAGGAAAAAGAAAGACAAGAAGCTTTAGGAGCTTGGTTGAGTCCAACTCCAACTTAAAATTCATAATTATATTTCTTTTAGAAAATTTAGAAAAAATTATACTTTTGAAAAAACAGAATATCTTGCACCGCACGCTTGGCATTTAATAAAATAAACATTACCTTCTTTGGTCATCTTTGTGTCGGGTTTGCCGCATTCTCTGCAAACAACAAACGTATCAGCATATTTTTGTATTTTTTCATTGATTCTGCTTGCAGGAATTTTTGTTCCAAGCAAAACAAATTGTTTTTTTATATCTCCTGGTGAAGCCAGTTCTTTTAGAACAAATTTCAGCATGTGTTCTGGTTTTCTACCCAGATGCTGTGCAATCTGAAGAAAATTACTGATAATGGTTTTGTTACCTTGAATGTGACCTCTTACTTTTGGAATGTTGAATCTTTCAGAGCTCTTGCTGGTTTCAGGCAATTCTTTTTTTCCTCTATCCAACAATGATTCATAATCTGTCATTCTTTTTGAGAAGAAATCAGTATTTTATAAAATCTTTGATTCCTTCTTTATTTTTCCCTAAATTTCTTTTTTTGTTTTTCTTCCAAAAGGTTTATAAATATGAAATAAGGAGAATAAGCATATGGTGCTTGAATCACTGGTCAGTCCTTTTAAAGCAGAGCAAAAGCCTGTTAAGCTGCTCTTTTTAGGTGCTGTTTTCTGCAGTATTGCGATTCTTCTCAGCCTTTGGATTTTTAAGTCCCAGGCAAGCCTTATAATGGTGTTTCTTATTTCCATGGCAGCATTACCATTAGTTTTTAACACGATTAAAATGGAAGAAGAAAAGGATTTAGAAGGTATGGAAGAAAAATGGCTGTTAAAAGAACATGTCAAAGCATTAAAAGTGTTTATGTATTTATTTATTGGAGTAACAGTTGCATTTTCATTTTGGTATCTTTTACTTCCTTCAGCTACTGTTACAGGACTATTTCAATCACAAACAGCCACAATCAATGCTATTAATGGCAGAGTGACCGGGCATTTGGGTTTTAGCGCTAACATGGGATTTTTTTCTAAAATATTCTTGAATAATGTTAAGGTTCTTATTTTTTGCATACTTTTTTCTTTTGTATATGGTTCAGGAGCAATATTTATACTGATGTGGAATGCTTCTGTAATTGGCACTGCAATTGGAAATTTTATGCGAAGCGAGATAGCCAAAGCAGTTCATCTGATTGGCTTTGAAAAGGTTGCGCACTATTTCCAAGTCATTAGTTTAGGGTTATTAAGATATTCGATTCACGGTATACCTGAAATTTTGGCATATTTTGTAGGTGGACTTGCAGGAGGAATAATAGGAATAGCCATTATAAAACATGATTTTGGTACAAATAAGTTTGAACATATACTTCTTGACTCTGCAGACCTATTGCTTTTAAGTCTGGGAATTTTGTTTATAGCAGCGATTTTAGAAGTTTTTGTGACGCCTGCGATATTTTAATTGGGAAATATACGCAGTGCAATAACTTTTACTCAAGTATCTTTAACTTACCAGGCCGAACTTCAAAGATTTCTCCTTCTTCAATAAGCTTTTGAATCAGTTCTTCTGCATTCTTTGCCTGGCTTCGTTTTATTACTTCTTCTGTTTCTGCGCCTTCTCCAGTGTCAAGGTCTTTTATGAACTCAAGAATTTTTTGAAAATAATTAACTGGCTGAGTATCTCCTTTTACAGGAATCCTGTTTTCAACTTTTTTTACTTTAATTTTTTTTCTCAGCACTTCTAATTTTAGCTGCCTGTACACACCCCATTTTTGCTCAATTTTTTTTACAATTTCAGGCAAAACATATTTTTGCTCATTATAAATTCGCGGTCTTCCTATAATCAAAACTAAGTCTCCTACATTGATATTTTCAAATGCATCATTTTCAAAGCTTCTAAGAAGAATACGTCCGCTGCCATCATCTATGACTACGCTTCCGCCTTGTTCTTTGCTTACAATAACTCCTGTAAGATTAACACGGGAAATATCTCCATAAGCAGTTGAGAAATAACTAGGGTTCCAGCCCTCTGTTTTAACAAAACTCCCATTAAGTAAATCATTCACTTTACACATAAATGCGGTTTCTCTTTTGATTTGAGCCATAAAAATCAACTATTTTTTCAACTAAGTACTTTTTTGTTATCAAATTCTTGAAATCACTCCGTGCTTTGGACTAAATATGTCTCCTGAACGTTTTAGTTTTTCAATAACATCATTTAATTTGTTTTTATCCACGCCTCTTATTTCTGCTTCTCTTTCAACATCCTCTAGAGGAATTGTTTTTCCAAGAACTTTTTCAAGTTCATTAATTACCTCTCTGACAATAACAATTTCATTTCTTTGAGAAGCACTAATACCTGTAACCAGCCGGTCAATATCAATTTTTCCTGTGTCAGGATCCATACCAATCTGGCTTAGGCAATAATGAATAATATCTATTGCCCGTCTAGCATCTTTTTTTGTAACTTTTTCTCTGAGCTCTACCTTTGCACTGGCTTCACTAAGTCGTATCAATGCTTCTAATTGCCTTGCACTAATAGGGATTGTCTTTATACCTGAGTCTCCACTATCCATATTGCGCATTGTGACAAAGAAGTCCTTTATTTCATTTAGGGCAACATCTGTTAATTTTGGGAAAATTTTTCTTCTGGCATAAGAAACATATTTTTTTAATAACTCTGAACTAATTACTGTTTCTTGCTTTTCAGATGTTTGATGCAGTCTTAAAATAAAATTTGCCATTTTTTCATCTTTTTCTTTATTTGGCAGATCTCTAAAAGGAAAAATTAAATCAAAACGATTAATTAGAGTTGTTGGAAGTTCGATTTGCTTAGCAATCATTTCATAAGGGTCAAATCTCCCAAATTTTGGATTTGCAGCGGCAAGAACAGTGGTTTCAGCTTTTAATGTTGCCTGAATATTTGCTTTGCTAATACTGATTGTCTGCTGTTCAAGTGCTTCGTGCATAGCACTCTGGTCTTCAGGCGTCATTTTATCAAGTTCATCAATACAGCATATTCCTTTGTTTGTCAGAACCAATGCGCCTGCTTCCAATGCCCATCCTCTGAGAAATTCATCTTTTACAACAGTTGCAGTTAGTCCTGCGCCTGTTGCTCCTTTTCCACTTACATATCTGCTCTTAGGAGCTATCACGCTAACTCTTTTTAGAAGCTGTGACTTGCCACTTCCAGGGTCGCCAATAAGCAATATATGGATGTCTCCTCGTGTAATGTCTCCTCTATCTCTTTTCTTTATCACACCTCCCAGCATCTGAAGTAATATTGCTTCTTTTACTTTTTCATGACCATAAATGCTTGGTGCAAGAGATTCTGTTAGTTTTTCAAAAATCCTTTTATCTTTTGAAAGCTCTAATATCTCTTGTTCCTCTTCTTCACTAATATCTAAATCATAAAAATCTTCTTGAATAGGTTCTACATTGTTCGCATCACTGAAAAGATCAAATCTAGTGGTTCTGATTCCTGCTATTTCAATAGGTACTTCTTTGATAATACCAACGACATTTATTTTATTGCCTGGATTAGTTTTTTTATCACTCATAGGACTGACTAAATCACTTTTTAAAAATATGTTCAGACGTTTTGGTTGTTCTCCTCCTCCCAAGTCTTCAGGTGCTTCTTCTAATACAAGTTTTTGAGCGTCTACTAATTCTTTTGATATTAATCTGAATTTTCCGCGTCTTCCGCAGCTGCATCTGCTTGGTTCTTTGAATTTGGTGTCTAATTGAAGAACTGCAATGATATTACCGCAGCTAGGGCATTCAAAACGTGCACTCGTAACCTGAGGCCTGACATCACTTTTTTGCCTGACCAGGCCTTCCAGTTCAATTAATTTTCCAATATGTTTGCTACGGATGTTTCTTATCTGTGCTTTTTGCGATTCAGGTAGATTAAAGAACCTGATTTTAAAATTCTGAGTGTCTCCGTCGATATCAAAGCTTTCAACAGTTAGTTCAGCAGCCTTTATTATTTCTTCTGGTTTCTCAAGTAGTAGTTCTGCAAGTTCAGGGTTAAATTTTGACAATAAATTAAAATTTACTTTAAGATATTTTTCTCCTTTGCTAACCTGACGTAGAAGATCTTTATAATAATCTGTTTCAATAAATTTATGAAACAAATTCATTTGTTCTGTAACATCCACTACCCATCACCCTCAACTTAAATATTTTTAAGTTTATATTGATTTAAAAATATGAAAAAATAATTTTATTTAATTGCTTTTAAGGTTTCAACCAGCTTGTCAAGAGCTGCATGAACCTCTGCTTCGGACTTAGTTCCTGTGCAAACCACTTTTCCATTGCTAAACAGCAAAAATGTGGCTTTTGCTTCCATCAATTTATAAACCAGTCCTGGAAATTGTTCAGGTTCATATTCTGTATTGTCTAATTTCATAGCTAAAACATTTAAATTAAGATCCATACCAATACTTCCACTCGCAACAATGTTCTGAATATTTAGTTTTGGTTTAATAGTAATATTAATACCTATTTTCTTTAGGCTTTCTATGATTCGGTCAATGCTTTCCTCCACTTTCTCAATGCTTCTAGCTCCTGTGCAAACCACTTTTCCTGAACTAAAGATTAAAGCAGAAGTTTTAGGATCCTTTATTCTAATTACTAGTCCTGGAAATTGTTCAGGATTATATTCAGTGTTGCTCAATGTTGCAGCCATTTTCTCAAGTGGAATATCATGCTCTAAGCTTGTTGATACAACTATATTAACAATACGGATATCTTTTGGTCCCGCATTAGCATATTTTTCAGATACTTTTTTGACACTTGATTTAATAGTTTGAACAGGCTTCTTTTTTACCTTTGCCAGTGATTTTTTTGCTACCTTTTTTACTAGTTTTTTTTGAATAGTCTTTTTGACTATTTTTTTAGCAATTATTTTCTTTTTTGGCTTTGAAACTTTTTTTGCTGTCTTCTTTTTAACAGCTTTCTTGGTTTTATTTGTTTTTTTCACCATTATGATTCCCCCTTATTTTACGTTTAGTCGAGAGCTTTATAAACCCTTTATAAAGGAGAAAATCCAGCCCATTTATAAATGCTTTTATCCTGAAAAATAGGTTTAACAAAGATTGTTTTGAAAAACATAAGCCCCCATGATTTCCTATGGAAACACAGTTCTTCCGTTTAATAAACAGATTTAACGCAAAATAAAGCGTCCAGTATACCTTTAACCCCCCATGATTTCCACTGGAAAATAACAGGAATTAATGGTTTTTTTGTTATTTTTAGGATTTATGGTATTTTAAGCTTTGTTCCGAATTTCACTTCGTTCGATAAATAAAGGCTTCTTGGACAAAGAAGGTATCTTAAAAACATTTATATATAAGCAGATTAAAAATATATTTAGGAAAATGATAGGGTGGTTTAGGAAAAAAGTTAAATTAGAGCAGATGAATTCAGGTTTAGTGTCAGCTTTTTCTAGGATTCGTGAAGATCTTGCTTCTCAGAAGAAGTTTTTAGAAGATATGTATGAACAACATCATGGTTTTAAGGGATCTACAACCTTAAATCATCAGAGGATTGCAGATTGGATACATCATTTTGATAAATCTATTATTCACCTTGAGAAAAACGTGATGGTTTTAGAGAAATCTATTCGTGAAGACTTTCAAAATCTTACTTCTACTTCACTTAATTTGTTCAAAGAAGCATATGCAAAGAATATTAAGGATGTAAAAGCTGTAAAACAAGAGATTCTTAAGGAAGTCGAGGTTTTTATGAAGGATTATGAAGAAAAACAGCAAATTAAGCTCAAAGCTAATGTTGATAATGTTGATAATGTTAGTAATGTTAAAAAAATAATGCCTGAGCCACATTATGATGGTTTATCCAATCCCGAAAGATGGCTCGTAGGGGTTTTGTTTAATGCTGACAATCCTTTATCTTATTCTCAGATTGCTCAGAAAACTGGAAAGACAATTAATACTGTTCGCGTCTATATGAACCAATTAAAATTTAAAAGTTTAGTAGATGAAAGCACGCTTCCAAATGGTATAAAACTTTTTAGTCTTCAACATAAAGCAAAAGTAAAAAAACTTTATAATCTTTAGACCCATTATAATGTGTTATAATGCGCATTATAATGCATTATAACGCCTTTTTGAGATTTTTGATATTTTATTTTTTTCTTGACAAATAACTAATGTCTAGGTCTTTGAGGAGTACAAAAAGAATAAATAAGAATCCTTCTATTAAGTGTTTAAATTGGAAAATTATAAAAGCAAACCCTGCTAACTATATATATTATGAAGATTGATATTGTGATTCCAAAAAATAATGAACAAGAAATTTTAGATATGGCTATTCAGCTTGGTTTTAAAGAGTTGATTTTCCTTTACACTGATTTGAACAAAAAGCCTTTGGTTTTGAAATCTGATAAAATCAAACTCTATACTGCGGGTTTGGCAATGCAGACAAAAGATGTAGATAAAGCAGGTAAAAATTATGACTTTGTGTTTGGGCCTGCTCAAAGAGCTTTTTTTGAGAACAAAAAAATCAAATACCTTGTGAATGCTGAAACAGATGAAAAAAAGGATTTTTTATATCAAAAAAGAGCAGGTCTTGATGATGTGATGTGTCGCTTAGCTAAAGAGAAAAATCAGATAATTGTGTTCAATATGCAAATCATAGCTGAAAAACCATTAGTTTTGGCAAGAATGGTGCAAAATGCCAAATTGTGCAGAAAATATAAAGTTGATTTTCTTGCGGCGTCATTTGCCACATCTCCTTTGGAAATGAGATCGCCTATAGATATTGATGGTTTTTCAAGAATGATTAAACTTTTGTGATTTTTTATTGATTATCGTTAAATTTATATAGTTATCTGATAAGAGAAAGATTAAAAAAGAAGGGTGGGTATATTTTATGAAGAAGATTTCAAGAGTGTTTTTTCTTTTTGTTCTAATTATAATAGCTAGTTTGTTATTTTATATTCCTATTTCGATGAGTGTACCAAGTGATCAATGCTGTAATGTTGATGAGTGTGATGACTGCGAGCTTTGTAGTGGTAGTCCAGATTGTAGTTCTCAACCTTATGTTTATGGTTCTTGCGTGCCTCAGGCAAACAAAGATCCGTGTAATTCCTGTAGTTCTGGTTATTGTGAATGCCGGGCAGGTGTTTGTGAAGATAAAACATGCTATAATAATAATGATTGTGGAGATTGTCAAAAGTGTTCCAATAGTGCATGTACTGCTGATAATGCTGCAACATGTTCTTCTTGTTCTAGTGGTATTTGTGTTTGTTCTGGTGGTTCTTGCAAAAATCAATTTGCTGGGAAAGCTGTTTATAAAATTAAAAATGAACCAGACATACTTGAAAAGGCTAGTGTAAATAGATTTGCTTGTATAGGTCTTTCAGGAGTGAATATTATTGATGAGAATCCAACTAATTGGATATCAATTGGCAGTTCTGAAACTAAGTGCCTTGATAACAAAGTCATTTGTGGTTTTAAAGCAGGTGATGATGGTGATCAAGGTGAAATTGATTATATGAAATGTTGTAAACTTGATGCTGGCGGTAAGACTATTTCTCTTGTTGGTACGGGTAATCTTGATCCTAACGGACGTAACACAGAAGCAATGTGCTCAGACAATGGAGTGGCTGTTTATGCAAAACAACTGAGCGATGATGGTGTACATGAAGTTTACTGTGCTAAGGTTTTAGTTGATGGCGTTGTTGCAGGGAGAATAAATACAGATGTTGGTTGGAAAGAAATAGATCGTGATGATGAAGCAATTATGTGTACAATGGGTTCTGGTTCTGGTAGCGACCCACCACCAGAAATTGATCCTAGAACTTTTAATTGTTCTGCAGCTGCTTGTGTTGCTAATCCTGAAAGATGTAAAAAATGCTGTAAATGTGAAGGCGCTACTGGTCCTGGTTATTATAACGTCCCATCCAGCTGCAAACTAGCTAAAAAGAATTGCACTGAAATATATGAAATTCATGACGCTGCTATTGTTTGTGGATGTGGAAGTGCAAAGCCACCCTGTAACGTGATTGAAAAAGTAGGCGATTGTGGTGATTATCCTGATGAATGCAAATGGTGTCACACTCCAAGCCCAGAAATTTATCCTTATAATTTTTCAGCGATTTATGATGAAATTTTTGTTGATGCAGCAACTAAAAAAGCTTGTGTAAATATAACTGCAGACCCTTTTAATTGTGGTGGCTGTGGTTTTGCTGATGCTGATGGAAAAAGCGAAACTGATTTTTTCTGTGGTTTTGAAAATAGGAATGATCGTCCTGGAAGTCCTTTTTGTGTTGAAAGTGAATGTGTTGGTAGATCTGATGCAACTTCTGAGAATGTTGTTTTGCCAAGCAAAGAAAAAAATCCTTATTTTTATTATGATGTAAAAACATCTGCAACTGCTTATGGTACTCAGTATTCTTCTGAATGGGGGGATGGCAGTTCATTACCTATTTATTTATCACATGATATAGATAGTTCTGAAACTATTTGTTTGAGCAGTGAAATTGGTGGAACTGATTTTGTTGATGGACTTGGTTGTTGTGGTAATGGTAAATGTCGGGAAAAAGGAACTTCTATGTGTAATGTTAATGCTATCTGTGATGGCATATATTGGCATGATGCTACTGCTGATGAGGATAATGATGGAGAATATGATTCTAATGGAGAAATTTTTAAAGCTCCTGATTGCGAGCAGGATGATAGTTATAATTATCCTATTGCTAATATAAATGGTATTTTTAAGCGGTGTGTTGATTTTGACAGACCTAGTGAATATGTTCAATCACGACACACTGGTATTTGTGCTCCTGATCTTGTTATGAATAACTCTGTTTGGTCAAATGCACTTATTGGAAATAATTATGCAAAGGTTACTGGTGCTAATGAAGGCGCTTCTGAGGCATTTGATTCAGGTTTGACTGGCGGCAGAGAATATGCATGCGGAAAGGATTATTATACTGTAGCAGGTAACAGAGGTCTTGTAGCTTCTCATGGAAATTTTTGTCCTGGCCATCCTATTGATGCAATAGAAGTAGAAGAAGCAGGTACTCGTGGTTCTTTTTTCATCTGCGATGCTTCAGGCGATACTTATACATTTGCAGCAATTTTAGATGCAGGAAGGATAATTTCAGGTGGTGAATCATTAGGAAGTGTTTTTATTCCAGAAGATGATAATGCTCCTGGTAAGAATAGGTATGATATTTGTCCTGCTCCTGTTTTGGAATGGAAAGAAAAAACATCTGCAACTGCAACAGAGTATACTTCAGAACCAAGAAATGAACTTGTTGTTCTTCCTTGTCCTGGAAAGATTTCTCTTTCTAATATGGACTTGGAAAATAGTTTTTTAATTAATAATATTGAAAGATCATGGAGTGTTAGTTATGGTGGTGCATATTCTGTTACTGTTAATATTTGTAGGCCGCGTTTAGACGATACTGATAACAGTGGTAAGTATCCTCTTCCAAGAACTTATTATTTCCTTAGCAACGGTACTATGATGGGTGATGTTAATAATAATTCTTATCTTTGCTTTACTGATGAAACCATGCTTCCTCAACATGATGAGCCTTCCAGAGCAAAAATTGGTGTTTGCTGTGGAGATGATGGTTGTGGTGATATAGATATAGGAAGTGGGGGAAATGAATATAACCCTGGTGATTATGTCAATGTGAGTGGCAAAATAGTTTATTGCATGCATAATGGAAGTTGGAGTGAAGACTTGGATTATAACGATACTGCAATTCAAGGAGCATGTTTAAGAGCAGGGCATTTTGCAACAGATAATTTTTGCTGTGCAGAAAGTGATGATACAAGACCGTGGATTAGTGAATCTTATAATGATCCTGGCAGTGAATATGGTGCATGCTTCAAAGCAGAACCTCAATATAATGATTATTTTATGAGTTTTAATGGAACCGCATATCCAAATGTTTTTGTTAATAACGGGACTTTTTTTGGTTGTGGATTTAATAATTCTTTGTTTGAAAGCGAGTATAATCTTTCAATAGGCATAATTGCTGGTGAAAATGTAAATTATCTTCCTGATTTTATAACTTGCGATCTTTTTAAACAAGTGAATTCAAGTAATGTTTGTGTTTTGGATGATAATAATATTTTAAATGACACTTGCTTATATAATGTTGAGGACTGGCCAAACCCAGGTACGGGCTGCGCAGATACAAAAACAGGAGAACCTTTGATTAAAGAAGTTGAATATTGCACAATTATAAATACATCTTCAAGTGGAGACTTTTATTGCTCTTATAATAATACTTGGAATGTTACTGGGGGAGAAAATCTTTCTCATAATTCTGCTGTACCAGATATTTTATTTAATTATATAAATCAATCTTGGGCAGATTCTGGTAAGGATACTTCGCTTCTCCAGGAAGCAAATTGCTGCAGGCCAAATGAATGTTGGGATGCTGATAAGGGTGTGTGTATTCCAGAGCAAACAGGATTTGATGAATATATACTTATTAATGAAACAGTTGCTTACAAGTGTTTATTAGGAGAGTGGATTAATGTCCTTGCTACAGGAAAAAGAACTCCTGATGGCTGCTATGCAGGTATTTGTCCAGAAGCATCTCAATGTTTGTATGATATTACTGGAAATTCTTATCAGAATAATAATGTTTCTAACAGTGCCAATCCTCAATGTATTGATAATAATCAATATATTGGAGATGCATTGTGTGTTAATGGTATGTGGGAAAGCAGGACAAAAAGATTAGCAGAAGAAATGTCTGCACTTGTTGGCAATAATGATAACTTTGTTATTATGTGCGGTACTCCTGATGATGTGCTAATTAATCTGGACCATAATATAGGTGCGAGCAATAATTATTGTGTGTTGAATTTAGATGGGCAGAGGATTATTGGCACGACTTTGAATCAGCCACTTTATGATTCAGAAACTCATAATGATTTTATTACTGCTTTTGAACAGACTTTTTTAGTGTCTTATCCAGAAATGGGTGTTTCTTTTAATTCAAATTGCGGAGAAGACACTGATGATTTTGACAGATGTATAAATAATGATTATGTACAGCTTTATTATGATGATAATTATCAAATGGTTGTGTTTAGTAACGAACCTGTTGACAATTTAATTCCTGGCTTATTTAGTGGTATTTGTGATAATCCTCCTTGGTGGATTGGCTGGCTTTGTCCTGCTCCAAGCGGGTTGGAAACAAACTTGGCGTCACTCCAGATGTTTAACAAAGTTTATGCTGCTAGATTAGGCAATAAAGAAGTGTTTGGTGTTGCTGAGAAAGAATGTAACCCTATGACTTTGAGAAAGACATGGCTTTTTTCATTTAATTATACTGGGTTTGGTTCAGCAGATTTAGGTCATTTAGTAGCTCATGTTCAAGCAGATGATGCAAACATAACAGAATCTCAAAATAACATCTTCATTAGAAATCCTGATGCTGACGCATGGACTGCTCTTACTCTTCTTAGAAACACAGAACAAGAATAAGAAATAAAATTTAGGCATCATGTTAAAATGAGAAAAGCAGTTTATGCAGGTTTATTCTATCCTACGACAGTTGACACTTTGCAAAAAGTGTTAGATGAGTGTTTTAATAGTGAATTAGGTCCTGGAGCGCTTCCAACTAGACCAAAACCAAATGCTTTGCCTGTTAAAGCTGTGATTTGTCCTCATGCAGGTTATGTATACAGTGGCATGGCAGCAGCATGGAGTTATAAAGCAGTTGCAGAAGCTCCTCTTCCAGATCTTTTTATTTTAATAGGCCCAAACCACAGAACAAATGAATCAGGCATTTCAGTAAAAACTTTTGAAACACCACTTGGTTTTGTCAGGGTTGATCAGGACTTTGCAAAAGTTCTTGCAGGCAAAGGAAATATTAAGATTAATGAAAAGATTCATGAACCAGAACACAGTCTGGAAGTTCAACTTCCTTTTTTGCAGTTTGTCCTTGGTGACAGAGCTGAAAAAATAAAAATTTTACCTTTGCTTGTGTCTGATGATTTAGATATTGACAAAGCAGTAAACGATTTAAAAGAAACAATAAAAGAATTGAAGAGAAAAGTTACTTTTATTGTGAGCTCTGATTTTACTCATTATGGTCCAAGTTATGGATACACTCCTTTTACTGACAATATCAAGGAGAATCTTGCAAAACTTGATAATGGCGCAATTGAATTTATTAAAGAAGGCGATGTTAATGGGTTTGAACTTTATATTCAAGAAACAGGGGCAAGTATTTGCGGTTTTTTACCAATATTATTGCTTTTGAAAATAATTAATTCCAAAAAAGTTTTTGTTGAATCATACTACACATCTGCTGATGTTACAGGAGATTACAGCAATAGTGTGAGTTATGTTAGTATGGTTTTCAGATAAATAAATGTTGAAAATGAATTTGAAAATTAATAAAAACAAAAGAGCGCAAAAAAAAGCACAAATAACTTTATTTGTAATTTTTGGTTTGATTCTTTTGATTGTATTTATTGTTCTTTTGTTGATTAGAAAAAGTGCAGAGCCAAAGACAATGACTGGAGTTGATGAGATTTTGAATGAAATAAAAACAGGCTCTGTCAAGAATCATATTGTTAGTTGTATTTCTGAAACAGCTATGGATGCTCTTGAAAAAATAGGTGCAAATGGTGGATTGATATATAGTTTTGAAGGAGGAACAACATTGTTTCAAGATGTTGTTGTTGGAGAAGATTATCTTAATTATACTTATCTTGATAATCCTTATTTTGTTGCTTATGGCCTGAAAAAAAATCAGCTCTGCAGCCAAATTAATTATGATGTTCCTGATTATCCTTACCTTGATAAGCTTTTGTCTTTGCTTCCAGGAATATATAGTTCCAACTGCCTTTATGATTCTTTTTATTCTGCTTATGATGGGTTTTATGGTCAGAATGATATGAGAAAACTTTGTTATGCTGCTCGCGACTCTAGTTGCGAAGGATTTGCAAAAGGAGCTGTTATAGGATTTACGATTCAAAAGCAACTTGAAGACTTTGTATCTCGAAAAATTCCCATTTGCACAAATTTTTCAGCTTTTACAGAGAGGATGTCGGCGGAGATAACTATTGCTGGAGATCCTAAAACTGAAGCAATAATCCATGACTCTGAAATTATTTTACTTGTTGAATATCCTGTGAAAATCACTTTTGAAAACCAAGAACCCATAACAGAAATTATTAACTATCAGGTTAATATTGATGTAAGGCTTGGAAGAATTTATAATTTTTTATACAATGTTTTTTCCCTGGATTCAAAAAAAATTGAATTTAATCTTGATGAGGAATTTATCAGTTCTTCTTTTTGGAATAATGGTTTGGAATTAAGAAGAATAAAAGATCCTTGTCCTTTATGTGATTATCCTTTTAATCATGATGACATTATAGAAGTTATTGACAGGAAATCCAAAGTAAAAGGAAGAGCTTTCTTGTTCAGGTCTGCTGTTGAGAATCGAAGACCTGCGCTTGACAAAATTGATAATTTGACAATTGACTTAGAATCATCCAGATTTATAAATATTGATTTAAGTTCTTATGACCCTGATGATACAGACATGACTTATTACTTTTTATCCTTAGGTGTTGGCAGAGATGAATGCACTGGAACAGGGTCATTTACACCGACACCAACTCCGACACCAAGTCCATATAGTTTTGGGCAAGGCTGGTGTGAACAAGATCCTCGTATTCAATCAAGTTTGCCTTATGCTAAGTTATGGGCTCCTGTAACAAAATATGATGTTGGTGATCATGAAGTAAGAGTCCTTGCTTTGGATGACAGCGGAATGTTTGATTATCAGACATTTCAAATAAAAATATTTGATTCAAGATATACCAAGTCTCCAAGACAATCTTGTATTGGAAATTGCACTTCTGACGGAAATAGCAATTGTGCTTCTGGCTGGTGCACTATAGCTGCTAATGAATGCAATAGTGAATGCTTAGGTGGTGAATACAGCTATGTTAGCACTTCAACATGTACAGAATGTGTTTCGCCTATTGTTTATTCAGGAAAAAGGCATGATCATGTTGACTGTTCTTCCATCTCTGATAAAAATACATGTATTAGCAAAATGACAGATTGTTTTTGGATAAGAGAAAATATAAGCAACACATATATTGAATCATGTTATAATGATATTGCTCTTGATACAGTTAAGCTTCCTGCATATATACTCACTTAAACTTCCTCAAAATTACTAAATAAATGATATTAACAATATTAATTGTTAAATTTACGTAAATCGATTCAAAAGAACAAACTTTATATACTTAAAAACAGGTTTTAAAAGTGAAAAAGGTGGTTGAGTGATGAATAATCAAAAATTTATCTTATTTGTAGTAATTTTTTCTCTTTTTATTCTTATTTTGCCTGGTTTTGTTTATGCAGCAGGTTGTTGTATAGATGCATCTTTAGGTGCTTGTACAAATGTTGCCCTAGCATCAGAATGCCAAACAGAAGGCAGAACTTATGTTGATGGAGTTGCTTGCGAAACAGCATGCGCGCAAGTTTGTTGCTGTGATTTTTCAAATGCATGTGATGTGAATATTGATTATTCCTGTATTGCACCTGATACTTCCTGTGCTTATACTGGAAGCGGAGATGTAGGGGATTCATGTTCTTGCACCACGTCAAATAATTATAATGTTTCTGGAACTATAAGAAACTCAGCAGGCGGAGTTGTAAGCGGTGCAACTGTCAGTGCTGCAGGTGCCACACCAGTTACTTCTGCTAGTGGCGGTACCTACACTCTTATTGATGCAACTGCAAGTTCTGCTGTTATTGTTACAGCTCACAAAATATCTGTTGGATGTGTTCCTGCCACCAGAACTATTGATTTAAGTTCTTCTAACCAAGCTAATGTTGATATAACCCTGAGCTGCACTTGTGTACCTGAAACATGCAATGCTACGCTCAATGCTTATTGTAAATCAGATTCTACATGGCAGGTATACAATATTTTAAATCCTCTTGAAAAGATAAATTATTGTAATTTCTGTAGTGTTGATGACTCTGCTGATTGCGGCAGTGTTAATGTTTGTGTTGGGGGTAATGCAGAATGTCCTTTGATTTGTTCAGCCATATCCACAGATTCTAATTATGATTCTGATTGTGTGTGCAATAGTACAGTATCAAATAATTTCTGCCCTCCAGGATGTGCATCAGATGAGTTTAGCTCTAATTTTGATATTGATTGCAATATTTATTCGCCTATTTGCGGAGATAGAATTGTCACTTACCCTTATGAAACTTGTGAAGATAATCCTTTTGACGGCCAGCTAAATCTTTGCTCTGCACACGACTGTGCAAATCCTAGTGAATTAGGAGCATGCAATTGTTTATCTCTTTCAGGATGCGGCAATGGAATTTTTGAACCAGCTTTAGGAGAACAATGTGAAATAGGAATGATTTGCACTGATGGGGTTTTGTGTGAAAACTGTGAATGCGGAACACCAACATGCACAGGAAATCTAATTAACCCTGAACTCCAGATAAGTTTTAATTCCCAGCAAAACAAAAATGATGTTTCATGGACACTTTTAACTTCTTGCATACCTAGTGTTTCTAATTATGCTGTTTACAAATGTGAAAAACAAGTGAGCAGTGATTGTAGTGATAAAGGTGTATTTTCACTTTTGGCTGGTAATATCCACGCCAGGAGTTTAACTGATTCTGCAATTACAGAATCTTCTGAATATTGTTATTTTGTTAAAGCATTTTATAGAGATGGAGCTATTGGTGAATCCAGAATTCAATGTGAGAAAACAGGT
This sequence comes from Nanobdellota archaeon, assembly GCA_018819305.1. GTDB lineage: Archaea > Nanobdellota > Nanobdellia > Woesearchaeales > SM23-78 > SM23-78. Next base: position 33,435 of record JAHJQO010000010.1, read on the forward strand.
TCTTATTATTGTATGGAATCACATCCACCAGAATTCTGCATAAACAATGCCAGAAGTGAATGTGATAATAGCAATAACATACGAGTTGTTGAAGATTGCAAACCAGATAAATTTTGTATGGGGCCTGATTTAGATGGCGCTACACACTGTCTTGACCAGGGGCTTTGTGACATGTGCAACGGCATGTATGGCGTGTTTTCTAATTTAGATTTGAAAATCCAAGTCCAGGAAGGAGAATATTATGTTTTCAAGTATTGCAAGCCAGGTACTGGAAGAGAAGCAGTCGAAGGATGTTATATTGATAGAACAAAAACTCTTTTCAGTGCTTTTGATTATTGCGCTGAAATTGCAAGCTGCTATGATTTTAAATCAGAAGATGCTTGCGAAGACCCAACTGATCCTTGTGATAAAAACCAGATTTGCGACTGGGAGTGGCTTGATTCAAATAGCCATGAATTAGGTGGTGTTTGCAGACCTAATGCCATTGAACTGCAAAAATGTGAACTCTGTGATGATGAAGATTACAACTGGTTGACACCAGGATGCACACCAGCAACCTGCAGCTTGTTTGGGGAGTGTTATTATCAAGGAAGATCAAGCACAAGAATCAATGCAGAACCTTGCACAAAACAAATCACAGCCAATTGCCTTGATTATACTGACACTGCTACTTGTACAAACGGAGTGCCAGTACATATTAATGCAATATATAATGCAAATAATGAACGTGTTTCAGGAAGCCATGCTCTTGCTCCTGCAAGTGATGATATTCTTGGTCTTGGAAAATGTTATTGGGATTCTGTTAATAGCAGATGCCTGAGAAATGCAGATAATAATCCTGTAAGAGATTGTAGAATTGGTGATTATTATTGTGAATCAGATTTTAGAGATCCAAAAACATCTATTTTGCCTTCAAACTTTGGAGTGTATCCTGCAGATGTAAATATAAGATTTAGTGTTGCAGATAATTATCCATCAAATAAGATAATATCGCACTTCTGTGTTTCTGATGGTGTTTGTTATCCAAGAGATTTGGCAGATAATGCCAATGGTATCTATAGCACAACCATAGACACATCTGGAGTATACAATGTTTATTATTATTCATCTGACCCTGCAAAAAATCTTGAAATTGTAAAAAACACTCAAATACTTGTTGATACGATTCCACCATCTATTAATTTAACAAGTCCTTCAGACCCAAGCAATTTCCCAACCAATCAGAATATTGTACCTGCTGTTGGTGTAACTTCAACAGATTCCAAGTTTATATGTGCTCAGAACACAAGATCACTTCAAACTTTATGTGTGAATAATTGTTTGCTTACTGGAAATGATCCTGCTTTGCCTTGCTTTTCAAACCAGACAGGTATTTTTGAAATAGATATACATATTGGAAATGATAATTTAACACAAGTTGTATTTTTTGCAGAAGACTTTGCAGGCAATACTTATAGAAACACTTTGCTTGGTGTTTTATTAGATATTGATCCTCCTGATGAGGCAGATATCAATGTTTACCCGGTAATTTGATTAAAAAAATTTAGCAAGAAAATTTAAAAAAGAGGGTTTATGAATGAAAGCACTATTTAGAAAGATTTCAAGTGTTCGATTTGTAGTTTTAGTTTTTTTATTAATTAGTTTATTGTCTATAACTTTTTTTGTATCTGCCGTACCTTCTTTTAGGATAATAAATAGTACTGATATTGGAATCAATGTTACTTATACAGAACGTATTTCTCCTCTTATTTTTAGATTAACAAATGCAAGTGATTTTGGTTTTGCGATTGATCAAACCCTTGGCTCTTCTCCAGGAACTTTTTTTGTTTATGAACCCAGAGGAAGTTTAAGACCAGGTCCTTATAATTTTTTTATCAAAGTTGTTGACAATGCAAATAATTTTAGAAATGATACACAAAATTTTTCCATTGTATTGCCTATTCCGCCAGGATGCGGCAACGGAGTTGTTGCAGGTAATGAAGAATGTGATGATGGAAATAATATTGATGGTGACGGATGTAGCACATATTGTAAATCAGAGGATTGTGGTAATAATAGAGTTGAGGTAGGTGAAGTATGTGATGGCACTGACTTAAATGGTAAGAACTGCGATACTATTGGTGATTTTACAGGAGGCACACTAGGATGCAAGGATAACTGTGGTTTTAACACTAGCAAATGTAATGACCCTGTTAATTATTGTGGTGATGGAGTGATTAGATCAGGAGAGCAATGTGAAGGGGGTTTGCATGGCAAAAAGTGTATTGATTTTCCTCCTTTTACAGGAGGTACTTTAAGCTGTCAGAATTGCACTTACAATACAAGCAGATGCACCGGTCCAACAGGAGGATATTGTGGGGATGGGAAAGTTGTTGTTGGTGAGCAGTGTGAAGGTGGTATTGGAAGTATAACCTGCAGAGACTTTGATGAGTTTACAAGAGGCACATTAGAGTGTGTGAGTTCTACTTGTCTTTTTGACACATCTGATTGTAAACAGTCAGAACCTAGATGTGGGGATTTAATTTTAAACGGAGCTGAAGTATGTGATGGAAATGAATGGGGTAATATAACAGGGTGTATTGATTTTGCTGCTTTTACAGGAGGATTTCTTGATTGTCATGATACTGGTGCAAACAGATGTCATTTTGATACTAGTTATTGCACAACAGGGGGAACTGCAAATGAATCGTGTTTTAATTCAGAAAAAGATGGGGATGAAACTGATATAAATTGCGGAGGTTCCTGCCCTTGCTGTGCAGCACCAAAAAAATGCTTGGTAAATCAGGATTGTTGTTTAAATAACTGCAAGAATAATATTTGTGTCGCACCTAACTGTGATGATAAAGAAAAAAATGGTTTAGAATCAGATAAGGATTGCGGTGGTGATTGTCCTGCATGTAATATCAGCCAGAGCTGTAATCAAGACAGGGATTGTGTAACTGATTTTTGCCATCCTATAGCGAAAAAATGTGCAATTCCTACTTGCGCTGACGGTTATCTAAATGGTGATGAATCAGGTGTTGATTGTGGTGGCAGCTGCCCTGATAAATGTGGGCAGGATCAAAATTGTATATCTGATAATGATTGCAGAGAAGGCCTTATCTGCGAATACGGTAAATGTAATGCAGATAGAACTCAGGATACTGATGGTGATGGAATGCCAGACTGGTGGGAAAACACAAATGGATTAAATCCTAATGATGCAAATGATGCAGATTTGGATAAGGATGGTGATGGTTATACTAATTTAGAGGAATATCTAAATGGTACAGATCCTAATGATCCAAATGATCCTGCTCCTGAGAAAAAACATACACTTCAAATCATTCTGTTGATTTTGGGCTTGTTACTCATGCTTGGCAGTATAGGTTTCTTGATTTACTATAGGAAAGTTATTTTGCCACAGCAGCAAGCAGCAGCAAGAGCTCGAACACCAACTCAACAACAAGGAGCTCAGAGACCTGAAACATCTGGTGGCGCTCAAGTACAGGCCCGAGGTAATGTGAGAAGACCATTACCAGGAAGACCTGGTGTTGGAGGTGTAAGGAGATCTTTGTTAAAAGGATTTGATAAAACAAAGCTTGGCGCTCAAAAATCAACCTCTGTCGCAGGAAAAAAGACTGATTCTAGTTCTCCAAAACAAACTTCAGAGTATGTGCCTTTATCGCAGTTAGGAAAGAAAAAAGTTCAAGAGTCAGATGTTAAAAAAACTGTAAAAAAGCCTTCGAGTGACACATTTGATAAATTAAAAGACTTGTCAAGCAAAGATAAATCTGCTGGAAAGAGCACAAAGGATGCTTTGAAAGAGCTATCTGATTCATATAAGAAAAAAACAGATAAAAAGAAACAGGATAAGTGAGGAGGCTAAGTGAGGTGAGTTTTTGAAATCTAATGCAAAAGCACAAATTAGCCAGGTTTTCACTTATATTATTATTATTTTAGTGGTTGGCCTGATTGTAGTATTTGGTGTGAGAGGCATCATAAAGATTATGAATGCGAATTGTGAGCATCAAGATGTATTATTTAATAAAACATTAATGAGTTTTATTGACGAGTATTCTGATAGAGGTATGGTTCAGGAGGAATCTATTAAAGCACCCTGTGATGCAGAAGAGATTTGTTTTGCTGATTCTGAGTATTGTCCAAGAGCAAGTTCAACATTAACTTTAGATGCTATCCCTGCGAGTGAGAACCTTATAAGAGATGCTGTAGGTTCTTGCACTGCAAATGTTTTTGTTAAAGGTAAATTCACAATACCGATTGGTTTTTCAAAAAAAATAAGCGTTAACAAAGGGATTCCTGCCGATTCTTTTCAGTGTATTAGTGTCAAAGGCGGCAGTGTCAAACTTGTTTTCAGTGGCCTTGGAAGACAGACACAGATTGAATCAGGCTGGTAGAATAATTTAACAAACTAATTTTCAAAGATGTTAAGGTGTTATGATGTTAAAGATATCCTTATTAAATAAAAGAGGTTTTGCTATTCAGTTTAATTGGCTCTTTGTTCTTATTGGCGGTGTTGTTATTCTGAGTTTTTTTGTTAGTCTTATAAATAACAGTACTTTTGGAAATGACCAGGAAACAGACCAGAAATCAACAGAAGAAGTAAATGCTTTGTTAAAAGTCAGCTTAGCATCTGGCAACACCCAGAAAACAATGTCTTTTGACAAGAAAATAATGTTTTATTGTGATGATACTTCAGAATTTTTTGTTGGTGCTGCCTTTAAGCCAGCCAGATATGATTATAATGCAATTTTTTCTCCTAAAGTACTTGACAGCTCAGAATTAATCATACAAACTCTAGCTTTGAATATTCCTTTCAGAGCCATGCCTTTGGTTTATGTCACTAATAAAGATATTGAATATGTTTTTGTAGGCAATGCTCCTCTGATTAATTTGGTTTTTAACCAGATGCCAGATAATGTGACAATGAAATCAATTCCTGCAGGAAGCATTGCATATTATCCTAACTTTGATTTTGACCACACAGTCTTTATTCTTAGTGATACTTCTCACTTGGCTGCTCTCAGTAATTTTGCAGGTACAAAAGATGTTGTATATGCTGTTGTTCTTGAGCCTGGCAGTGCAAATGTGTACTCTTATGGTAATATTTCTTTTTATCGTTATGATACGCCTTCTTCAAGTTTTGTTCTTGACGGCACTCTTCCCTTTTTAGGTTCAGAATTGCTGTTGGGAGGAGTTATAAGTCATGACAAGACAATTTATGAATGTAATCTGAAAAAAGTAATTACTCGTATTTCAACTCTAAGTAAACTTCATGAAGAAAGAATGGTTTACTATGGTGATAATGCTGAATCTCACTGCCAGATGTATTATGCTGGCAGTGCCACTAGCGCAATAAATTATTTAGAAGACCTTAAAATTTTTGCTGAAAAAAATGAACTTTCAGTGGTAAACTTTCAAAGTATTTATTCAGCTATCAGCAGCTTAAGATCATTGAATAATTTTATTATTACAAAAACAGAATGCCCGAGAATTTATTGAATTGGTCAATTAATTGAATTTATTAATATAAACATCAAAAATGAAAAGAAAAGCCCAAATGCAAATGACAGAAAGCATTTTTGTAGTTTTCATGGTTCTAATTATTATTGTGATTGGTTTTGTTGTCTATTCTAAATTTCAGGAGACAAGCATAAAAGAAAAACAGAAACTTTTGAGATCAATGCAGTTGATTGAAATGGGGCATCGGCTTAGCTCATGGCCAGAGCTGGAATGCTCTGTGGCAGGTGTTACTGAATTTGTATGCCTTGACACTGTGAAACTTATGGTTTTGGGTGACATTATTAACAAAACCAAAGGAACAAAATTATATGAATATTATTTCGACCTTTTGAAAAACTCAAAAATTACTGTGACTGAAATTTATCCTTCAAACACTTTGACAAAAGGAAAAGATTATTGGGTGTTATATGAGAATCCAGGGATGACAAAAACTATAGACCCTATTACTGTTCCTGTAAATCTTTACAATCCATTGACAAAGCAATATGCTTTTGGAGTTTTGGAGTTGTTGATATATGAATAATAGAACAATAAAAAGAAAAATCAATAGAAAAGCGCAGTTAGAAATGATTGGATTAATTGTAATTGTTATCATTGTGGTGGTAGCTCTGCTGATATTTACTGTTTACCAGGTAACGAATCCTCAGCGAAACATTAAGAGAAAATACATGAATGAAGAAATAGCCACGAATATGCTTGTTAGCATGATGAATATAGACCTGCGTGAGTGTCATAATCTTTCTTTGCAAGAACTTGTTGGTGACTGTGCCAAAACTTTTCATTCAATAACTTGTCTTGATAGTACGAGCTGTGAAATTGCAAATAAAACAATTTATGATATTTTGAACAGAACTCTGATTGATTGGGATGTCAGCTTTAATTTATCTGTGCAGAATACAGACATATCTTTTGTAAATCTTGGTTGTACTGCCAGAGTAAAGAGTAAAATCAGAGGATTTCAAATATTACCTCTTTATCCTGGGCAGATAGAAATGATATTGGATGTCTGCACTATATAAATAATTAAATTATGTTTTATTATTTAGTTCTGCTCAAGAATTATGACCTGAATTTCTCTATCTGTTCTGGGCCCATCAAGCTCAACAAGCATAAGGCTCTGCCATGTTCCAAGCTTAAGCTTGTTGTTTTCTATAGGGATGGTTTCTCCAGGTCCGAGTATGGCTGCTTTGATATGAGCACCAGCATTTCCGTCAATCCTGTCATGTAAATAACCTGCATTGTCTGGAAAAGATTTGTTCAATGCATTCAGTAAGTCAATACATATGTTTGGGTCGTGATTTTCATTAATTATTATTGCTGCAGTTGCATGAGTCACAAAGACATTGCAAATCCCTGTTTTAGCTTTGCTTTTTTGAAGAATTTCATTTACTTTATCTGTGATATCAAGAAGTTCTTGTTTTTGGGTTGTGTTAATTGTAAAGTTCATTTCAGTTCTTCTTTTTTTTGTTCCTTTAATTTTTCGACGATTTTTTCATCACATAAAAACTTGCTGAATTGATGACCCTTGCTGAGTTCTGTCATGAACTCACCATGAAAGTCACTTCCTACAGTTAGAATCAAATCGTATTTCTTCGCTATATTTTTTATTCTCTGCACTGTTTTTTTGTCCCTGCCAAAACGATTATAATCCCCATTTTCAAGTTCTATTCCTTTTAACCCTGCTTTGACATATATTTTGATATTTTTTTCATTTAAAACTTCTTTGTCAAGCCAAGGATGGGCAAGCACTGGAACTCCACCAAATTGTTTAACAATCTTTATGGCTCTTACAACACTAACATTTTTATTTAATGGTTTTTTTACCTTTACCTGCTTTACAAGTTCTATGGCTTGTTTTCCAGTAAATCCTCTTTCTTTGACAAGATAATGCCAAAGATGTGAAAGATTATAGTTTCCTTTTGCATAATAATAACTTTTTAAAAAATTATTGTAAGAGATATTGATTCCTTGTTCTCTCAGACCGTTAATCTTCAGTTTTGTAAGCTCATTTTCATAAAAACCACAATTCTTGAGAATTTTTTTTAACTTAGGATTTTTGTAGTCAATAAAATATCCTAGAATTTCAGAATGTTTGGCGGTGATTTCTACACCAGGAATGACCTCCACACCAATAAGTTTTCCTTCTTTTACTGCTTCTTCAAGTCCGCTGACAGAGCAATGGTCTGTCAAGGCAATATTTTTTATTCCGAGCTTTTTTGCTTTTCTAATAACATCTTTTGGAGAGTATTCACCATCTGAATAATAGCTGTGAGTGTGTAAATCTGTGTTTTTCATTTTCTCTTTGAGGAGGATTATGGTTTTTATAATGTTTTTCATTATGTGTAATTATATGTTTTGTTTGTTTATGGCAAACTTTATATACCTCAGGATTCTAGTATTATCTAAGGATGGAGAGGGCGCCTATAATTAAGATTCAGCATGCTGATAAGAGTTTTGGTAAAAATCATGTTCTTAAAAACATATCTTTGGATGTAAATGAAGGTGAAATCTTTGGATTAATAGGTGCCAGTGGCAGCGGGAAGACAACTCTTTTGAAAATACTGATTGGTTTTCTCTCTCCTGAACAAGGAGATGTGAAATTCAGATATGATTATTTTGTTAAATCCAAAAATAAGTCACAGAAACCATTATATGCTTCTGTTTACAAACAGCAAAAACTTGCGAGAAATCTCTTTGGGTTTGCCAGTCAGGAACCGTCTTTTTACAAGAAGCTCACTGTAAAGGAAAATATGGAATATTTTGGCTCTCTTTATAATCTTCCTAAGCAGGCATTGCAGTCTAATATTAATATTCTCATTGCTTTAATGGATTTAAAACATGCTGAAAATACTTTGGCAGGTGATTTATCAGGAGGAATGGAAAGAAGACTTGACATTGCCTGTGCGCTTGTGCACGACCCTGAGGTTTTGATACTTGACGAGCCAACATCAGACCTTGACCCTCTTTTAAGAGATCATATCTGGAGCCTTGTAAAGAAGATTAACAAAAAAGGAACAACAATTATTCTTGCAAGCCATCATTTGTCTGAAGTTGAAACTTTTTGCTCCAGGATAGCCATTATAAAAAACGGCAAAATTATTGATGTTGCCAGCCCTGCAAGATTAAAAACTAAATATGCTGATTCTCAGGAAATAAGAATTCAGACATATCCTGGAAGCTATGCTAACATTGCAAAAGTAATTAAAAAACCAGGAAATAAAGTGTTTGATGTCAAGATAAAAGGCTCAGAGCTTATTATATATTCTGATCGGCCGCAGATAGTTCTTCATGAACTTTTGCATACTTTGGAAACTTTAAAAGAAGAATTAATTGATATTCAGGTGTTCAGGCCGGGTCTGGATGAGTTATTCCTGAAAATTACAGGCAAGAAATAGGCAAGATATAGACAGATATTGAATAAAATATTGAACAGGATTAAAAATGAAATTATGGAGTATTATTAAAAAAAACTTTAAGCTTTTAATAAGATTTAAGGCTTCTGCTTTTATAGTTCTTCTTGGACCTTTGCTTATTATTCTTCTGGTAGGACTTGCTTTTAGCGGCAAATCATCCTATGATTTGAGCGTTGGTTATTATTCACCTGAACATACTAATCTCACTAATGAGTTTGTCGAATCCCTTCGTGCGGGTAACTATCTTTTGCATGAGTTTAATAATGAAGAAGATTGTGTGAAAAAAATTGAACAAGGAATAATACACACATGCATAATATTCCCTGTGGGATTTGAAGTTGGCAATGAACAAAGTAATGAATTAAGATTTTTAGTTGATTATTCAAGGATGAATCTTGTTTACGAGGTAATTGATTCGGTTTCTGGTATTCTTCAGGCAGAGACTCAGGAGCTTAGTTATTCTCTGACTCAGATTCTGCTTTCTCGAATTAACACTACAATTATGGATTTAGATAAGCAGCTTTTATCTATTGAAGATATTAATCCTCAGTTAAATCTCTTGACAATGAATATTCAAAAAGCAAAATCAAATACAGATGCCATGAAACTTGAGATGAAAGAAGTCAGTCTGAGCAGCCTGGAAAGTAAGGCTAAAAACATTAACAAGACGATTGAGGACATCAAAGCAAAGAGCCTTGAAGTAATAAATAAATCACAAGAATTTTTAGATATATTGGCTGATGATTATGATCATTGGGATAATGAAACAGAAGCCATAAGAGAAGAATTTAACAATCTTCTTAATGAAACCTTTAATTTGTATAATGCAACACCTGATGAAGTTCAAGAACTTCTTGATGCTATTGATGGTATTTCTAATTCTCTTTCAGATTTTGCATCTGACCTTGAAAAAAGTGCTGAACTTAATAAAGATACACAAGCTAAATTAGAATCTTCTAAGCAGGGTATCGCTGCGATTCAGAGCAAGATTCTTGAATTAAAAGATGCATTACAAAAAACAAAAAATAACTTAACAAATATTGGAGTAACAAGCGCAGAAACCATAGTAAGCCCCGTTAACACAAAAATCGAACCTGTTGCTTCAGAAACATCAAAACTCACATTCACTTTTCCATTCTTGTTAGTATTGGTAATAATGTTTGTTGCATTGCTTTTATCAAGCACACTTGTTTTGTTTGAAAAAAATTCAAAAGCATTCTTCAGAAACTTTATTACTCCGACAAGACCTGCATTTTTTGCAGTCACAACTTTTTTGACCAGTTTTATTGTGATAATAATTCAAACAATAATTATTATTGCTTTGGCTAATTTTTTCCTGAAAATACCATTATTTAAGAATTTCATTCCTACTTTATTGATTGTTTTGGTGACATGTATATTTTTTATTGTTCTGGGCATGGCGATAGGCTACTTATTTTCAACACAAGAAGGAGCCATAATGGTTTCAATTGTGCTAGGCTCTATTTTCTTGTTCCTGTCTAATCTGGTTATTCCTTTGGAAAGCATGGCTCCTGCTCTTTCAGGAATAATAAAATATAATCCTTATGTGCTGGCTTCAGATGTTTTGAGAAAATCTTTTTTATTTACATTAAGAACTTCAGAAGCTTTAACAGCCATACTAATTCTTTTAGGAGCTGCAGTGATTATGTTTGTTCTCATACTTGTTCTCAGGGGGTTTGCACATAATAAAAGGATTAAGCAGTCACCAGATCTTCTGGAAAAAAAGCTCCTTGAAGAACCTCCTAAAATAAATCCCAAATCCCAACTTCAAGTTGGATCGCAAAGAGTTACTAATAAGCTTGAATTATTAAGACTGCTTTCCTACCTTACAAAGGCTGAGTTTGAAGATATTGTGAATAAACAAGATAATAAAATCGCAGACTGGGCTGAGAATGAGCTTAAAGACATAAAATTAGCCTCAAAATTACGTAAACACGTTTCAAAAGAAGAATTAATGAAAATACTGGCAGATGAGATAAAAAAAGAAAAATCCATGAAAAAACCGGATTGATCCTGCCTGAGCTGGATTTTGCTTTGTTCTTTAGGTAAACTTTTTAAATAAAAGCTTTTAATACCATATAATTAACACGATTTATAAAACTTTAACAAGGAGGTGTATTTCTTGACAAAAACAAAAAAACATAAGGTAAAAGAGAGTCACAAAATACAACACAAAGCAAAGCATTCTGAACATAAGGAAAAAGTTCCTGGTAATTTTTTCCCAATAATATCAGCAGCAGTTCTGATAATTATTTTAGTTCTGGTTATTGTTAAGTTATTTGGGTCTTCTGCAAGTCCTGTGATTTCTCAGGAAGATAAGGCAAAAGTTGAATTTTATGTTATGAGCCAGTGCCCATATGGAACACAAGTAGAAGATGCATTTTATCCTGTGCTTCAGCAAATGGGAGATGCAATTGACTTTCACTTAGATTATATTGTTCAGGAGCCCTCGCCGGGTCAGTTTCAGTCCTTGCATGGAGAGCCAGAAGTCATTGGAAACATTGTTCAGCTCTGTGCAATGAAATATTATCCTGAAAATTATAAATACATGGATTTTATTGATTGCCAGAACAAAGATGCAGCAAATGTCCATACAAACTGGGTGACTTGTGCTAATCAGAATCAAATGGATGTTACTAAGCTAAGAACTTGTCTTGAAGGTGACGAAGGCAAGGGCTTGTTAAGGGAGTCTATGCTAAGAGCTCAGGCAAGAGAGGCCAGAGGCAGTCCAACTATATTTATTGATGATGCGCCTTATCAAGGCCAGAGAGATGCTTTGAGTTTTCAGAGGGCAGTATGTAAGGTAGTAGAGCATGATGCTTGTGACGCAATACCTGTTTGTGCTTCAGGAGCTGATTGTACTGAACAAGCAGGAAAAATTGGAGTGTGCAACAATGCAGGCCAGGCAGATGCATCTTGCACTTATGAAGATCCGGTAGAGCTTAATTATTATGTGCTTAACAGTGCTGACTGTACAGGCCAAGCATGTGATGCTTCAAGAATACTTCAGGTAACACAGCAGTTATTCTTAGGTGGAAAACCAAAAGTTGTTGATGTTGACAGCCCTGAAGGAAAGCAACTAGTTGAAAAATATGGCATTGAAGTGGTGCCTGCATTTATCTTTGAAAGCAACATTGAAAACACAAAGAGCTGGAAAGAAAGAACAGATTTGCAATCAGCTTTTGATAAAATAGGAGATAGTTATAAGCTTAAAGATGAAGCTACAGGAGCAACTTTTTATATAAGTGAAGAGGCCAGGCAAGCAAAATATGATGCCATAGGAATTACTTTAGGTGATAACAGGCCTCAGATTGACTTCTTTGTAATGAGCTACTGTCCTTATGGAAATCAGGCTGAAGAAGGCATTGAGCCAGCATATCAGTTGTTAAAAGATGTTGCTGACTTTAATCCAAGATATGTTATTTACAGCAATTATGGTGGAGGCGGGCCTAATTTCTGCATTGATGCTGAAAGCCAGATTTGTTCTATGCATGGAATTGTTGAGCTGAACCAGAATATTAGAGAAGCTTGTGTTGCAAAGCACATAGGTATGGATGAATGGTTTGAGTTCGCACTTAAGATGAACACAGATGCAACTTCTCAGAATGCAGATGATAAATGGGAAAGTGCTGCTAAGGGTCTTGGCTTAGATATTGATGTTATCAATAAATGCTTTGATGAAGAAGGAGAAGCACTCATGGCTGCTGACAAAGCACTTGGTGATTTAATGGGTGTGAGTGGAAGCCCAAGTGTGTTTGTTGATGGAGACAGCTATAGTGGAGGCAGAACACCAGAAGCATTTAAGCAAGGCTTGTGTGCTGCATTTGACACTGCTCCTTCAGAGTGCAATACTAAACTTGAAGGTGAAGCATCAGCATCATCAGCACCGCAAGGTAATTGTTAAATTATTTTTATTGTTTTTAATAAAAATATTCAAAATTCATTTTTGAATTTTGTTTTTTTTATCTTTTTTTTCATTTAGAAAGTTTTAGAAATTAGAAATATAAATCCCGCTCTCCTTTTTCAATTTGATTTAGGTACATAGTGGTTTTTTGTTTTACATCTTTGTCAGAAATTTCATTTAACTTTCTTTTAATAAGTTCAGTGCCGATTTTTTTCGTTTCTTCATCAGCATAATCTTCTAAATATTCTTTAAGTGTAGTCAATGCATTAGGAAGGCAATGCTGCTTTATCAAGCCGGGTTTTGCCAGATCCATAAAATCCCTACCTACCCTGCCACGCCGATAACAACCCGTACAAAAAGAAGGAATAAAACCTTGTTTAAGAACAGATTTTATAACTTCTCCAGAAGAGCGCGTGTCGCTTAAACTGAATTGTTCTTCATTTTCAGAGTTGGCTGATGCTTCTTTGTATCCTCCTGGGTTGGTTTTTGAACCTGCACTTATTTGTGATACGCCCAGGTTGAGAACTTCTTTTCTTATTTGAGCTGATTCTCTTGTTGATAATATGATTCCTGTGTAAGGAACCGCGCATCTTAACACAGCAACAAGTTTCTTGAAGTCATTATCTGATACTTTACAAGGAGGCGTTATTGCTACAGGCGCATTTTGTGCATGCTCAAGTCGCGGAATCGATATTGTGTGAGGTCCTATGTTAAATGTTTTATCAAGATGTTGAGCATGCTGAATCAATGCCATCACCTCAAATTTATAGTTATACAATCCAAACAATGCTCCAATGCCAATATCATGCAACCCATTGTTCAGAGCCCGGTCCATAGTGTTGAGCCTCCATTCATAATCAGCTTTTTTCCCGATAGGATGCATTTTTTTATAGGTTGCTTTATGATATGTTTCCTGAAACACTGTGTATGTTCCAATTTTTTCTTTGCTTAGCTTTTGGAATTGCTCTTCTGTCAGAGGCTGAATCTCAATATTAATTCTTCTTATAGTATTCTCTTTGGAATCGCTTACAGAATATGCTGCGCGTAAGCCTTTAAGAAAATATTCAAACCCGCATTTTTGTGTGTGCTCTCCCATTAGCATCAGAATTCGCTTGTGGCCTTGCTCTAAAATGAATTTTGTTTCTTCTTTTAGTTCTTCTAAAGTTAAGCAGCGTCTTTTCATTTCCTTATTGTCTTTTCGAAAACCGCAATAAAGGCAGTTATTAGAGCAATAATTAGAAACATAGACCGGCGCAAAAAGCACAAGCCGTTTGCCATATATTTCTTCTTTTATTTTTAATGCTGTATTAAATAGTCTGTTAAGAGAAGCATTATCATAGATGTTGAGCAAAACACTGACCTCTTCAAGCTCCAGTCCCTTAAGCGTTAAAGCTTTATTTAAGACTTCTTCGACTCTTTGCTTTTGAGGCTGGCTTGTTTTTTTCAGGATTTGGTTGATTTGGTTTTCATTAATAAAGCTCATTTTTTTTCCTTTTTTTTTAGTTCTTTTGAGGCTGCTGTACAGATTTAAGTATGGCCTATGTCTGTCGGGGCTCTGCCCAAAGAGTATAATAATTTAATGGTTTCCTTAATGTTTTTTTTGACTGTAATATCTTTATCTGGTCTGCCAGAATAAATTGAATAGAGCTCTTTATAACAGTGAGGAGTAAGGTTTATCATTAATGAGTTTGCACCTGCTAATAATCCTTGTTTTTTAGCATCTTCATGAAGGGTTTCTACAGCACTAGTTACAAGAATTTTTGAACGAACATCCATGAATCTGCAAAGGGAAATGACTTTCAACACAGAGTTGATATCGATCTGCTTTTGATTTTCTAAAGGCGTGTTTTTTGCAGGTATTAACGGTCCAAAAGAATACATGTCTGCTTTTAGAGCCTTTGTTAGTATGATATTATTGATGATGTCCTGCTCAGTTTCTTCAGGAATCCCCATGATGAATCCAGTGGCAATTAGGTATCCAATTTTTTTTGCATATTTGATTAATTCAATTCTTTCTTCAAAATTAGTTTCAGGCCGCACCTTCTTAAATAATTCTTTATTTGAGGTTTCAAATCTTAGCAGAACTGCACGCGCTCCTGCGTCATACAGCTTTTTGTATAATTCTTTTTTTCTTGTGCCTATGCTGATGAATATGAGAACGCCTAACTTCCGGATTGTTTTTACCACTTTTACAAGTTCTTCATCTGTATAAGATAAATCCTCTCCAGACTGCAATACTAAAGCTTTAAAACCAAGATTATCTACTGCATGTTTAGCAAGAGAAATGATTTCTTCAGCACTCATTCTGTATCTTTTAATATTATTATCTTTTCTAATGCCGCAGTAGAAGCAGTTTCTTCTGCAATTATTTGAGAACTCTATAATGCCATGCACGCAACACGCGTTGTCATGTTCTTTTTGCCGCAGATTATTGGCGGTTTCATAGAGCAGTTTTAGCTCATTCTTATCTTTTAATCTCAGCAGGTTTAAGAGTTCATTATTATTCAGCTCTTTTCTTAGATTTACTTTTTGCAGTATCTCCAAAAGATTATCTGATGCTTCTAAATCTTCAATTTTGGCCAATTGGTTGTCCACTTTTTTGAGCTCAAAAAATTTCTCTTTCCAAAAATCCAGTATTTTAAGTGCGTCTTGCTCTGCAATTTTACTAATAACAACACCGCCTTGTGCGTAGACATAATCACCTGCTTGAGCCTCAGAATCCATGAGTACTTTTCTCTTCTCACCAAAATAATCAACAGTTCCAATATTATCTTTTATTTCAACAAGTTTCCCTGGAATCGCATAACACATGTGAATCTGAAAACAGAGCATGATTAATAAAACTTTTGCTAACTTTTTAAGCAATATCCTTTATCCATAACAAGCTTTAAATAATTAATATGAGCTATGTTTGAGATATGAAAAAAATATTAGTCTTTGGAAACCCTTATCTAAAAGAAGATAATCTTGCAGTTAAGATAGGCAGGAAGCTGAATGTCAAGGGTTTTGAAGTTGAGTTTTGTTCTAATCCAGATGATTTGCTTAATCATGATTTGAAGGAGAGTATTATTCTGGATGTTGCCAAAGGTATTGAAAAGGTTGATTTGTTTGATGATATTGATAGTCTTGAGTTTTCTGTGATATTTTCTCTGCATGACTTTGACCTTAGTTTTTTCTTGAAGCTGCTGAAAGAGACTGGTCAGGTTGATAAGGTCAATATAATTGGAATTCCACAGAATTATAATGAAGAGAATGCGTTAGATGAAGTAGTGTCCCTGATTAGAAGCTTTTAACAGCAACTTTTAAATACCTGAGTTTTCTTTCTATTCTTGTATGGGTAAGGTTTTAGAGAAAAAGAGGTTAAAGGAGTTTTTAAGCAGTGTTTCTAAGGGTGCTGAGCTAATTGCTCCTGTTAAGAGCGACACACTTAGATTTGAGATTATTAAGGATTTTGATGATATTTGCCTTGAAGGAAGGCCTCTTTTTCCTGTTAAGAAGTTCTTTTCGCCTGCCAGACATGATATTTTTAAGCTCAATTTGGCTGATAAAAACAAGGCTTTTGAAGAGGTCAAGAACAAGATTAAGCCAAGAGTTATTTTTGGAGGCAGATTATGTGATTTCAACGGCCTTTTGAGACTTGACAAACTATTTTTAGCTAAAGAGTTTCAGGATGAATATTATAAAGAAGCAAGAGAAAAGACTTTGCTTATAGGTATTAATTGTGTTCCTGCTCCCAGCAAATACTGTTTTTGCGAATCCATGAATTTAGATAAGTATTATGACTTATTTTTCCATGATTTAGGTGATAAATATTATATTGAAGCTGGCAGTCCAAAAGGTGAATCCCTGATTCTTAAGCTAGAAGATTATGATTTTTCCATTCCTGCTATTAAATGCAAAAAACATCTTGAAAAGAAAGATCTTTCAGGTTTTTATGACAGTCCTGCATGGAAAGATGGCAGTAAAAAATGCCTGAATTGCGGAAAATGCACTGCTCATTGCACAACCTGCCTTTGTTTTGATGTGATTGATGAAGTAGATGCTGACCTGAAAAAAGGAAAGCGTTTCAAAGAGTGGGATTCTTGTCAATTCACTAACTTTACTCAGGTTGCAGGCGGCTTTGTTTTTAGAAAAGATTATGTTGCAAAGTTCAAGCACAGAATTTACCATAAGCTGCAGTATTTTAGAGAAAGATTTGGCATGGACATGTGCACTGGATGCGGCAGATGCATTGAATCATGCCCGCGTTTGATTGATTTTACAGAGACAGTTAATAAGCTTAAGTAGAGGAGAAAATGTTATCCAAATCAACACCATTGAAAATTGTGAAAAAGGAAAAACAAGCTGACAAGACTTATTTGTTCAGACTTGAAGGTTCTGGAAAGAAAAAAATTAAGTTTGATTATAAGATAGGCCAGTTTTATCAGGTTTCTGTTCCAGGCATTGGAGAAGCACCTATTTCTGTTTGTTCTTTTTCTGAAGATTTCTTAGAGTTTAATATTAGAGGTGTAGGTGATGTGACAGATAAGCTGCTTGAGCTTGAAGTTGGAGATAACATATGGATTAGAGGACCTTATGGAACAAGTTATCCTTTGGATAAATTAAAAGGAAATAATATTATGATTATTGGAGGCGGAACAGGCATTGCACCGCTTCGCGGAGCATTAAAATATCTTGAAATGCACAGAGCTGATTTTGAAAGAGTGCACATATTTTTTGGATGTAGAAGTCCTGAAGAAGTTTTATTTAAAAAAGATATGCATCATTGGGATAGAATTTTTGACTTAAATCTGACTGTTGACAAAGCGCCTGCAAATTACAAAGGTAAAGTTGGTCTTGTTACGAAGATTGTTGAGGAATCAGGGCTTGATAATAGAAATAAGGTTGTTTTGATTTGCGGGCCTCCTATTATGATGAAATTTGTGATAAAAACTTTAGAATCAATGGGCTTTCATTATGACCAGATATTTCTGAGTCATGAGAGAAGAATGAAATGCGGTGTGGGAATGTGCGGCCACTGCATGATATCTGGAATTTATGTTTGTAAAGATGGTCCTGTTTTTAGATATGATAAGATTTTAGGAATGCATGAATAAAAATGGTCAAACAAAAAGAAAAAAAATTAAGAGTCGGGGTTCATAGTCTTACTGGCTGTGCCGGTTGCCAGCTCAGTATTTATTTCATAGAGGATATTCTTTTGGATTTGCTTGATAAGATTGAGTTGATTGCTGCGCCTATGATTAAAGGAGCAAATATTGATGGTCCTTATGATATTTTATTTGTTGAAGGAAGTGTTAGTTCACAAGGAGATTTGGAGAATTTAAAGAAATGGAGAGAAGAAGCAAAAATTCTTGTTTCTCTGGGTGCCTGTGCAACTCATGGATGTATGCAATCAATGAAACACATGATGGATGAAAAACAAGTAGAGCAGACAGTATATAATAAGTTTCCTTCTGAAAAAAATCTTCAACCTATAACTGCAGTCCCTCTTCATAATTATATTGATGTTGAATTTTTAATTCCAGGATGCCCACCCAGTAAAGATGAAATTGTACAGATATTAAAGCATGTTTTGCAGGGAAGAATCTTAAGGGTTTATGACAAGGCTGTTTGTCATGCATGCAGTTTGAAGGAGAATTACTGTTTGCTTGATCAGGGGATTGAATGCCTTGGTCCATTATGCAATGGAGGTTGCCAGGCATTATGTCCTAGTTTTAATCATCCCTGCACAGGATGCAGAGGATGGCTTGATGATGCTAATATTGGCTCTGGTAAGAAACTGCTTGAAGAAAAAGGATTTAACATTGATATGCTGGTTAAGAGAATGACAAAGTATAATGCTTTGCAGTTTCTTGAGCATGAAAAAAAAGCAAAAGAAAAATGACTAAAGAATTAGAGATTTGGTGGAATGAGGTATCTAAAGGTTATCAGGAAGATTCAGATTTACATACTAAATCGGCTCTTTACGGGCCTTTTTGTCCTGATGAGGATAAATTAAAATTATTAGGCAATCTAAAAGGGAAAAAAATCTTGGAAGTTGGATGTGGCGGAGCCCAGTGTTCTATTGCTTTTGCTAAAAAAGGTGCAATTTGTACTGGTCTTGATATTTCAAAAAATCAACTTGATTATGCAGAAAAAATTGTTAAGAAAAATAAGGTTAAGGTGAAGCTTATAAAAAAAGATATTCAGACTTTGTCTGGAATAAAATCAAATAGCTTTGACATTGTTTTTTCTGCGTATGCTTTGTTATATGTTCCAAATCTCAAAAAGTGTTTTAAGGAAATTAATAGGGTTTTAAAAACAGGCGGTATTTTTGTTTTTAGTCATGACAGCCCTTTTTTTCTTACTCTCGATGCTAAAACTAAAAAAATTGTAAGAAGTTACTTAAGGACTGGAAAACAGGAAGAAATTGATTTTGGGCCTGACGGTTCAAAGCATAAATTTGTTTTTTATAATAGAAAGCTCAGCGAAATATATAATTCCTTGGTTGAGACGGGTTTTTTTGTGAAAAAAATACTAGAACCTTATTATCCTAAGCAAAAAGCTTGGTCAAGAAAGTCATGGCGGGAGATTTATCCTCCTGAGTTTGTTAAGTTAATGCCGCCGACAATTATTTTTAAGGCAGTGAAAATATAGGGAAATAAAATGTCAAACATTGAGTTAAATCATATTTGTAAAGTTGAAGGTCATGGCAGTTTGCATGTTGAGATAAAAGGCAGCAAACTTGTCAAGTGCAAGCTTGGTGTTGTTGAAGGAGCGCGTTTTTTTGAAGGTTTGGTTGCTGGAAAAAGATATGATGATATTCAGGAAATCACTTCAAGGATTTGTGGTATTTGTTCTTGTGCGCATACTGTTGCTTGTTTGCAGGCAATTGAAAATGCAATGGGTGTGAAGATTTCTGAGCAGACAAGACGGCTTAGGGAGTTGTTGTCTGTTGCTGAGAGAATAAGAAGCCATGCTACGCATTTATATTTTTTAGCTTTGCCTGATTATCTTGGATATGAATCTGCTCTTGCAATGACAAAGAAATATAAAAAAGAGATTTTGCGCGCTTTGAATTTAATGAAGCTAGGCAATAATATGGTGCAGATGATTGGCGGAAAAGAAATGCATCCTTTTACAAGTGTTGTTGGTGGTTTTACGCATGTTCCTGATAAAGAAACTGTTTCTTATTTAAGAGATGAGCTTAAGAAAGCTTTAGTTCCTGCTGTTGAGACAGCGAACTTGTTTTTGAAGCTGAAACAGCCAAAGTTTGAGTCTGACAAGGATTTTGTAGCTTTGAAACCTGAGAAAGAAGCGCCTTTGATTTCTGGGAATATTATTTCTTTATCCGGTCTTGATATTAATCCAGTTGCATATGACAAGTATCTTGACGAAGAGGTAAAACCTTATTCAACAGCAAAGTTTTCAAAGTTTAATGGTAAACTGTTTAATGTTGGTGCTCTTGCAAGGATTAATACAAGTTATACTAAATTAAGCAAAAAATCACGCGAATTGTTTGAAAAAGCAAAATTAAAAGTTCCTATTATGAATCCTTATTATAATAATGTTGCGCAGGCAATTGAATTAGTGCATTGGGTTGAAAGAGGTTATGCTCTTCTTAATTATGATTTTAAATTTGAAGGACTTCCTGAAGTTAATGTTAAGGCAGGAAGAGGAGTTAGTGCTGTTGAAGCGCCCAGAGGAATACTTTATCATGATTACACAATTAATAACAAAGGCTTTGTCGAGAAGTGTAATATAATTACTCCGACTGCTCAGAACTTAAGAGCTATGGAAGATGATGTAAGGCTTTTGATTGAACAGATGCTGAAGAAGAAAAGTAAAAAAGATAAAATTATTCTTGAAGTTGAGAAACTTATAAGGTCTTATGACCCTTGTTTTTCTTGCAGTGCACATTTTTTAAAAGTGAAATGGATTAAAAGGTGAATTAATGAAAGAATTTATGAATAATATAAAAGCAAAAGCAAAGCAAAATCCAAAAACAATTGTTTTTCCAGAAGGAACTGAAGAAAGAATTCTTAGGGCTGCTGAGAAAATAATTCAACAGGGGATTGCAGGAGTTATTCTTATTGGCGATGAGAATGAGATAAAATCAAAGGCTAATGAATTAGGAGTTAATATTGAGTATGCAAAAATAATTAATCCAAATACTTTTGAAAAATTTGATGAATATGCAAATGCTTTTTTTGAAATGCGAAAGCACAAAGGCATTACTCTTGAGCAGGCAAAAGAAACAATGTCTAATTTAACTTATTTTGGGACAATGCTGGTTCATATGGGTGAAGCAGACGGATTGGTTTCTGGAAGCACGCACTCAACAGCAGACACTGTAAGACCTGCATTGCAGATTATTAAGACTAAAGAAGAATTTCATAAAGTTTCAAGTTTTTTCTTTATGCTGCTTGAAGATAAGTTGTTGATATTTGCTGACTGTGCAATTATTATTGATCCTGATGTAAAAACTCTTGCTGAGATTGCTATAGATACAGCAAATAATGCTCGCAAGTTCGGAATAAATCCTAAAGTTGCAATGCTTTCATTTTCAACTAAAGGTTCTGCAAAACATGCTTTTGTGGATAAAGTAATAGAAGCTACTGCTCTTGTTAAAGAAAAAATGCCTGATTTGATTGTTGATGGCGAGATGCAGGTGGATGCTGCGCTTGTACCTCATATTTGTGAAAAAAAATGCAAGGACTGTGATTTAAAAGGAGATGCAAATGTTTTGATATTTCCAGATTTACAGTCAGGTAATATTGCATACAAGCTTGTAGAGAGATTAGCTAAAGCAAATGCAGTAGGTCCAATATTGCAGGGATTGAACAAGCCTGTTAATGACTTGAGTAGAGGTTGTAGTGTGCAGGATGTTATTGATGTGACTGCAATCACTGTTGTTGAAGCACAAGGTGCATGATTATGAAAATACTTGTTTTGAATTCTGGAAGCAGTTCATTAAAATACAAGCTGTTTGATATGAATTCTGAAAAAGAATTAATTTCTGGCCATGTTGATGGAATAGGGCTTGACAGATGTGTTATTAAGATAAAATATGCAAAAGGTGTTGATGAAGAAAAAGTTCTTGTCAAAGACCATGTTGATGCAGTTATGCTTGCCTTGAAATCACTTAAAGATAAAAAAATTATTAGAGATTATTCTGAGATAAATGCAATTGGCCATAGAGTTGTTCATGGCGGAGAAAATTATTCAGACCCTGTGATTATTGACAGTAAAGTAATTCATACAATAAAAGAATTATTTGACCTGGCACCATTGCATAATCCTCCAAATCTGGCAGGTATTCTTGCTTGCAGGAAAATGCTGCCTAAAATTTCTCAGGTCGCTGTTTTTGACACTGCTTTTCATCAGAGTTTGCCTAAAGAAGCATATCTTTATGGCTTGCCATATGAGCTTTATGAAAAGTTTAAAATAAGAAAATATGGTTTTCATGGAACCAGCCACAAATATGTTGCTAAACAGGCAATTAATTTGCTTGGGATTAAAAATAGCAGAATAATAACTTGTCATCTTGGTAATGGTTGTTCTCTTGCTGCTGTTCTTAATGGAAAATCAATTGAGACCTCAATGGGATTAACACCTCTCGAAGGCTTGATTATGGGTACTAGGGCTGGGAGTTTAGATCCTGCAATACCTGTTTTTCTGATAAAAGACAAAGGATTCAAACCAGATGAAGTTGATAAGCTGATGAATAAGAACTCTGGATTATTGGGAATTTCTGGATTAACTTCAGATCTTCGTGATTTGCACAAAGCAAATCTCAAAGGAAATAAAAAAGCAGACCTTGCTCTTCAGATGTTTGCACACAGAACAGCATTTTACATCGGAGGATACATGGCTATACTTGGTGGTCTGGATGCGCTTGTATTCACAGCAGGCATTGGCGAAGGAGCCTGGCACATGAGAAGACGCATTTGTAATTATCTTGAATCCCTGGGAATAGAGCTTGATTTAAAGCTTAATCGTAAAGGAGGAGTTCTGATATCAAAACCAGATTCTAAAGTAAAAGTTTATGTGATACCAACCAATGAAGAACTGCAGATAGCCAGAGAGACTAAAGAGGTGGTTGGGAAATAAGTTCTGATAAAGAATTTTATCAAAGCATTTAAATAATCATTTTAGTTCTTGTTTTTTTATGAAAGTAACTTTGTTCATGGCAGTATCCTTGAATGGGTTTATTGCAAGAAAAGATGGGGAAGAAGACTTCTTATCACATGATAACTGGAACTCTTTTTCTGAACTGGTAAACTCTCACAAAAACTTTGTTATAGGAAGAAAAACTTATGAAGCAGTGAAGAAATGGGGTGAAGAATACAGCTTTGATGACTTCACCAATGCTAAAAAGATAGTTGTTTCAAAAAACAAAGATTACAAACTTGATAAAGGATATATATTGGCTTCAAGCCCTGAAGAAGCAATAAATATATTCAAAGAGCAAGGAGCAGAGAAAGCCTTAATAACAGGAGGCTCCAACTTAAACACTGCCTTTGCAAAAAAAGGTTTGATAAACGAAATAATTCTCAACATAGAACCAAAGATTATAGGAGAAGGAATACCGCTGTTCTTTACTGATAAGTTTGATTTAGAACTGGAATTGAAAGACATAAAGGAGTTAGGAAAAGGATTATTGCAGGTAAGGTATGAGGTTGGGTGAGTGCAGATATCCTAAATATTGCTGGAGGAGACTCACCAAGCAATAAAGCTGCTTTTAAAATCATGGAAGAAGTAGGATGGTTTTCTAAGAAATAAAACAGTCATATATTATTATTACTGGCAGTAGCAGTCACATTCCTAATCCATACCCTCAAAGGCACACCTGAGACGCTCATGTCAACGCTGCCAACAGCGATATTGGTCTTGCCTTCGTTTTTCTTTCTGGGGGTATAAGAAGAGGAAGAAGGCGGCGAGCTAGTTGAAGAGGGAATTAGTATTTATATTAATTTATATTCTTGACGTAACTGGGAACAATTATAATTGGTCAAATAGTTCAAAAACCTTGCCCTTTACAGGCACGCTCACGTTTCTGCTTTCTAAATCATTGATTCTCTCTATGAAATACCAGATAAGTTCTTTTCTTCTTTTTTTATCATCACAAAGTTCTGCTTGTACTTTTAGTTCATCATAAATAATATTCCAATCTACTCCTCTTTTGATCAGGTCTATGCTGTCTTCAACATCATTTTGTCTGTCAGGAGATAATGATTTAAAGATTACAATGTCTTCTTTACTGCAAATGTGTACCTTTAGGAATTTGAGTTCCAATACTTTTTCAGAGCGTTCAATCATGCCTTTGCTTAGGCAGAACCCTTTAATAACTGTCTTAACAAAGAGGTCGAATCTAAATTCATCCTTTTCAAGCATTGCAAAGATATCAAGTTTATCAAAAGTTAATGGTTTGCGCATTATTGTAAAACCTAATTTTTCTAATGCATTCTTATAGCTCTCGAATTGTTTATTATTTTCAAAGACAACATCTACATCCTTAGTATATCCTTTTCCAACACCATGATGTAATAAAGCAGCACCCCCTATTATGAATAATGACACTTTTTCATCCAGCTTTTCATTAATTTTTTCAAACAATTCTTTTAAGTCTTCAAATTTGTAAATCATACTCCTCACCTTTTTCAATTATTTCTGTTTTGGTTGGAAAACCATCTTCTTTATTAATTTCCCCTTTTACTATTTTTTTTAAAATATCTAAATCATGATGTTTTGTTTTTTTTAGATGATTCAGATTTTTTTTATAGAATAAATAGCAGTAAAGCCTTCTCCTTGCGCTTTCCTCATTCTCAGCGCCTGCGATTCGCAATGAATCTAAAAGTATTGTTTGTGTATCCAGCTTTTTTTTAGGCAGATGGTCTAATCTATAGAAGAGCTCTCTTTCCATTAATTTAATTCCATATGTATCATAAGCAGAGAAAGCTGTTTTTGCAGCAAAATCTATCTCTGTTTGAAGTGAGAAAATTATTTCATAGGGGCTTTCATAATAAATCTTGGCATTACTTGGAAGTTTTTTAAATTGAGAAAGGACATAATGGCTTTTATATAGGCTGATAAATTCATATAGGCCACCCCACAGCTCTTTATTAAAACTCAGATTTCCTTTAGATCTTCTTATTATCTGTCTTTTAATGAATTTTCTTATATATGGATAAACTGAAGAAGGATTCGAACCAATCTTCTTTGCCAAATCTTCAATTCTAAAATCTTCTTTATGAATTAAGCTCATCAGAATTAATATTCCTTTGTTTTTAAGAACTTCTGTTAAAGTAGAGTCATCCCTGATGAGATTGGATAGATGCCTTGCAAACATATTTGAAGAGATCACAAATTTAGTAATCTTCTTTTCCAGGAAACCTCCTTTTATTAGCTCATTCAGATACTTATAGGTTAATGATACGCTGATTTTTAGATTTTGAGAGATATCTCTAATCGAAACCTCTGTCTTCTGCGTTATCAGTTCAATAATCCTGAATTGGGTCTTGTTTAAATCCATTTTTATTAAAAAGTTGGAATCATTTATAAATGTTTCCAACAATATGATAATTTAGCTTGTTTTTGGAGAAATTTCAATAATGATGTTAGTGTTGCTGTTGTTTTTTTATTTGGGGTATAAGAAGAGGAAGAAATTTGAGAAAAAAAGCAAATAGTTTTTTTATTCTTTTCCGCACAACTTCTTCAAATTTACCCATCGCTTGTCGACATTGGCTTGTAATGCCTCAATAATGTGCGCATTCTCTGGCTTCATGAGGTGCCTGAATCTTTTCTGCATCTTTAGCCATTCGATTATTGGTTTCTTTCTCTCGCCAGGGTCAAAGTTTAATTTCCATTCATCGTTTTCTACTTCAAATAACGGCCAGAAACAAGTGTCAACAGCCATCTTTGCCATTTTAAGTGTCATTTGCATTGGATATTTCCAGCCTGGAACACATGGACTGAGGACATTGAGGAATGCAGGGCCTTTGACTGCAAATGCTTTTTCAGACTTTCTAACCAAATCCATGTAATTATGAGGACTGGCTTGTGCAACATAAGGAATATGATGACCTGCAACAACAGCTGTTAAATCTTTTCTAAATTGTTCTTTTCCCTGATGCACTTTTCCAACTTGTGAAGTATTTGTCCATGCACCATAAGGAGTGCTTGAACTTCTCTGAATTCCTGTATTATGAACAACTATTCCGTCTGCTACAAAATTATGTTCATCTTCAACTCTTAAGTCAAGTGTAGGTTCTTCTTTCACAAACTTAATATTCATTATTTTCTCAGAACTAAACCATTCATTGTCAACCAAAAAATCTCTTTGCTTTGTCTGAGATAAGTATTTATCAACATCTGCTCCTTTTTTCTTGCTAAAACAAATATATCCATAAGTAGAGTCTTCTAACAATTCCCTGTAAACAACATATGTTCCTTTTTTCTTAGTTTGTTGATGTATCTTTCCTACCTGATAATTCATTGTCTGTAGCAATAATCTTAATGTTTTCAATAAATCAATACTTGCAGAAACATATCTATGGCTCTCACCAATTTTATATCCGTCTGAAAGCATTAATCCATTAAGAAAAGCTTCTTTCTCTTTTAATGGAAGTGTAAAAACCCAGTCAGGAATTATTTTATTTTTTGCTCCTTTGCCAAAACCCAATGAGTCAATGAATTTAGCAACGTTTACTGAGTAGATATACATGTAATTAGCATCATTTTCAGCCAATTCTTTCCTGAATATTTTTTTATAAACTTCTTTTAATCTCTTTCTTCCTTTAGTATTTTTTGGAAGTGCAAATCCTGTTTCTGCTTTATGCTCTCTTACCCAACCATCGCCAACATACAATCCTAAGAATTCCATTAGTTCAGGAGAACTTTTCACAGGGATTTTAATATTATTAATCTTGTTTACTTTATAATCTCCTTTTTGTGATAGTTTGATAGTAGGAAATGCATGGCTCTTACCATCTAATGATTTTTTCAGGACAATGACTTCATCTCCTTTTTTTAGTTCTTCTAATTTCTTCCATATTAATTTATTCTCTTTTTTCTTCCGGCTTCTATTAACGATAAGGAAAGGATGATTAGAAGTTGCTTTGATTGAATGATGCAAAGTGTTTAGTTCATAAACTTTTTTTATTCCATTATCAAAAATACCGCTGCATTTTTTCAATACTAAATCTCCGTTCTTTTGGTTAAATGCATAAACTTTTTCTCCTACTTTTATTTCAGTTATTCTTTTTAATCCTTTTTCTGTCATTATAAGAGTATCAAGACTTAAACAATTCATATACCCCTCATTATCAAGGCATACATAAACAAAATTATGCCCTCTTTCAAGAGCACCAGATAAACTTTGCAATCCTATATCGTATGTTCCACCATCGCCGGCAAAAGCAAGGAATTTTATTTCTTTTGTAATCTTGCCTTTTCTTTTAAGAACATTAAAAGCAGCTTCTGCTCCTGAAATAGTTGCGGCTGCATTTTCAAATGCATTGTGTATCCATGGAACATTCCACGCAGTATATGGATAAATAGTAGTGCTAACTTCAAGACATCCGGTTGCATTGCTGACAACAATCGGGTCTTTGGTGCCTCGCATAACAGCTCTTGCAATTATAGATAAGCCACATCCAGGGCAAAGTCTATGTCCTGGTGCTAATCGTTCTCCTGTTAATGCAAGTTCTCGAATGTTTGCCATTATTCTCTTACTCCTAAATATCTTACTCTTTCTCCAACATTTGTTTTTACTTCTTCTAATTCAGCAAAAACTTTTTTTATCTGAGCAATATCTAATTCCCGACCACCCAGTCCATAAATATAATCAATAATATTTGGCTTTTCAGTTTCTTCATGAAAACTACTTCTAATCTCAGAAAACAATGGCCCGCCAAATGCTCCAAAACTATCGCTTCTGTCAAGAACAGCAACAGCTTTTACTCCTCTTAGTTTTTCAACAACCATGTCATTAAGCCAGGGTCTAAATACTCTCATTTTCAAAAGACCAACCTTCTGCCCCTGTTCTCTTAGCTCATCAATCACAACTCTTATTGTTCCTGCACTGCTGTTTGCACAAACAATTACTTTTTCAGCATCTTCTAATCGATAACCTTCGAAAAAATCATAATGTTTACCTGTTATTTTTCCAAACTCATCAAAAACCTCTCTAATAACTTTTACAGAGTTCTGCATAGCATCGACTTGTTGTCTTTTGTGCTCAAAATAATAGTCAAATAAATCAAGAGGACCATAAGTTACAGGTTTATCTACATCAAGCAAAGGGTAATGGCCAACATACTCTCCAATAAAGTTTTTTACTGTTTCATCATCTAGAAGCTCAACAGTTTCAACACAATGGCTTGTAATAAAACCATCTTGGCAAACCATTACTGGCAGTAATACATCAGTATGTTCCGCAATTCTCATTGCCATTATTGTGTTTTCATATGCTTCTTCTCCATTTTCAGAATAAATCTGAATCCATCCAGAATCACGACAGCCCATGCTGTCAGAATGATCGCAATGAATATTAATCGGACCACTTAAAGCTCTGTTAACAATATTCATAACAATAGGCAGTCTTGTACTTGCAGCAATATATACGATCTCCCACATCAATGCCAAGCCATTTGCACTTGTTGCAGTCATTGTTCTTGCGCCTGCAGCACTTGAGCCAACACAAGCACTCATTGCACTGTGCTCTGATTCAACTGTTATGAATTCAGTATCAACATCACCATCAGCAACAAACTGGGAAAAAGCATGCATTATATTTGTCTGAGGAGTAATAGGATAAGCAGCAACAACATCAGGATTAATCTGGCGCATTGCTTCAGCTGTGCACTGGGCTCCTGTAAATGCTTTTCTTTTCTTTACCATTTTAATCCTTAAACTCTTTTTCTTCTTTCATTTCAATTGCTTTGAAAGGACATTCTTCTGCGCAAACACCACAGCCTTTGCAATAATCTAAATCAAAACCACCAAAATTACCTAAGTTTGGTTTATCACTCACACCTTTTTGGCCTTTTGCAGGACAATCAACTCCACCGACTTTAATAGCAGAGTCAGGGCATATCATCCAGCAAATCATGCAGTTGGTGCATTTTTCAGGATTATGTAAAGGCCTGAAAGTTCTCCAGTCGCCTGTTTTATATTCTTTGCTGTTGCCCGCTTCAAGTATCTTGCCGCCAATAGGAATTTCTTTCCAGTTCTTTAATTTTCCACTCATATCTGGACCTCATTATATGCTCTTTCAAAAGCTTTAACATTTTTCTCAGCTAAGTCTTTACCAAGATTATGTTCAAAATGTTTTAACATATGGGTTTTTAATGTTTCATAATCAACACAATTAGTTGCTTTTTCAACAACTCCAAGCATTGCAGTGTTTGTAACAGCTCTCCCCAGCTCTTCAAGAGCAATCTTTACAGCATCAATAACAATTATTTTTCCATTAAAATTAACAAGACTTTTAACTTCATCAATTGACTGATTTGTATTAATAATCAGAAGACCATCATCACCAAGACCTTCTGTCACAGGAATGCTCTTAAGCAAAGTTTGATCAAGTACAACCACAACATTTGGGTTTGTAATACCAGAATGTAAATAAATTGGATTATCACTAATTCTTGTAAATGCTTTTACAGGTGCGCCCTGCCTCTCAGCACCATATTCTGGAAAGCTCTGGACATATTTACCCTGTTCAATAGATGCTTCAGCAAGAAGCGCAGCAGCTGTTTTAGCACCTTGTCCGCCTCTACCATGAAAACGTATCTCAAAGATATCTTTAGACATTATTTCACTACCTCTCTTAACATCTCAAAATAGAAGAAGGTTTATATGTTTTTTGGAAGATTGTTCTCGTTTTCAAATCAAATCTACCATCCAATCATACTTGAATTCCTGTATTGTTGGAACGCTTTCTATTTCTCTTATTGTGTTTGCAAATTTTAAACGTATTTCTCTTATTATTCCGTCGTATTGTTTATAATTTTTTGCACAAATTCCTATGCAAAAGTCATATTTTCCAGAGCATTTACTTACATAGATTATGTTTTTATTTGAGTTAAGAAAAGTTATGAGCTTTTTTTCTTGTTCTGGTTCTATATTGTAACAAGCGAATAGAACCCAAGTGTATAGTGGGTAACCTAATTTTATTGGGTCAAGCATTGTGTGATGCGCACGGATGACATTTGATTTTTCTAATTTTTTTATTCTATAAACAACAACGTCTCTTGGTAACTTTGTTTTTTTTGCTATCTGGGCAATTGTCTGCCTGCAGTTCTTTTGCAGTTGCTCAATTATTTTTTTATCCTTTGAATCAAACTTTGTTTTCTCATCTAAGTCTTGCCGCATATTAACTTATAATAAGTATTTATTTATAAAATTTTCCTTATTTTAAAGATTTTTTTAAGAGTAAATATATATTCTGCTAGCTATTTCTTTTTTTTAGTGAAAAAATGAGTACAAATGAAATCAAGAAAGCAGAAAAAGAAGCAATTCTATTGGCTAGAGGAATCTGTTTTGACATAATTACAGAACGGCATAAGTATCCTTTTTTAACTCGTAATCAAAAAAATTCTTATGAATGTAACAACTATACATACATTGAAAGAAATGAATTTTTAGAAGAACTGAAAAAACGTAACATTTCATTTTACTTAGATCATTCCCAGCTTAAATCATCAAGCATACTCGATCTAAGCATGATAGTATATAAGGATCTTATTAAAGAAAATCAACTTCCTGAGAAAGTTGAATTAAAAACATCTTCTGGTGATTTGCTTTTATCTCAAACCATTGATTATGATAATTTTTTTCTTAACATGGGTTTTAGGATACTGCTTAGTGATTATAAGAAAATAATGCCTATTTTAGATAATAGGAGTGCGGAATTGTTAGAAAAACATGACTTTCTTGAAGATAAAATTAGGGGTTGTTGTTTTTCATCCTACTATTTAGGTATGATTTTATATTTTTTAGGGGATAAAAGATCGCCCGAAATTGCAATTAGTGATTATTATAAGGAAAAAGGGTATGATTTTTCTATTGAAACGTTTAGAGGAGAATATGTGGAAATTAAGAGATGGAATCATATCCCAAAAAATATTATTAATGATTCTCTGTTCAAGTTAAGGTTTTCAATAAGTCCTGAGATTTTTGGCATACATGAATATGAAAGCACTCGTGTAAATATGAGCATGGGCAAACCATGTTCAAACTTTGTTCTTTATGATGATGGTGTTTTCAAAGAAAAACCTTTGAGCAGATTTGAATTCACCCATCCAATAACTAAAGGTTCTTTTAAGGATCCTGTTAAAGCAAGGGACATTCTTAGATTAGCAGCCAGTTATTGTCAGTTTACAACACCGTAGATAATAAAAAGGTATCTATTTAGAAATAATTCATTCTATTCTTTTCAAAACATTTATATAGCTTTATTCAATTATTATGATTATTAAGAGAGGTGAGTATGTTTTGGATAAAGAGAATGCTTTTATTCTATGGTTTGATCAAGTGAGTGTGGCTGATGTTCCTTTAGTTGGCGGCAAAAATGCTTCTTTGGGTGAGATGTACACTAATCTCACAGATAAAGGCGTTAATGTTCCTAATGGCTTTGCAATAACTGCAAAGGCTTATTTTTATATTCTTGAAAAAGAAGGTATTAAAAATCAGATAAAAGAAATGCTTACCGGACTTGATACAAGAAATATTCGTGATTTGCAGGAAAGAGGTCGTAAAGTCAGGGAGCTTGTATTAAAAGCACCCATACCCGACGATTTACAAAACGAAATTATTGAAGCTTACAGAAGCCTTTGTGGAACTTATAATCCTGAAAAAAATGATGTTGATGTTGCTGTTAGAAGCAGTGCAACAGCAGAAGACCTTCCAGATGCCAGCTTTGCAGGCCAGCAGGAAACTTATCTTAATATAATGGGTGAGGAGCAGCTTCTTGAAGCATGCAAAAAATGTTTTGCAAGTTTATTTACAAACAGAGCTATTAGTTACAGAGTAGACAAAGGATTTGACCATTTTAAAATCGGCTTAAGCATTGGTGTGCAGAAAATGGTTCGCTCTGACAAAGCATGCTCTGGTGTAATGTTTAGTATTGATACTGAATCTGGATTTAGGGATGTTGTTCTTATCAACGGCGCTTATGGTCTTGGAGAAAATATTGTTCAGGGAGTTGTCAATCCAGATGAGTTCATTGTTTTCAAGCCCACTCTGAAAAAAGGATTCAAACCTATAATCGGCAAAAAGCTGGGTTCAAAAGAAATCAAGATGATTTATGATACTCATGGAAACAAGAGCACAAAGAATATTCCTGTGCAGCCAGATGAAAGAAACAAATTTGTTCTTTGCAATGATGAAATACTAACTTTAGCCAGATGGGCAGCTCTTATAGAAGACCATTATTCTGAAAAAGCAGGATATCATAAGCCAATGGATATGGAGTGGGCAAAAGACGGCATAACAAATCAACTATTTATTGTGCAGGCTAGACCTGAAACTGTTAATTCATTAAAAGACAAAACCAAGCTAATCAAATATGTTCTCAAAGAAAAAGGCAATATTTTGCTTAAAGGCCAGTCTGTAGGTGATAGGATTGGAAGCGGCAGAGTAAGAGTAATAGAAGATGTTCATAATATTCATCAATTCAAAGAAGGAGAAGTTCTTGTAACAGACATGACAGACCCTGATTGGGAGCCGATAATGAAAATTGCAGGAGCAATTGTGACTAATAGAGGTGGAAGAACTTGCCATGCAGCAATTATTTCCAGAGAATTAGGAATACCTTGTATTGTAGGAACTGAACAAGCAACCAAACTGCTCCACGACAACCAGGAAATAACTGTAGATGCGAGCCAGGGTGCAGAAGGGCATATTTATCAGGGATTATTAAAATATGAATTAGAAGAGCATGACCTTGGTGCAGTGCCAAAGACAAAAACAAAAATAATGATGAATATTGCTAATCCTGACCAGGCTTTTGAAGAAAGCTTTATTCCCAATCAAGGTGTGGGATTGGCAAGAGAAGAATTTATTATTAATTCAGAGATTAAAATTCATCCTTTGGCATTAATAAAGTTCAATGAGATTGAAGATAAAAAACTAAAATCAAAAATCAACTCCCTGACAAATGGCTATTCAAATAAAGAAGAGTTTTTTGTAAATACATTGGCAAGAGGAATTGGAAAACTTGCTGCAGCTTTTTATCCCAAGCCAGTTATTGTGAGAACAAGTGATTTTAAGAGCAATGAATATGCTAATTTGATTGGCGGACATTTATTTGAACCAATAGAAGATAATCCTATGATTGGCTGGAGAGGAGCATCTCGTTATTATAATGATAAATATAAAGAAGCTTTTGCTCTTGAATGCAAAGCTTTGCTCAAAGCAAGGAATGAATTTGGTTTAATCAACATCAAAGTAATGATACCTTTTTGCAGAACTCTTGACGAGGCAAACAAAGTCTTGCAAGTAATGAAAGATAATGGATTAGTTCAGGGAGAAAATGGTTTGGAAATTTATGCTATGTGTGAGATACCTAGCAATGTTATTCTTGCTGATGAATTTTTAAATCTTTTTGATGGATTTTCTATAGGAAGCAATGATTTAACTCAGTTGACATTAGGATTAGACAGAGATTCAGAATTAGTAAGTGATATTTATGATGAGAGAAATGAAGCTGTAAAAAGACTTATTCGCCAGGTAATCAATGTTGCAAACAAAAAAGGAAAATACATCGGAATCTGTGGCGAAGCACCTTCGACATTTATAGATTTTGCAGAATTCCTTGTAGAAGCAGGCATACAAAGCATGAGTCTGAATGCTGACACTGTAATAAAAACAACATTTTCTGTGGCTGAAGTTGAGAAGAAGTTAGGAATTTATCCTAAGTAATTTCTTTCTTAGCACTGGACATTCTTGTGTGAAGTTTATATATTGTTTTCTTCTTCCATTTCAACATCACCAATTCAGGGTGAGGTGATATTGAAATGCTAACAAAGAAAAATAAATACATTTACACGATTCCTATACTTGCTCAGCTAGAAAAAATATTTGTTAAAGTAGCTGATGAATTCACAGATTTTGTAAAAGAAAAATTAATAATTAGATATGGCTCCTTAAAGCAATATAATCAAGAACTTCTAAAAATCGAACAATCAACATTTGAATGGGCTTTTAAAAAGAAAAACGGCCATGAGTTAGCAAGATTAATTACTATATGTAATGATTTAGATATTATCGAAGAAGATGTTTTTGAACAAATCAAAGGATTTTATCGATGGGGGTCGCATGATACAAATGCTTTAGTATTTCCATCTGAAATAAAAGTTGATGAATTCTTTGTAGAAGGATATGCTTTGTATCTGGCAGAGGGAGACACTGGTTTTAGTGGAAAAATAAAGCCAAGGAAGTTTAGATTTACTAATTCAGAAATTAATGTTGTGAATTCCATGATTAAATGGTTTAAGAATTATTTTGCTAAACTTCCTTTTTGTATTCAAGTTGATATTCCTATTGAATATGTAATTCCTGATTTTGATGCTATTAAGTGCAGCTTGGATCATGATAAGATTAGATTTGCAAAAGGGTATTATAACAAGATTCTAAAATATCAATTGTGTTGTGAAAGAGCAATTTTAATCGACCTAATACTGACAATAGAGCATAGAGTAAAAGAACTATGCAAACAAGACAAAAAACTAGCTGCCGCATATATTCGAGGCATGATGATAGGTGAAGGAACTGCTTATTTTAACAGAAGTAGATATGTAAGAATTGAGATGAGAAATGAAAGAGAAATAAAGTATCTACATGAACTTTTTACTCTCTTAGGTTATGATTGCAAACCTTTTCTAAGACCCGAAAGACAAAATATGTGGAGTTTATACATTGGAGCAAAGCAATTAGCTAAATTCTATAAAGAAATTGGTTTTGGAGTGCATGAGAAAAGACAAAGAATTCTCGAGCAATGTGTTCATAAGAAGTTGAGAGTTAACCAGTATAGCTGAAACAACATTTAAGATTAGCCAGAAAGAGAAACAACTTGGCTTGTCCTGATTAAATTATTCTTTTAATTTTTCTTCTAGTAATTCTGATTTTTCTGTATTATTATCTTTCCGCTTTCCGTTTTTATTTATAACCCATTGTATTACTGGATTAAACATTTGATAAGGAATAAATACTCCTTTTGGTTTTCCTTTTTTCCTGAGATAATGCCTAATCGGATTATCTATGGCCATTAAGTAAAGCCCCCATCCAATTATCAGATCTCCCGCTGGTGCTAAAAAAGGAATAGTTAAAAGTCCTAGTCCAGAAGCCACTTTTAGAAACGCAACAGGATAGCTAAGTCGAATTGAATATTTTACATAATCATTAGGTGTCTCTTCTACACCCAGTTGATTTCTGTAATCTGAAATTATTTTTTGCATACAAGTAGGAAGTACACCTGCATTTGCCTGTGCAAACCTTATTGGAATATTATGTGTTCCTGCTGCAAGCTTGTTTAATATAGTGTATTTAAACTTATAATTTTCTTCTGTTTTTACATCATGTTTTTGAAGTCTTGTAATAATTTTAGCTGTTTTATACAGAATTTTATTTTTTGCGCCTCTATTTGCTTCTACTATCCGGATTTTTTCTTCTAGACGATTCGCTATGTATCCCTCTTCCATTGTTTTTCACTATTAAATGAATACTTCGCTTTATATATTTTTCTGGAAACTTTTATAAACACATTAAAAATTTGAATAAATATGAAAATCAAAATTGATTATGAAAAATGCTGTTGGAAAGATGGCAAATGCACACAATGTTCATGTAAAGGAGCATGTGAAGGATGTGTTGAAGCATGCCCTGTTGAAGCGTTAACAAGAGAAAACATTATTAAAATTGACCAGGATAAATGCATTGAATGCGGAGCATGTGTGGAAGCATGTGAACATGATGCTATTTCTTTGATATAAATCGAAATTCTTTTATACACTTATTTTATTCTTTTAAGAACCATGAAAGCTTTAATTATATATGCACATCCAAGCACAGGAGGACACAATGAGCAGATTCTAAAAGAAACAATCAGCAATCTTAAATCAAGAAAAATATCTTATGAAGTTTTGGATTTATACAAGATGAAGTACGACCCTGTTCTTCATGAAAATGAGCATTATACTCGAGGTAACTATACTGTGTCAAAACAGAATAAGGCAATACAGCAGAAAATAAAAAAATCAGACTTGCTTGTATTTATTTATCCTGTATGGTGGAGTTCTATGCCTGCTATTATGAAAGGATTTATTGATAGAATATTTATTTCCCGATTTGCGTTTAAATATGTGAATGGTTTGCCCCAAGGTCTGCTCAAAGGCAAAAAAGCACTTGTCTTCATCACAACAGGAGGCTCAACATTTTTAACCAAAGTTTTTATGGGCAACATGCCTGCCAAACTTATCAAAAGGCAAATTCTTGGTTTCTGTGGAATCAAAACCAAAGTTTACCAATTAGGTTCATCCAATAGTTTTGATGAAAAAAGAATTCCTAAAATCAAGAAGATGATAGAGAAGGCTTTTGAAAAGTTTTTTAATTGATTTTTCTGAATTTTCTTATTTTTTTCCTATAACTTCAACTTAACTTGCACTCATATAAAACTTTATATACTCGCTAAACCTACTTATATCCAAATGTTTATAAATATACTAAATCAATTAAATATAATATGGCCTTATTTAAAAAAGACATGAATGATGAATTAAATAAATTAATAGAAAAAATTGATGATCCTAAAATACGATTGCCAAAACACTGGTTTTGGTGGGATAAGAAAATCGAGACATTTAAAGCTATTGAAAAAATAGATATACAAATATTACAAGATATTCAAAAACTACATTCTTTAGGAAAAGATAAACCTGAAATTTCAGAAAAAATCATATATTTGGCTAAAGAATTACAAACATTTTTAATGGATATGAGAAATAAGCATTTGGATACGAGTAAAGATAAGGAAAAAGCGGATTTTGTCAATGGTCTAATATTGCAGATCAAGTCACTTTTATTACAAGAGAAAGGTTATCTAGAAGTATCGGAGAAAATCACATTGTTGCAAAATAAAGTAGATTTTCTAGTAAGATTTGTTTCGATAGATGAATTGAGAGAAATATTCAATAATGGATTTATTCTTGAACACTATGAATGGATCCTTTCTGATAAATATCAATTTAAAGATATTGTCGGATCTAAATTATTAGCTTCAACTGATTGGGCAAATAATTGGCAGCTGTTCGGATTTATTAATGAAATAATAAGAATTTTTAAAGTACATAAACAAAATGCAAGAGATGAAATTCTAAATAATATGTTTCGTTCGTACAATCCTCTTTATCAAATATTTAGAACTACCCGTTTATTTTATTTTTTAAACACATTATATCCAGAATCATTAAAATGTCTCTCTGAAATAGTTTATGAAAATAAATTTGATAATTTCATTCAAAGTATAGAGAAAAAAATTGAAAAAGAAGTAAATGATATTTTAAATGATTTGCATATCAAAAATAAACTATCGAGAAATTTTTTTATTGACTCCTATGTTAAGCACAGTTCTGGCAACAATTTAGCACAGTACTTTGAAGACGAAATAAAACGATATAAAAAAGATCTTCAAAACAAAGATTCTATGATGATGAAATACTTTGGAAATGATGAAATACTGAATTTGATTAAAGTTTATGAAAAAGCAATTAAGAATATTAATAAAGATATTGAGGGAAGGCTTCATAAAATTCGTACTTTTTTTCAACCATATTTTGCAAATAAACAGAAAGAAGATACCTATCTTGATATGATTGAAATCGAAGGACGAAAAGCCTTAAATGAAATAAAACTAAATTCATTTCCTAAAGAAGATATCAAAACATTAAGGGATTTTTTCATGTATAAAGATTTTTTTAGTAGAGATCATAAGAATATTCAAAGGTTTATTTCTTTAATACAAAAAATATATTTGAACCTTAATATTAAAGGTGGTCGTGCAAATGAGTTTAAGGGCCAATATGAGTTCTCAATATTTGTTAGTGATGACATCCCTACCAATACAGGTGTAAGGGTGGATTGGAGAGAAAATAAATCCAAGATACCTGTTAAAGAGATATTATCAATATCTACGGTATTGCCTTCATCAATAAGGACTCGGAAAATAATTGAAGAATTAGGAGAAAAAGCAAGAGGGATTCCGGTCTTTAATGATAAAGGTGTTTTAATATATCCAAATATATAACTTCAACTTTTCTTGCACCCATATAAACCTTTATATATACTTAAAACTTACATATTTTCACGATGGCAGAAGACCCATTTTTACTTGTATCACTGGAAGAGTCAGAATCAAAAGAACTAGCTAAAGTTATAAGCAACAAGACTGCGAGGAAAATTCTTGATTTCATGAGCAAGAAGGAATCTGCAACAGAAACAGATATTGCAAAACAGATGAAAGTTCCTCTTAGCACTGTTCATTATAATCTTCAGGCGCTTCTCAAAGCTAATCTTGTTATGGCAGAAGAATTCCACTACTCTGAAAAAGGCAAAGAAGTCCTTCACTATTCTCTGGCCAACAAGATAATTATTATTGCGCCGAAAAAAACAAGCAGAGAGACATTTATGCAAAAACTTAAAGGAATACTACCTATTGGGCTGATTGCACTTGCAACTGCTGGTGTTCTTAAGATTTTTTCAAGCTTTGGGTTACGCACTGGAAAAATGTATGCTGCAGCGCCGTCTTTGGCAGCATTTTCCAATGATGCTGCTGTTAAGACTGCTGAAGTAGCAGAAGAATCAATTGCTGCTTTTGGTGCTGAAGCTGCAAGAGCAGGAGGAGAAGCTGCTGTCAGAGCAGCGCCTACAGCTTTAGATATGGCTGCTAATGCATCTCAAAATCTCACGCAGCCTATTGTTGAGCCAGTTGTAAAAACCGTTATTCAGACCGTAACTGTTCCTGCAGAGCCAAACATCGCATTATGGTTCTTAATAGGTGCAGCTTTTGTAATAATTCTATTGGTAATATGGTATTGGTTTGTTACAAGGAGGAGAAAGAAAAGATAAACTTATATATTGCTTCTGCTTTCTTTTTTTGTATGAGTCATATATTAATTAACAGAGGAAAATTTATTCGCAGAGAAGATACTGATAGGAAATTAGATATATTTCTCGCTGAGATGAGTACTGAGCCTCCATACCAGGCTTCATTAATGGAACGTGTTAAACATTATTTAACTCCTAAAACCTGGAAAGCAAAATATGATTTGGCCAGATTAAATCATCTAGATAAGATACATGATTATCGTAAGTCAAGAAAATCTTTCTAAGTCCTCAGCGCTGCATAGAAAGTCTCAAATATTGGTCTATCAGTGGTTATGCTTATGAAATCATGGCCCATATGTTCGCATGCATCTTTAATTGCATGAATATGATGCTCTATCTTATCCCTGTAATTATTTATGAGCCTGTTGCTGATAAAAGTTCTTAGTTTTGTGTGCATTTCGCTGTCTTCGAGAATAACATCTCCATAGAGTGCAAGTCTTCTTTCCTGAGGATCAAGTACCTGAATTACAACAACTTCATGCATTGTAAATCTTGACAACACTCTTTTTATCTCTTCAATATCATACAAGAAATCAGATATTACTACAACAAAGCTTTTTGAGCGCATGTATTTTTTGTATTCATCAAATGATTTTTGAAATTCTGATTTGCCTTTTACTTTTAGTTTTTCAAGCCTGTCTACAATTCCCATGAGCTGATTCATTCCTTTTCTGGCTTTTATGTAATTCAGGCCTTCTGAAAAAGTAGAGATATTGAATTTTTCATTGTTTCGAAGAGCCATGTAGGAAAAACCTAGACCTATCATACTTGCATATTCAAATTTGCTTATTTTTCTGCCATAATCCATGCTTGCGCTGGCATCAATGATTACATGTACTGTCATGTTTCTTTCTTCTTCAAATTGTTTTACAAAGAACTTGTCTGTTCTGGCATAAACTCTCCAGTCAATATTTCTAAAGTCATCTCCAGGAACATAATCCTTGTAGTCTGAAAAAACAAGTCCATGTCCTTGTGCGTGGCTCTGGCGTTCTCCCTGATATCTTGACAATACTCTTTTTTTTAGAACAATATTAAATCTGTCAAGTTCTTTTAGAAAAGTTATGTCTATCATTTGTTTTTCCTTTTTATTATGTTTTTTATGTCCTATTTATCTTATGGTGATTATTTCATGATTTCTCGTATAATATCATCTGCGCTTTTTCCTTCTCTCTCAGCTTTAAAGTTGAGAATAAGTCTGTGCCTGAGCACTGGATAAGCCATTTCCTCAATATCTTTTGCACTCACATATTTCCTGCCATTAATCAATGCTTTGGCTTTTGCAGCCAGGATTAGTCC
The DNA here is from genome assembly GCA_018819305.1 of Nanobdellota archaeon. Classification (GTDB taxonomy): domain Archaea; phylum Nanobdellota; class Nanobdellia; order Woesearchaeales; family SM23-78; genus SM23-78. The sequence goes on from JAHJQO010000010.1 coordinate 73,737, forward strand.
AATACTGGCTCTGGGACTGGCACCATATTCAATAAGGTCTTTTGTTGTCCTTGTTTTTGCAACAATTTCTAAAGCTCTTTTTTTGATATCATCTGCAATTGGAACTTGCCTTGTAAGATTCTGCAGAAGTTTCAAAGAATCCTTGCTCAGCAGAGTTCTTATCTTAGATATCTCACTGGATTTTGTAAATCTGTTGATAATTTCCATTTCATCATCAAAACCAGGATAATCAACCAGTATCTTTAGCAGAAATCTGTCAACTTGTGCTTCTGGCAGAGGATATGTTCCTTCCATGTCAATTGGGTTTTGTGTTGCCAGCACAAAAAACGGCTGGTCAAGGGCAAAAGTCTGGTTGCCTACTGTAACCTGTTTTTCCTGCATTGCTTCAAGCATGGCAGATTGTGTTTTTGGTGTTGCCCTGTTAATTTCATCTGCAAGAATTATATTTGCAAATATAGGTCCTTTCTGGAATCTAAAGACTTTTTTGCCTTTTTCTTCTTCAATAACATATGTACCGATGATATCGCTGGGCATAAGGTCTGGTGTGTTTTGTATACGGCTGAATTTCAAGTCCAGCACATCTGCAATGGTTTTTACCATTGTTGTTTTTCCCAGGCCTGGATAACTTTCAAGCAGAGCATTGCCGTCAGCGAGAATAGCAATCATTATTTGCTCAATTACCTCTTCTTGTCCAACTATTATTTTGCTTATCTCTTTTGTAACATTGCTGAATGTGTCTTTTAGTTTCTCAATATTACGCACGCTTTCAATATTTTTTGCCATTTTTTTCTCCTCCAATAAATTTCTTGTTTATTAGCTTTTGTTTATTTGCTTTTTTCCATTAGCTTAAATATTTTTTATTCTTTGACTATAATTAGCTGCCTGTTCTGCCTCATCAAGCATTTCCTGATTGCTGAAAGCATCAGGATTAATACCTATCTCCTGCGGAATGCCGCCCTCTCTTAAATCTTGTCTTTCTGAATCTCCAATCTCATTGAAATCTATTTCACTCATGCTCGGATTCATGTTAAGATCAATCTCTTCATTTCCCAGCTTTGCAATGCTTGCATCCCCGTAAACTACTTCAGTCTCATTAAACACCAGATCCGTAATGCTTCCATCTGCCAAATCATTATTTCCTGACTGAATCATAAACTTTAGTTTTTCAAAAGGAATATCTATTTTGTTTATGTTGATATTAAAAGATGAGACAAATATGATTAGGAAAACAAGTATCACAGCACTGACAATTCTGATTATTATTTTTTTTGATTCGAGCAGGTTTCCTGTGGAAACTGTTTTCATTTTTTGCTTTAAATCCTCAAACAAGGCCATAGTCATGATATTATCCTGGTTCATGTTATCATGCGCTGTTCTCAGCATCTCTTTAACTTGGGGATTTGCATCTTCCATTGCTTTTAATTTTAGTTTTTTGATTCTGAGCAGTATCATGACAAAAAAGAATACAAATGTAATAACTGCAGGTATCAGCAGAGTATATAAAAATTTGATATTGATGAAAGAAACGATAAAATATGCAACAAAAAATACCATGAGTGCATCTAAAAATGTATTAATGAGAACTACTTTTAATAGCTCAAATTTCACTTCCTGAAATAAATCATTTTTCCCAGCCATTTTGTTGTTATTTTATATTATTATCTTTTCTTCTTTTATTTTTTTGATTAAAGGCATTCCTCCCATTCATCTGCATCCTTATTGTTTATCAAACATGCAACTTTTTCTTTTTCCTTGTTGAGCTGAATGGTCAGGCTATTGACCTGCTGTCCAAGGCTTTTAATTGATTGGTTAAGTGTTATTATCTGGGCAAATGCATCGTCAATTTGCCTTTTGTAAACTTCTTTTTGCATAGTAACTCTGGTAAGTTCTGCCCGAGTATCTGATAATTCTCCTTCTTTGGTTTCAAGAGCTTCTGCTTTTTGCTCATAAAGCACATCGTATTTTCTTATATCTGTTGTGGTACTGCTCAAACTGCTTCTGGCTTTGAGTAATTCAGTCATATTATTTACCAGATTTAACTCACAAGTTCCAAGATCTCCTGCTTTGTCATCGAACTTTTGATTAATGTTCTTAAAAGTGTACTGATAGTAAACACTGATTGCTCCAAATCCTACGAGCACCAGTATTATCATTAGCAATAAGAATAAATTCACTTTTTTCCCCATGAAACCAGATGCCATTTTTCATCAACCTCATATTTTATTTTTATTATTGTTTTATTATTAATTTTGTCTTTTATCTGTTAAGCTTTTTTTCTCTGACTTTCCGAATTGCGATTTCTATTAAAAAGATGATGACAGCTAAAAGTATAAATGGCCAGATAACAGTTGCTCTTTCAATTTTTGTTTGTTTTGATGTTGTCTTGACAAACTCCACAATGTTTTTTGTATCTGCTGGTTCAAAAAGTTTTCCGCCGCTCATGCTCACAACTTCCTCAAGCCTTGGATTCATACCTAACTGTTGATATTCTGTTTCATAGTTTACAGCAAAACTTTTTCCTAATACCTGGTTGAATCCTTTTTCTGTTGATTCAAAAGTAGTAGAGTACTGATTGTCACCTGTTCTGGAAAAGCTCAATCCTTCTGCACTTGGATATTTCTGGCTTTTAACAATCATTTCAACAGGATGATTTATTCTTGTGTCTGGCATAACAACATAATAAGCTTCTTTTCTCTGAGGGTCGCCAATCACCCAGTTAATAATTCTGGTCAAAAGTATTGAATTCTTATTGTTTAGCAGATCGCCAAGATTATTATTGCCACTAAAGACATTTAATGCAGCAACCCTACCAAGACCATAATTCCATACTGTCACAGCAGGTTCTCCATGCTGGGTTGTGATGAGAAGCTGGGCGCTGCTCTTTGGAATAACCTGATTAAATCCATACAATGAAGCATCAAGTTCTAAATTTTGTGTAATGAAGTGATATTGGTTTAATACAAACAAATCAAATAGTTCTCCAAATTTGCTTTCTTCTGGGTCGCCAAACAGAATTTTTAGTTTGTTTTCCTGCGTGGCAGGGAAATAAATTCCTCCACCATTATAAGCCACAGACTTGAGGAAATTCTCATCAACATTCCTTCCTGTGCCAACAACATAAATTTTGATGCCTCTGCTGTTTAGAGTTTTTGCAGTGTCAAGGGTCTGACGCCTTATACTGTCGCTTCCTGTGCTTCCATCTGTGATCATAATTATATTATTTGTGCCGACATGGTCTTTGAGAATGCTGTATGCTCCACTCAGGCCGACATGAAAAAATGACTGCCCAGGAGGCTGCTGAATTCTGGCAATCATATCACCAATTCCCTCTTTCACAAGGAAAAGAGGAGTTAATTCAAGTGCAGTTGCGCTTTTTGTATTAAAAATGCTTATACCAATATTATTATCAGGACCCAAGCTGTTGATAACACTTAAAGCCAGAGCTTTTTCCACGTCCTGAATATCTGATTTAACTTTTTTTAGCTCACTTATTTTGCCAGTCACAGGATCCCGAATAACTTCATACCTGTCTCCGCTGCTTCCTGAAAAGTCAATGCTTACAACAATATTACTACTGCCTCTTTTTCTTGAAGCCTTGCCAACATAAACAGGCAGATAGGATTCAAGCACTGAATTCTTATAATCTCCTCTGTCAAAGCTGTCAAATCCACCTATTGCAAACAATCCATTACCATAATAACCGCCTTCTTTGTCAATCAAATAGTCTGCAAGTTTTTCCACGCCCCTGATGTTTGCAGGCTTGTCATAAAGAATAATTGCATAATAATCATCTACATTGTCAGGAATATAGCTGAGCTTTGTTACATCATAAAGTTCATTAATTATTTTTTCCATCGGCGCAGAATCATCTGTCACAAACAAAATCTTGGGTTTTTTTACAACACTGACTGTTTTATAGAATACATTATTTTCACTGAAGTGATCTTCAGGCGCACTGATTTCTGCAGTGATTCTGTGGTCACCTTCTTTAAATTCTTTTTCAAACACATATCTGTCGCCTGACACAGTATTGCTGAATATGATTTCATTATCAACAGTAACTTTCAGATTTGCATTTTGACCTCCAAGATTAATAATATTCACAATAAATGTGTTTTCAACATCAGAGACAGTGCTGTCAGGACCAGATATATATACTCCTACTTCTTTATGCTGTTCCTGAAGATTAATCACACTTATGGTGCTGTTCAGATTTGCAGCCAGTAATGCAATATCTCCGAGCTCAGTACCTGAATTTACATTGCCATCAGTAATAAGCAAAAGATTTGTATCTTTTTCAAGATGATTTAGTATATTGTCTGAAATATCTGAGGTAATGCCAGAACCAATTGTTTTTGTGCTTACAGGAATTTGTTTTTCCAGCTCCTGCTTTAGATTTGGTATGAACTCTGTATTCATAACATCCATTGAAACAGTTTCGTCAATCAGAACCAATAATTTTGGATTTCCAGGTATTGTGGTTTTAACCTCTCCAAAAGGTTTTGCCAATGCAATTACAAGCAAAAGAAAAATTAAAACCCTTGTTATAATTATTGTTTTTCGGAATTTCTTTTTTTCTTTTTTGTCAACAAATTCATCTCTGACAAACTGGTAATATAATAATATAAAGAACAGGATTAGAATCGGAACTAGCCAAATCAAGGCCTGTGGCTTAAGCACATTGCTGATCACTTACAAGTCACCTCTAAGTTTTATATATGTGAATTCAATAAATAAAAGAATAATTGCAATAAGTATCATATAATCTGTGAGTTCAAATGGAATTTTTTCTTTGAACTTCTCACTGGACTGAAAATATCCTTCCTGCTCTATATCTGCCTGATTGTTCACATCAGATTCTTTTTTATTCAACAGATTAATTGCAATGACCCTGTCATTCAAAGTGTAAAGGCCTGCGTTTTCCAAAGGCAGACTTTTTGTTGTTATTTTTCCTGTTGGAGTTTGTATGCGCTCTTCTTTTTGAAAATTCAGAGTGCTGCCGCTCAAATAATTCAGGTTTTTGATTGAAGGGGTGTCTGTGGCAAAATCCATAAGCCTTTTCCAGAATACAAAATAAACAGGACTTTTAGCAAAACTTGCATCTGCACTTTTGTCTTCATCGAGAATTCCATAAAAGAACACTTTTCCTTCTTCAAGCGAACTAAAAGTTATTATTGGTGTTTGATCTTCTGCAGCAGCCAAAACAATAACAGGCCTGCCTTCAAAAGTACTTATTTTGAAATATTTTTTTGTGATTCCAAATTCAATATTTGCAGTTATGCTTTCTGTGCTGCCTGAAAGAATATTTGTGGTTTCTGTAATGGTATCATTATATCTTAAAGGCAATAAATCATAATAATTAACACCCAGCATACTAGTTGTAGCAGACTGAGCAGTAATAATAGCAGTCTTGCCATTTGTTTCAACTTCTTTTTTTATACCTTTAAATGTTCCTGGCAAAATAAGGTTTGGGTCAATATCTTTGAGGATAAAAATATCATAATCATCTAAGCTTGGAATTTTAGGAGGTATTGCAACATCTATCTCAATATTTTTCATGACATCAAATGCATTGAACAAAAAAGTCTTTTCTGGAGAAGGATTATTTGTTATTAAAAGAGCTTTTTTCTGAATATCACTAGGCGTGCTTATATGTGCTGTGTTGTCAGCCTTAAAACCGTCTTTTATTCCAATTGATTCAACCTCAAGCTTGCTGGTGCCTATTGGTGTTGAGAAAGTAAAGAGTTCTTGTGAGTTAGCAGGAATATTCAGGGTTTCTTCAAGTGTGTTAACCTTAATTTTTACTTCTACTGCTTGCGCATTGAAATTTTTGATAACAGCACTTGTCTTTTGTTCTTCAATCACAAGGTCAATAATTCCCACATTGTTTACAGGCTCGAAAACCCTTATGAAATCAACTTTTATACCCTGAGCTTCCAGGGTTTTTTTTGCAGTTTCAATTCCAGTATCTGTTTCTGTGTCAATAAAATCACTTATCACAACAATCCTTGAATCGCCTTTTGCATAGCCGCCTGCTGTGCTGATAGCGTCGTAGAGATTGCTGGTTGTGTCAGTTGCTTTCTGAGCATCAAGATAATCCCTAATGTCTTTTGAGCTTTTTTCAATCAAAACAACTTCAGGATTATGTTTTACTAATACAAGCGTGTTGGTAACTCCGAGATTTTTTTTAGCGAGCTTTACAGCTTCGTCAAATCTTGTTTTTCCATCATAATCTGCTTTCATGCTGGCGCTCACATCCACCACAAGAACTGTGTTTTTGAATAAGGATTCTTTTGTGACATTAATGTATGGCTTTGCAACTGAAATAATAAGGAAAAGCAAGATAAGAAGCTGCAATATGAACAATAAGTCTCTTATAAGTTTCCTGAAAAAATTAGTTTTTGTATTTCTTCCCTGGTCTTTGAAAAGAAACATAAGGCTTGGAATCACTGTGTGCTTGGGTTTTGGCCTGATTAGATATAATAGAAGAAACAGAACAATCAGAAGAAGTGCATAGAGCCATTTAGGATCAAGAAAAAACTTTGATGCTATAACTATTAAACTAGGCATTTACCTCACCACTCCCGTATGTTCTCATATCTATCAAAATCTGTATCTGATACAGGATTATTAATATTCAGAAGTATTAATATAAATGTTTTTCTAAAGTTACGAGAAGCCCGAGTCTGTTCTCATCGAATTCGTCTATTGTTTAATTACAGAAAACCAGCTGTGCAGCGCCTATGACGCCGGCGTCATCACTTATAGAATGTTTTTTTATCTTGCAGGCTTTTGCCATGCTAGGAATAGTATATTTATTAACTATTTTTCTTATATCTTTGTAAATGGGCAGGTTGCTAACTCCGCCTCCAACAACAATGCAATCAGGGTTAAAAGTATGAATCAAGTTTGAAAAGAATAAACCCGTATAAAGCACGACTTCTTGATATAACTTTCTGGCAACCTTGTCTTTCTGATTGAGAATAACTGTTGGCATATGGGCTTTTTTTCCGCTTAATTCTTCATATCTCTTAACAATGTTAGGTCCGGAAATCAGGTCTTCTACTTCTTTGATTTCTCCATTAATCACGAGTTTTGTATGTCCTGTTTCTCCAGCACCGCCAAGGGTTCCAGAGTAAATCTTGTTATTAATTATTATTCCAGAACCAACTCCAGTACCCCAAATAATTCCAATAGAATTACTGCATTCTTTGGCAGCGCCAAACCTGTGCTCTGCTAAAGCAAAACAATTAGCATCATTCTCTAAGAAAACTTTAAATTTAATTCTTTTTTCAATCTCTTTTTTTATATTAATACCAACCAGTTTGCCAAGAGTTCCGCCTCCAAAAACCATTTTCCCATCCACTGCAAACCCAGGAATGCCCATGCCAACTCCACAAATACCAGGGAGTTCTAGTTTTTTTATAACTTCAACAATATTAGATAATATTTTTTGTCTGGATTTATGAGCTTCTGTTGGTCTCTCATAGCTCTTATGAATGCGTCCTTTCTCATCCATTACAATACCTAGAATCTTGGTACCGCCTAAGTCAATTCCAATTGCAAGTTTCATTTTTGAATCTCAAATCTTTTTATTTATCAAATTTTGTTATTTGTTTTGAAAATAATAATATGCTCTTCGACAATCTTAGAAACAGTCGGACTGACATTTTTCAAATATTTATAAGGAGTATAATCTTCTCTGGTGTGCAGACCTTTAATAAGAGCATGAGCAAAAGCTATTCTTAATTCTGTATTAATATTAATCTTGTTAATTCCAAGCTCTACTGATTTTCTAAAATCATTTGCACTGATACCTGAGCCGCCATGCAGAACCAGAAACTTGCCTGTTTGTTCTTTTATTTGTTTTAATCTTTCAAAATCAAGCTTTGGCTTGTCTTTCCAGATGCCATGAGCATTGCCTATGCTGATTGCCAGAGAATCCACGCCAGTGAGTTCAACAAATTCTTTTGCCTGACTGGGATTTGTAAGCAAATCATCTGTGAGAATATCTTTTAATTTTTCTTTATGAGTTGTCGAGCCTCCAGTTATAGAACCAAGTTCGCCTTCAATAAAAACATTGTTTGCATGAGCATAATCAACAGCTCTTTTTGTCTCTCTGATATTGTGCCTGTACTGAAGTTTAGAGCCGTCAAAATGCACAGATGGATAGCCTGCATCAACTACTTTTTTTATTTCCTGAAAAGAATGAGTGTGGTCTGCATGAAGAATAACATAAGGATATTTTTTTTTAATCACATTATACATGGCAACGCTTTCATCACACCCAAAAAAATTTCTCTCACCTTCGCTCGTGGCAATGATTACAGGTGCCTTGAGTTTTTGTGCAGCAGTAATTATGCCTTTGAGAATTTCATTGGTTGAAAAATTAAAAGCTCCAATGGCAAATCCTTTCATATCTGCTTTTTTATAAAGACTAATAATTTGATGTCTCATAATAAACCTCTTTTTTCCCCTCTTTTTATTGATTTATAGTTGTTGTTTGTTTTAAATGTTTTGGTTGATTGTTTTCCTAAAGCTTTTTATATGCTTTGAGATTTCTGCATTTTATGAGAAAAATGGTATTTTTTTAATCTTTTATCTAAATAAAAAATAAGCAAAAGGTGTAGACAATAAAAGACCATTAGAGAGGCTCAAAATTAGTGCATTATTCATACTCTTGTTTACACATTTTATTGCTTCAGTATAATCAAATCCCTTATCTTTAGATAAAAGTGATGTAATGAAATCTGCGTCTCTTTCTTTTTTTGCAAAATAGCATCTATCAGCATATTTGATAATTCCATAAATCGGAATAAAATCTTTGAGTCTGAGACTTTCTTCTAATTTTTTAATTTTTGTCATGTAATAATAGTATTCTCCTTAGTATAACTAATTTTTATCGGATTTCTCCGATATTTATTTTTTTGAGAAAAAGGGAATTATTTTTTCTTCTGCTTTTGCTAAGTGGAATTGATATGTTGATTCTGAAATTTTCATCATTGCTGCTAGTTTTTTTAGTGTGATTTTTCTAGGGTAGCCATAATATTTGTTTTGTATTGCTAGTTCTAATGCTTTTTTTTGTTGAGTGCTTAAGTTTGGCATTATTGATTGCATTGTTAAATCTTTAACTTTTTTCTCTTTGAAACTTAACAGTTTGAATTCTCCACCAATTGTCTTTTGTAGTTTTTTGCCTTGCTTAAGAATATCCTCTAAATCTGTACGATTAAATGATGCCACTTCCCATTCTTCAAAACCTTTTTCATCAAAAAGGGTGGGTTTTAGAAATATTATTTTTTGGTTATAAATTGTTTTTAATGCAGAAACTCTTGCTTCTGTTACCTTTTCATAATAAACAGAAACGAAAAAATCATTATTAATCTCAATTTCCTTGATTTTTTTGTCTTTCTGTAAATCCTTGAAAAATAGGTTTTTATTATCTTCTTCACCAAAAACAATTCCTGAATTAATAAAATAAATGTTATTTTTCTCAATGTAATACTTTTGAGAATAAAAATGGATTCTTATATTGAATTTGATAGTTCTCTTGTTGTATATGTTGAATTCTTCTTTAGATTTAAATTTCAAAATCCACATAAATGAATAACTTGTTTAGTTACTTATATAGTTTTTTAATATACACCATGAAATAAAAAGAAAGTACTATTATTCAATTTGATTTAATGTATGTTAAGTGAGGATCGACTAAAGTAAGAGTGAGGTATCCTTGAAGCGTTTGGGTTCAAACTTGGTTGATTGTTTTCCTAAAGCTTTTTATATGCTCTGAGATTTCTGCACTTTATGAGATTTGCACATTTAGCAGATATACACATAGGGGCCTGGCGCGACCCTGCAATGAAAGACCTTAGTTTGGAGGCTTTTAGAAGAGCAATAACTATTATTCTTGAAAAACAAGTTGACTTTGTGCTAATTGCAGGTGACTTGTTTAATACAGCAATGCCTGCCATTGACCATTTGAAACAAGCAGTTATTCTTTTGAAAAGACTGAGAAAACAAAACATTCCTGTTTATGCTGTTCCTGGCAGCCATGACTACAGTCCAAGCGGAAGAACAATTCTTGATGTTCTTGAAGAAGCAGAATTCCTGGTTAATGTTATGAAAGGAAGTGTTATTGACAATAAATTGAAGCTAAATTTCACATTTGACCCAATTACAGGAGCAAAAATCACAGGTATTCGCGGAAAAAAAGGAACTCTTGAAAGAAAAGATTTTGAAATGCTTGATGTTGAGCCCTTGGAAAGAGAAGAAGGATTTAAGATTTTCATGTTTCATACATCTATCGACGAGCTAAAACCAGAAGAGCTTGAAATGATGGATTCAATTCCAGCCACAGATATGCCAAAAGGATTTGATTATTACGCAGGAGGACATGTTCATGTTGTTGACCAGAAGAGTGTTGTTGATTATAAGAATCTTGTTTATCCAGGTCCTATTTTTCCTGCTAATTTTTCAGAGCTATGGAAACTGGAAAGAGGAGGATTTTATATTTATGAAGATGGCAAAATCGAGTTTCAACCTATTAATATAAAAAATGTTTACAAGATAGAGATTAGTGCAGATGACAAGACAACTGAGCAAATAAATCATGAGCTTAAAGCTGTTATTCAGGGAAAAGAATTCAATAATACAATTGTTCTTCTCAAAGTTGGCGGCAAGCTGAAGAGCGGAAAACCAAGTGATATAATGTTCAAGAATATTATCAAAGAAATATATGACAAATCTGCTTATTTTGTAATGAGAAACACATCCAAACTCACATCTCAGGAGTTTGAAGAAATAAATGTCGGCGCAGGTACTGCAGAGCAGATAGAAGAGGAAATCATCAAAGAGCATGCAGCAAAAATACAAACCAGTTTTTCAGAAAACCAGGAAGAGACAATAAAAAAAATACTGGCTCTGATGAGCGAAGAGCAAAAAGAAGGAGAAAAAAAATACGAATATGATGCCCGAATGAAAAAAGAGGTGGATGAATCACTGGGCGTCTGATTCTAAAAAATTATCTACAACTATCTTTTCGGAAAGCCATATGTGCCTGCATATCTTTTTGCTGCGATTTCATAAACAAAATGAACCTCTTCTTTGAAGCGGTCTGTTAATTCTTTGCTCTCTTGCTTCCATTCGTTTTCTTTATTACAGATTTCAGGTCCTTCAAACTTATGGCCTGGCATTTCCAAGTCCTTGTTTGTCCTTACAAAATCTTTTGTATACAACTGCATTCCATCAGTATTAATATCATATGCATAGAACATTTCTTGCCCGCGAAACTCTCGTTTCAGATAAAACACATTGTTTTCTAAATCATACTTGATTGCAGTATAGTCTAAAGGAGTTAGTGTACTCGCTCCAAATGTATATCCTTTTTTTTCAACTCCTTCACGAATTTCATCAATTTTTTTTTGTATTTCTCTGTCTGACATTTCTGTTCCGGACTCATACCTCTTTTTTTTATACAGTTCACGCCATTCGTCAAAACTGTCTGTAATGAACAGAGACTCTTTGAGCTTTTCATCGTCAAAAACCATTTGTATTACTGCAAGAGTGCCATTTGCACTAACATATTTTCCTTGCCAGTGCTCGGCGCCACGCGCAATATAGAAATTTACCATTGCTCTGAGTTCTTTTTGATGCTGCTCATCACTGATTTTTTCCTCTGCCTGACTTTCCGATAAGATGCTGACTGTGCTTTCCAAGTTATGTATTGGTTGAGTAGAATTTGTTGTGTTTGCGAAAACTCCTTGTGAGAATAGAGTCAGACTTGTTGTGAGAATTATAGTTGCTAATGTGCGTTTCATTTATCCACCTCCCTAAGGGATTAATAGGTAATACTAAGACTTATTTAAAGCTTTCTCAAAAGCTTTAACCATTTCATCATCTATATCTATTAGAATTATTTTTTCTACGCTGTGAAACTTTGTTTCTTTGATTGTTTGGATAATGGTTTCTGCTGCTTCCTGCTTGTCAATGCCTCCTACACCTGTACCCATACCTGGAATTGCAATGATTCTAAAGCCTTCTTTATCTGCCAGCTCAAGAGCTGCTGCTACAGCGCACATTACTTTATGGCTGTCTGTTCTTTCGCCAGGATTGTGCATGGTAGGGGCATGAATAATTTTTCCACAAGGCAGGTCTCCGCTGGTTGTTAATTTTGCTTCTCCAACTATGATTGGAGACTGATGAACTGCTTCATCTTCTATCACCTGTCCGCCTACTTTTTTCAGCACACCAGCAACTCCGCCGCCCATATAACCATAACTATTTGCAGGATTAACAATAGCATTAACCTGCAGAGTGGCAATGCTGCCTTTTTTTATCTCAATCTTAGGAGTGATGGTTTCTTCCATGTAAGATAGAATGTTCTACTTATTTAAAAAATTTCCTTGTTTTGCAAATTCATTGTTCAGTCTCATACAAAGTTTTTATGTTCACTTTCTTCTTTAGAACAGTGCATTAACCATAGTAATTGATTTAATTCATCTTGTTTGCATTGCTCTGGACAATTTTTTTGTTGTAATTTGCATTCTAGAATTTTTCTTCTTCTCTTTGAGTTCCATATTTCTTCAAAGGGTTGTTCAAGCAGGTTACCATATGAGAAACCAGGCAATCCCCTTGTAAAGCAATCAGGATAAATATCTCCTGTTGCATTAACAACAAAACGGAATTCATCAGCGAATGCTTGTTTATATTTGAAGTTCTTTTTCTCGTATTTTCCTTTTGGATAAATAACCTTGAAATTTTCTGTTTCTAAGTTTTTTACCTCTTCGATTCTTTCTATTATGTTGTTGTTAACATGATGGTACGGCCTAAATTGTATATAATCTACTCCTAGAGATTTGGCTTCTTTAGCTAGTTTTTCCAATTCTTTTTTTCCTTCACCACTAGTTAAATGAGCAACACCTATATCGCATTTTGTTGCGTGTTGATTTCTTGTTTTGACTAATTTAGATATGTTCTCAAATATTTTTTTAGTATTTTCTTTATTTATGCTAATCCTTATCCATTCACAACTAGATACGAGCTGTTTCAGATTTACTGTGTGAACGAGCGAGCCGTTTGTTATCAAACCAATGCTTATTTGTTTTTTATGAGCGTATCTTATTGCTTTTTGTGTGTGTGGATTAATAAGTGGCTCACCTCCTCCTGTAAATACTATGCCTTTAATGAAACAGGATATCTTATCAATTATTGTTTTCATATCAGTATAAGAAAGTTCTGCATCTGGAAATGTTCGGTTTCCGGTACAGTTTGGGCAGTTAAGATTACATTTATTTGTTGGATCTATTTCTACAGTGATTGGTAAGGTTATTCCTGTTTTCATCCATTCTATTAACCTTTCTGGGTGTGCATAGATTTTGTTTCTGCTCAAAACTTTATCGAATTCTACCATTTTAATCACTGATAAGTGGTATTCATCTATATTAATTTATGTAATTATAATAATTATATTTAAATACTAGGTGTTCTATATTAATAGATATGTACAGAAAGGTAACGAGAACAGGTCCAGCAACCCTCACCATAGCTTTGCCAGCAAAATGGGCAAAAGAACACAACCTAAAACCTGGGAGTTATGTAGAAGTAAATCAATCAGAAACCGATTTAATAATATCACCAGACTTAGAAAAAAATCCTGAAAACATTATCATCCCTTACGACGAAGTTTTAATAGAGAATATGCTTGAGAAACTCTTCTTAGAAGCTGAATCAACAATAACTATACATAGTGAAGAAAAAATACCTGAAACAATAAATAAAATAGTAGAACGTTTTCCAGGTATGCAGATAATAGAACAACAGCCAAATAAAATAATTATAAATAGAACATTAAAACCCGCACTAACCAATCCGGATGCTTTGCTGAGAAGAAGTTACATAGTAATAAAAGAAGCACTAACTCATAACCCGCCTCAGTTTTCATCAAACCTAAACGAGCCATTCTTCTTACTGCAACTACACCAAAAAAGACCAAAAGAAATATTCATATTAAAAGAACTTTATTCGACTTTACTCAAACTTGAAAAGCCAGTACATGATAATACTTATGCTCTTCTAAGATTAGTGTTTAACACAGTATATGAACAAAAATATAATTTTTCTTCAATAGATACAAAGCATCTTGTGGAAATATTTAATCGAACACAAGATTTATTCAAGAATTATTACAAAAAATCTAAGTCTCCCTTGCAAATATCTGAAATCCATTATTGTATACACTTACTTTCACAGCTTCATAAAGAAACACTATATAAACAAAGCATAGATGTTCTTACCCACGCTATAAAACAAAATCCAAAAAAATATAGGGTGGGGGTTTGTCTGAAAAATCAGTCAAATCCGTTCTGGGGTATAGATGTAAAGGAAAGCATAAAACAAACTGTCAGAGAATACAAAGACATAGAACTTATTTTTAAGTCTCCGCTAAAAGATTTTGATATTGTGGAACAAGAAGAAATACTAAAAGAATTTACATCTGAAGGAGTAGATGGAATCATCTTTGCACCAATTCAACCCAAAAAATTAAAGAAAACAATTGACAAAATAAATGAATTAAATATTCCTTTAGTAGTATTAGATACGGATGTTGAATTGGAAGAAAACAAATATACTTTCATCGGTTTTGATAACTATAAAGGAGGACACCTTACGGGTAAATATTTAAAAAAACACTTAAAAAAAGGTTCATTAATATTTATAATTAAAGGTCATCTTGAAGGTAATTTCACCTTAAGAGTGCCTGGATTTTTAGATGCGATGGGAAAAGAGTATAAGACTAAAGTAGTAATAGGCAATTTTCAGGAAAGTATTGCATATGAAAAAACCCTTGAATTTATGAAGAAAAATAAAGCTGACGCAATCTTCGCTACAAGCGACAACATGGCCTTAGGAGCTATCAAAGCAATAAAAGAAATTGACAAAAAAATTCCTGTCTGCGGATTTGATATGACTGAATTAGGAATGGATGCACTCAAAAAAGGAAAACTGCTAAGTACAGTTAACACTAAGCCGAGAGAACTGGGTGCTCTGGCAGTTCACACTGTGAACAATCTCCTTACGAAGAAAACTGTAGCTGAAAGAATAGAATATGATATTGAACTCATAACAAAGGATAAATTAGATTATTAAATCGAAAACACCAAAAAACATATAAAAAGAATTACACGTATATTTGATAAACAATTAAAAAAGAGGTGGTTTATTGTCAGATGTAGTGATTCCTCCTGTGCCTTATGAGGAAAAAAGGAGCTTGGAAGAAGGTTTTCTAAAAACAAAAGAAGAACTGCCTGCTTTTGAAGAACATGAGATTACAGAGAAAACAGAAACTATAACTGAAACCAAAAAATTTCACCAGCTTCCTGAAGAAGTTATTCATAAAATTATAAGAACCACTTGTTTAATTGCTTTGATTCTTTGGTTTGTTTTAATCATTATTTTAAGCCTTATTACAGCTTCAAATCCATTTGACGCGCTTGTTGGTTTGTCGCCTGTGTTTTTGACAATCATTGTAACTTATATTTTAGTAGATAAATATCATATTGAATCAGGAATCTTGCTGGTTTTTCCTTTTGTTTTTACAGGCATATTATTTATGCTTGGACTTGCAGGTCTTTTAGGAGGAATTGATTACAGAGTTTTAAGCACTGTAAACATTGTATTTGGATTATTATTTGAAATAGTTATTGTAATGCATTACAGTACTTTGCGCCAGCGAAGAAGAATCAAAGAGAAAAAAGTTGAGAAAACAGAAAAAAAAGAAAAACTTGTTATCAAGCTTGATGATGAGGAAGGAGTTAAGACTTTTGTAAGCAGCATTGAGGATAAGTCAAAAGCCATCAATGCAGTTATTGGTAGAGTATATAGTGTCCGACATGGAGGCTCAGAGCCCCTGAGAAAAAAAATCAAGGTGGATGCTGCACATTACAATGAGTTTGGCGAGATTAAAGAGCAGCCGCCGGCCATGAGAAAAACAATTGCAGTTCAGTTATTGAAAAAAATCAGAGAAAAACTTGAACTTTTGGATCGACATGAGAACGAAGTATTTACCAAAGACGAATTGCTTGGTCTTCTTAATCTCGAAAGAGACAGAATTGGAAGAGACAAGATTATCAATGTTCTTGTAACTAATGATAAAGACCCTGTAAAAGCGTATTATGAAAGTGCCTTGAACTTCTGCAATGATGCAATAAATCAATTGGAAGGAGAACAGGAAAAAAATAAATAATTTTGATTTCTAAGGCTTGTATCTTAATGGTGTTCTTGGGAAAGGTATAGCGTCTTTTATGTTGTCAAGACCGCACATCCATGAGATTAATCTTTCCATTCCCATACCCCATCCTCCATGAGGAATACTTCCGTATTTTCGAGTGTCAAGATAAAAATCATATTCATCAGGGTTTTCTCCCATGTCTCGGAGTCTTTTTTTGAGCTTTTCAATGTCATGTTCTCTCTGACTGCACCCAATGATTTCACCATATCCCTCTGGTGCAATAAAATCAGCTCCCAGCACAACTTTTGGATCATTTTCATCTTCCATCATGTAAAATGCCTTGACTTCTTTTGGATAATGTGTGCAGATTATAAATACATCAAACAATGAAGAAAGTTTGTCTTCTTCAATTGTTCTCATGTCTTTTCCCCAAGGAACATCCATTTTGCATTTTTCTTTTAATAATTTTAAAGCTTCAGTATATGTCATTCTGACAAAAGGCTTTTTCAGACTTGGCTCTAATTTTTTAGGATCTCTTTCAAGAATTTTTAGCTCTTCCTGATTTTTTTCAAGCACTCTTTTTATTGCATGTTTAATAACACCTTCTCCATAATCCTGCAGGTCTTTGAAAGTTGACCATGCAACTTCCATTTCTGCATGCCAGTACTCTGTCAAATGCCTGGAGGTTTTTGATTTCTCAGCCCGAAAACTAGGAGCCATTGTATATATCTTTTCAAGAGAAAAAATTGCAGGTTCTGCATACAACTGCCAGGTCTGTGCCAGGAAAACATCTTTTTTATCAAAATACTTAACTCCAAAAAGAGTACTTCCACCTTCGCACTGCACAGATTGAAAAATCGGCGACTGATACTCATAAAAACCCTCGCCTCTGAAATATTCATGAAACGCTCCAAAAACAGTGTGCCTGATTTTCATGACAGCAGTAAGTTTTCTTGTTCTCAAAGCCAGATGTCTGTTGTCATCCATAAATTCTCTGCTCTGGTCTGCCTGCAATGGAAAACTATCACTCCATCCTATAACTGTAAAGTCATCAACTTCAATTTCAAAACCAGTTGGTGCTCTTTTGTCTGCTTTGATTGTTCCTGTAATATACATTGAGCACTCAACCTGCAGTTTGTCAGCTTCTTCAAACTTTTTCTCATCAAACTTTTCTTTTTTTATCACGCACTGCATAAGATCAGTTGCATCCCTGAGCACAATAAACTTGAACTTATTGCTTCCTCTCTCACGGTGAACCCATCCTCTGACACTGACTTTGCCAGAGCCTTTTTTCATTGCTTCTTTAATTGATATGAATTTCATAATTATCACCTTAACTTGATTTATTGAGTCAAGTAGGTTATATAAAATTAACTGATTATAGACATTGTCATCTTTGCGAATGAATGATGCTATGCGACACTCCGAGGGAGCCAACCCTTACCACATCACCGTCGACAAGATTTGCATACCCTAATGCTTGATGTGGTGGGGGTGACGCATCCTTCATTAAGTAGACAATA
>JAHJQO010000011.1 GCA_018819305.1 Nanobdellota archaeon
TATAAAAGAAAAAGCATAAAATGAAACATTCTAAAAACAAAAAGTTACTTTTTCCAAGAAAAAAGTAACTTTTTCAATAAAAATACGAATCCTTCCTATTAAACCACAAAAGAATACAAAATCATTTAATGGATGGAGCCTGATTAATAATAAACTTTATATACTTATTTCTCAAAAATATAATTATTGTTAGTTGAGAGGGAATGATGGGTAAAAGAGCTCAAATAACCATGTTTGTAATTCTTGGATTAGTTTTATTAATAGTTGTTTTTATAATTTTGGCTATGGCTAGAGCTGCTTAAGACTCTGTATTTCTTATTTTCTAGCACTGGACATATATTTCTTTGATTTGTACACCACTGGACATCCTCGCGTAGGGTATATAAAGAAAACTAACTCTATTTCTAACATAAGAGGTGATCAGAAAATGATGGATTTACACGAAAACCCAGCATATGTTCAAAGTCTTTTTTTTATACAGATAAAGAATATGACTAAACGAAAGATGAACTCAGAAGAGTTTTATTGAAAATATAGGTTAAATAGAGATTAAGTAAATGAGGTGAAAATATGGCTGCACAAGCACAAAGAATCGGGCAAGGATATAATCAGGAATTAGTACAGGTAATGAAAGAGCACAATTTGTTGATGCCAGGCGAAGAAAAGCAAATAACAAGATACTTGTTCCAGACGCAGTGGGTGGAAAATGATTTTTAAGAATTTATTTCGGAAAACCCAATATCTTGACTGGGAAAAATATGCTGTGAAAAAAGCTTTTATTGAGGATTTTTACTGGCAGCAGAGTGTTAGAAAGGAGAGTATAAAAAACATTTGTTAAATATCCTATTTTATTTTTGCAAATGACTAAAACTTTTTAAAGACAAAATTATTTCTGTTCTTTCTAATGAGAATAATAAATCAAGATGAGTTAAAACACGATCCAAAACTCATAGAAGAATTAAAAAAATCAGTTTTTATCTATCCAACTGACACAATCTATGGAATTGGATGTGATGCAACAAATCACAAACTAGTGGCAAAGGTCAGAGCAATTAAGCAGAGCTTTGAACAGCCCTTCTCAGTCATTATTCCAAACAAAAACATGATATTTGAATTTTGTGAGCCAACTGAAGAAGCAAGAGCATGGATTGACAAGCTTCCAGGACCTTACACTTTGATTTTTAAGATCAAGAAAAAATGCGTGGCTGAGAATGTGAACCCTGACATTGATACAATAGGTATAAGGATTCCAGATCACTGGTTCTACAATTTTATAAAAAAAATGAAAGTGCCTATTGTTACAACAAGCGCTAATATCACAGGTGATAATTTTATGACTAATCTGGAAGACTTAAATCCAGATATGAAAAACAAAGTTGATTTTATTATTGATGATGGTGAGCATAAGGGGAGAGGTTCAACAATTGTTAATCTTTCAAAAGATGAAGTTGAGGTGAGGGAGAGGTGACGCCTAAAAAGAAAAAATTCAGAATATTCAGCGCAGGAGACATTCATGGAGATACCCGCCTGGCTGAAAAACTTGCAAAAGAAGCAAAAGATAACCATGCTGACTTGGTTGTTCTTTGCGGCGACCTAACTTATGCTGAGATGAGTACAGATAATATTATTGGGCCTTTTAAGAAAAGGCAGCTAAAAGTTCTTTTGATACCCGGCAACCATGAGACTGTTGCTACTGCTGATTTCCTGGCAGATGTTTATGGTGTAAAAAACATTCATGGCTATGCTGTCAAGTACAATGATATCGGCATTTTTGGTGCGGGAGGAGCAAATATTGGTCTGAGTCAGCTTTCAGAAAAAGAACTTTATGATTTATTGAAAAAAGGCTTTGACAAAATAAAATATCTTGACAAAAAAATAATGGTTACTCATGTGCATCCTTCTGACACAAGAATGGAGAAATTCACGCAGTTTTTTCCAGGCAGTTCTGGAATAAGAAAAGCAGTTGAAAAATTCAAGCCAGACATCCTGCTTTGCAGCCATGTGCATGAAGCAGAAGGCCTTGAGGAAAAAATTGGCAATACAAGAGTTATTAATGTTGGAAAAAAAGGAAAATTAATTGAACTATAAAATGAGACTCCGAAAGTTTGCTCTAGCAGCAGGATTAAGCCTTACCCTTATTGCAAGTGCTTGTTCTTCAAAAAAACCAGTAACAACCAATCCCTGGGAACAATATGGAGTTACAGAGCATCAATACGTGACAAGAGGTGATTTAAAGCCCTTTAATAAAACATATGAACAGAATATTGACTTTGATGGTGCTCTTGAAAAAATAATTATCAAAAGCGAGCTCTTTAGGAGAGGTGTTTCTGGAAATCCTTTTGATTATGCAAACAAAGTCCAGATTTATATTCTGAGAGGAGAAAAAAAAGAACTTGTCAAGATGGGGGGCAGAGAAACAATTATTATTGGAGAAAATACATATCATCTCACACGAGAATTCGGGTGGAGAGGTTTTCCAATAACTGAGAGGGATGTTAAGTTTGAAGACAAAGTTCTGAAAGTGCAGGGAAGAGAGATTGTTTATGATAAAGTATTGGATGATTTTTATTTTAAAAAAGATTTAGAAGAAATGAGAAAGAAAAAATAATTATGAAAACAGTTATGAGATTGTTGTCCCTACAAATCCTTTTCCTTCTAATATGTTGTCAAGGTTCTCAAGTTTTGCGCCGTTTACAATGTAAACTGTCATGCCGTTTTTATCTGCTTCTCTGCTGGCAACAGGGTCAAATGGAGAGTTAAGCCCAGGGTCCCATTCATCACCAAACCTGCCTCTGAATTCTTCCCATGTCATTTCTATAAAAGGATGGGCATCTGAATATTTTGCAGGGTCTCTGTCATAGACATAGTCAATGTTTGATAGATTAATCACTTTCTTTACATCTAGTTTTTTTGCCAGCAAAACAGCAATATAGTCTGTACTGTTGCCAGGCTTCCAGCCAGAACCAATAAGAATGCTCTTGTTAAATTCAAAATCTTCTTCAGGGTTTTTAACAATCCTTGGCTCTGCTTCTGCCTTGAATATAGTTCTAAATAAATGAGCATTTATTCTAGTGCCATGAATTCCAATCCAATCCAGGTCTTCATCATCAAGGTCACTGACTTCTCTTGCAGCAGCCTGATAATTCCTTGCAGTCCTGCCTCCGCCAGTAATCAGCACAAATCTTTTGCCTTTTGCAATCTGCTTAATAATTATTTCTTTGAATTTCTTGAGAAAATCAACATCTATATTGTCAGGGCAGATAAGACTGCCGCCAACGCTTATCACAATGGTTTCTGTCATGCGATTCACCTCTTTATTACTTCTTATTAATTTCTATTTTTGTGCATACTTCCACATAAAATCAAAATATGATTTATATGCTTGGGCTGCTGCTTTGTTCTCAATAATAATTCCTTCTGGTTCATCTGTCCATATGAGAATTGCTATTTTGTCTCCATAAATATTTGTTACTGTAGGGCTTTCACTTGTTTCTGGAAAAAATCTGTACTCTGTTGTTTTACTGTCTTTTTCTTTTCTACCTTTTCGAATAATCATTTTTGTCGTGATATTGTTTTCTTTTTTCAGCCTGTCAAACTGAAGCGCGAATTCAGGCATTACTTTTGAGAACTGTCCTTCAGAGCCAAATACAAAATTATCAGCTCCTGTTCTTGCTATGTCCATGAATATTGTTTTTATTCCTTTTACT
The DNA here is from genome assembly GCA_018819305.1 of Nanobdellota archaeon. Classification (GTDB taxonomy): domain Archaea; phylum Nanobdellota; class Nanobdellia; order Woesearchaeales; family SM23-78; genus SM23-78. The sequence continues at coordinate 3,708 of JAHJQO010000011.1, forward strand.
CCTTTGAAAAGCCTTACCTGTCCTTCTATCTTGCTGGCTTTGTGCCTCGCATGCAGTTCTGGAAGAATTTGCTTGATTTCATCTTCCTGCTCTTGTATGTAATCCAGCAGTCTTTTAGGTCCTGTTCCCTGGAACCACTGGATTTTACCTATGAACACATGGCTTGCAAGGCCTTTTTCCTGCAGAGATTTCAGGGCATTGTAGCAGCTGCTTCTGTCTATTTTGGCTAGCTTTGATATTTTTCCTGCTTTATTGGAACCATGGTCATTAAGAACAAGATATACTTTGATTTCATTTGGACTGAATCCCATGTTTTCAAGGGTTTTTTCTATGTTTATGTTGCTCATGTTGCTTTTTTTGTTTTCCCTGTATATAAAGTTTTCTGTTGTAGAGTCTTCCACAACAAATGTTTATATAGCTTAACTACTATATAATAGTTAAAAAAATAAATGGGTAAAACAAATGCAAGCAAGCGACAAAATGCGAATCCAGCTCTACGAGCTCGCCAAAGAACTTGCAGAGCAGGAAACAGAACTTGAAACTCACTAAAAAACAAAGAGGTGAAACAAAATGACAACCTTCATGCCAGCCCACCTGGAAAAAATCATACAAACAGAAGGGCAAGAACCAAGGAAAATATACGTAATGTGCAGGACAGAAAGAGGAATGGGAGGCAGAACCTACTGCGGAGAACAAGAACAAACTTGCGCAGACAGAGGAACTAACGGAACCTGCCGCTACCTGCCAGGACAAAGAATGCAACAACGATAGAAAAAAAGAATAAAAAAACAAAGGGGTGAAACAAATGGACATAAAACAACTAGAACAACTCGAGAAAGCCCTTGAGCAAAGCGAAAGAAAGCCGAAACTAAGAACTGCCAGAGACTTTGGAAAGATCTTAGGCTCTGGTGGAAGAGAGAAAAAAATAGATAGAACACTGATAGAACAAATGGACACTGAACAACTCCTGATCATAGGAGATGAGTGTAGGACAAGAGGCAGATACCAAAAGGCAACAACAGCATACTGCGCAGCAATACAAAGGACAACTGCACCAGGAGAGCCGCAAGTAATAACAGCTCCAGAAGAAAGAGAAATGGCAATCACAAGGCTGGAAAGGTTGGTAAAAGAAGTATCTGCTGGCAAAAGACTTCAAGAGGAAGGCCTAGAAACCAGAAAAGCAGCTTACGATAGCGCAAGAGTAGCCTTGGACGCCCTAAAATACTTTCACAGAGAATAAGCAAAAAACAAGAACAAAACTAAACAAGAAAAACAAAAAATCGCAGTGAGGTCTGCGGGAGGTGAGAAAGAATGGACCGAGAAGAGCTTATAACAAGACTGGGGAAAAATATAACCTACCTAAACCAGAATCATGCACTTTGTGATGTGGTAAAAGCTTTGCTAGAGCCAAATGAATATTATAAACTTAAATTTAATGGAGGTTACAGAATCCTTGGAGGAGGAAAAGAAGGATATAGATGTATGGGTGTATCTGTAGTTCGCGATGAGTAAAAAGATACAGTTGCTCCTTTAACTGGAAAAATAGATGTTGGAAAAGTATCCTGTAAAATAAAACAAGAAAAACAAAAAATCGCAGTGAGGTCTGCGGGAGGTGAAAAAGAATGGATGATAAAAAGAAAGTAAGAATAGGAATCATGACTCCCTATCTTTACGATAGTATTGAGAAACTGAATAGAATATTCAGTCAAGAAGGGGTTGCTGAGCAAAAGCAGAAATATGGATTTGATGAGAATAATCTGGCTGGCGTCAAACAAGTAGAAACCAAGAAGTACGAAGTAATACTTAGACCCAAAGTAGATTTATTCAGAATGCCATCAGATTTAGTAATTAGCGGGTGCACTGAATATTTAGAAAGAGAAGTAAGAAAAATGAAAGGTTCAGGAATCCTCTTTGCAAGGTACAGTATCTTCTACGGGAGTCCTTCAGAATATACGGATCGTCGGCCTGAAGACTCAGGTTATGCATTTGACATACCTAAAAGTGTTGAAACAGTGAAAAAACTGATTACCTGTGATGCTTTGCTGGAAGGAATTCTTGCAAGAGAAGAAAAAAAGATTGTTAAAGCTGTTGAAGGATTAAACAAAGGATTAGCAAGTCCTGTTTTAATAACTCCTTATTTAAGGACAGCTTTGCAATACGCGAAATAAATAGTGGAGTGGCAGTTAACAACGAAAAATAAGAAAAAACTAAACAGCAAGCGTTTGCTAAAAATATTAAAAAATTGAGCACGACGCAATGAAGCAAAGTTCCGGAAGGGGGAGGGTAAAGAAAATGAAGAAGAAAACTTTAGATATTTTAATAATAGAAGACAATCCAAAACATTTAGAAGATGCAAAAGCAGAAGTGCAGTCAAGGATAAAAGCTGGAACACACATAGCTGCCGATTATGCTGTTACTTATGTGCAAGCAAAGGAACTAATGCAGCAAAAAAAATACCAGGGAATAATTACAGATGTTTTCTTTCCATACGATGACCAACAAAGACAAGATGCAAAAAAAGGATGGCATCCAGAAGCAGCAACTGAAATATTTGGTTTGATTAAGGATATCTGTGAAAGATATCGTGATCCAGAAATAAGAGATGCTGTAAATCGATGGAGAGAAGGAAAAACAATGCATCCAACAGGAATCCTAATAACAGAACAAGCAATAGAACAAGGAACCCCTGTTATCTTCTGTACAGATACATATCATCATGGAATTACGACTCAACCAGTTTTTTCGTATGCATGTGATGATGATAAGAGGATTGGGATGGTTGATTGCTATAAAGCAGGTTATTATGGAACTGCATGGAAAAAAGACTGGAAAGAATCCTTGGATGTTATAACAAGGAAAATTAAATTAGGTTATTAAGATAAATTTTTTTAATAAGCAAGCGCTTGCTAAAAAATAAAGAACTGACTGAGTACGACACAATGAAGCAATAATAAGGAGGTGAAATAGAATGGAAAGAGAAGATCTTATAAAAATACTGGGAAAAAAGCTAACCTACAGAGACATAAATAAGGATACACCAGTTACTGATGTGATAAAAGCTTTGCTAGAACCTGATGAATATTATGAACTTAGATATGTGGGGCCTGGAAAAGTTACAAGGTACGTGGGAGGAAAAAAAGAAGGATATATACGTATAGGTGTAACTTTGGTTGATTATAAGTTTGGTTTACCGTAAATAATTAAGTAATATGTAAGATTTCATCAACTTCCAAAAGCCCTGTCACCTGCATCTCCCAGGCCAGGAACAATGTAGCCTTTTTTATTTAATCCTTTTTTTTCATCGCTGTCAACACCTAAAGCATAGATTATCACATCCGGCATCTCTGTGTTAAGCCTTTCAATTCCATACTCAGAGGCAATAATACAGCACACTATTAATTTCTTACAATTACCTTTATCTTTTATCATTCTAAGGATCTTTATTAGTGTTGATGCTGTTGCAAGCATTGGATCATAAACAATTATTATATCTTCTTTTTTAAAATCAGGGACTTTGAAAGAACCCATGTCTATTCTGAAATCAGTGCCATCATTGCTTGATGCTTCCATTCTCTTTGCATCAACAACTCCAATTGAACGCCTGCTCCTGATCTCATCAAGAAGCAAAGCACCTCCTTCTGCTAAAGGTTCACCTGCTCTCAAAGTCATTATCTGCAATATGCTCTCCTTAATCTTTACTCCTATGGTCTTTTTGAAAACAGTTTTTACACTCGTTTTTTCAGGAGTACACTCGCTGCCTATAATTTCATAAGTCATTAGATAACCCGCATGCCTGATGTTCTGCCTAAAATCATTGCTTCCTGTATTCTTATCCCTTAGAGTAGATAGAATACTTTGTAGTATTGGGTTTTCAAGAATATTTACCTTCATGAACTCACATCCATCTAATATCCTGATTTCTTTCTTATAAAAAGGTTGTGTTTTGTTTTCCGGTAAAATATTTAAAGCAGGAAGATAATATTATTTTTAATGACAGAATTAAAAAAATATGTTCTTACAGGAGGCCCGAGCTCAGGCAAGTCAACCCTACTCTATGCTTTGCAAAATAAAGGATTCCTTATTGTTGAGGAATCAGCCAAAGAAATTATTTATCAGGAAAAAGAAAGAGGAATTAACGAGCCCTGGCTTGACAAGACTTTTCCTGATTTTCAGAACAAAATATTTGAATTACAGCTGAAAAAAGAATCCGAAATCCCTGAAGATGCAGGAGTTGTGTTTTTTGACAGGGGAGTTCCTGATTCTCTGATATATTTTGAATACAGAAAGTTTGAGCCGCCTCAAAAACTATTAGATATAGTTGGCAAGTGTGGTTATGAAAAAGTGTTTTTACTTGAACAGCTTCAAACACATGAGAAAAATGATTACAGAGTTGAAGATGAAGAAGAATCAAAACTTATTTCTGGGCTTATCAGGCAGACATATGAAAAACTTGGTTATGATGTTATTGTTATTCCACCAGTGAGTGTTGAGGAAAGACTGAAACTGATTCTGAAACATGTGGAAAATTCGTGAAAACAATCACCTCAAATATATTTAAATAACATTTTTGATTTCTTTCTTATGTAATGGGTGTTTTTCAATGGGTGAAGTGAAAAAATATGTGCTGACAGGAGTATCTGGATGTGGCAAGTCCAGTCTTATTGATGAATTTGAAAACAGAGGATATTGTGTTTTGAAAGAAGTGGCAGAGCCATACATTCTGGAACAGCAGAGCAAAGGAATAGAAAAGCCCTGGCTTTCAAAGGATTTTCAGCCAGTCCTGTTGGAGTTGCAGTACAGGAATGAAGATAGTATTCATTATAGGATGGAAAGTGTTTTCATGGACAGGGCTCTGCCTGATGTGCTTGCTTTTTTTGAGCACAGAAAAGAAAATGTGCCTGCGGGCCTCAAAGCGAGGATTGGTGATTATGTTCAGAGTTACACTAAAATATTTTTTCTTGAATCAATAGATATTTTTAATAAAAGCGACTTTCGTGTTGAATCTGGTTTTGGCGAAGCAGCCAAAATAGGAAATATCATAAGAAGAATCTATTCAGAGCTTGGATATGAAATAATAGATATTCCTTTTTTTCCTGGCGATGAAAAAACTGCTGTTGGTAAGAGGGCTGATTATATATTGGAACATGTTGACTCTTGGTAATTATTTTTTTGATGTTTTCCACAGGAGCTGAAAATAATCCAAATATCCTTTTGCAATTTCTTTGTCCTGAATCAAGAAAAGAATAGCATTATGTTTTTTGATATGTCCTAGCATAACATATTCTCCAAATACTTCAATCCAAATAGGGGAGGTGATATTGTTTGGTAAATATCTGATTTCTGTTAGTTTCATTGCTTCTCTTACTTTACCATATTTACGTACATTACTGTCATAAATATATTTGCATTGTATTCCTTTTTTAATTCTTTTTTTGTGCCAATCAAGAACAAATCCTTCGAGAAGCTCATTTGCTATTTTTGGTGCTCCTATAATGTATTGGGTTTCTCCTTTTTTTAAGGTTATTAATATCTTTTCATATATTGATTTTAATCCTCTTAGCCCTTCATATACCTCTGATTTAATTGCATTTTCATTTTCTTTTCTTATTGCATTAAGGAAGGGCATTAGTTGGTTCACTTCCTGCTCTTGTTCTTTTATTTTTTTTTCTTTTTCTCGCAAAAACTCCTTTAGATTTTCTGGCTCTGCAGCAGTAAAACATTTCTTATTTGATTTTATCACATATGAAACCAATCCTTTTTGAATAAGCTTGTCCAGGAACTCATATACTTTGGATGCGTGAATCTTTGCTTCCCTGACTATGCTTGTGGTTGTGGTCTGGCCCAGCTTTAGCAAAGCCAGATATATCTTGATTTCAGTTTTTGTAAGGCCGATTTCCTCCAGTATTTTTGTATTCATGATTTTATATAATTAATATGAAGGTATATTTAAATATTGCGTTATTTTACCCCTTTAAGGGGTTAAATTATTTTATATATTGGTTTGTATTTGCTATTGTAAAATGGGATTAAAAGAAAATATATATGCAATAGCATTTGCTGTTGGACTAATTGGAGCTTCAGCATTAATGATTAAATCTTGTCATTACCTAGCAGAACTTGAAATTTGTTCACGTCTTAAACCTATTTGCTATGAGATTGATGCAAATAAAGATGACACAATAACTCTTGAAGAACTTAAAGAATATTATGAAGAAACAAATCCAGTGCGTTTGCTTGGTTATATTCCTAAGTATTTAAATAGTAGTAATTCCCGACTATTCATTGATTTAGCTGAAAAATATAAAGAGGGTAAAGCAAGAAGTCAGGAAATATCTGATTATATTGTGAATTTTTATATTGATTTTAATTCTTTTCGAACTCGAACTCGAACTCGTTATGCCTATTATACTGCTAATAATTCACATTTGATTAAATTATTGGATTTTGTTGAAGGAAACAGAGATGGTGTGTGGTCTGTACAAGAATCAGTTGAGTATGTATATGGTGATTCTGCACCTTATGAGGGAATTAAAAGTCAAACACCAAATAAGGGATGGAGGTTGCCTTCATTTCCTAGCAATAAAATATATGTGGATAAGAAAAAAGAAAAATAAGACTTCAACCCTTAATAACACCCAAAGGCACAACTTTTACCACAAGGTTTCCAATGCCTGCATCATGGCTGACTTTGACAACCTCATCAACGTCCTTGTAACTAAATTTATTATTTTTTTATAAGTTTTTTGGTATAGTTCAAGCACTGGACATTTGTGCGTAAAACATATAAATTAGTGTTAATTCTTTTAAATCACTTACTTGAACTTCAACTTTTAGATTATTATTTCCGAAAATCTTTTTGATTTTTCGTAAATCATTCAAAAAAGTTTTAGCGTAAGCTATATTTGATGATTTAAAATGAAAATTAATCAAAAAATAAACAAAAACGATTTAGTAAATATTAAAGTTGCTTGTTATAAAAATAAATTCAGATTTACAATTCCAGTTTCTCAAATAAGAAAGATTAATGCTAAATCAAATGATTTTATCAAGATAATTATAGTAAAAGACTCCTGTTTTTATCAATATTATGTTAGAACCCCAAATAAACCTAAAAGCAGAAAAAATTTACAAGTTAGAAGAACTGTTCCAAAAAAATTTGTTGAAAAATCTTATTTAAAAGCAGGTGATATAATTTCTTTAAAACTTTCTTTAGTAAGAAATATTAGAACTGATGAACTGATAAAAAATTACTATCTGGATTTATTGGCGGCAATTCCCAGAAAAACTAAGTCTAATAAAACAATTATGGTAGAAGTTTTTAATAAAAACAAAGAAGAATGGCTTAATATTTGGTGTTGTTCTGGACAAGGAGGAAATATGAAATCAATTAAACTGAAAAGATTCATTCAAATAAACCGAGAATTAGGCGAATTTTTTGGTTTGATGCAAGCAGAATCCTCTAAAAATGGAGTGAGATTTGATTTTACAATAAAATTCTTAAATCAGATCAAGTTATTCAGAAATGTTTCTAAAAATTTTGGAATTTCTGAGTCTGATTGGAGATGGATTTTATTCCACAGATCAGAAATTGATGATTCTCTTTTGATGAATTATAAAAAGAAATTCTCAGCTGCTCTAAATATAGATACAAAAAATATTTCTCTTATTAAGAATAAGCATATTTTGGATGTTGTTCATAGTATGTATATCCCGAACACTCTTTTAGGTCAGATCATGGTAACTATATTAACAAGATTAAGAAAATATATCTCAGAAAAAACAATATTAAACACTTATTTAAAGGATTTTGCTACTGGATTCATAATCAAGTATCTTTTGGGTGATGGAACAGTTATTTTAATGAAGAATTCTGGTTTAAATGTTTTTATTTCAGAAGGCAATATATTGCTACATCAAGACATAAGAAACATACTGAAATTGCTTAACATAAACTCTTCATCCCAAAATATAAAAATCCATCTTTCAACAAATTTTAAATCTTGTATTTGGTTTATAGAAAATAAAGCTTTTTTAGAACATAAAGAGAATAGGAGAAAACTTTTGCAATATTTTTTGTCAAACTACTATTCTAATTTGCTTTATGAGAGATTAAGATTATTATATTCTTCAATTACTATTGTTGAATTTGCAGACATATTATATTTGTCTAGATATGCAGCTCAAAAATATTTAAATGATAATGTATTAAGAGGTTTTATAGATAAAATTAAAGAACATAAATTTTTGAAATTTAAAATAAGTCAAAAAGGAAAATATTTTATCCAATTAATGAATTCTGCAAAAAAAGAACTTTCAGCCTTTAATGACTCCAAAAGGAACTAAACGAGTCACTGGTTTAGCTAATCCAGCGTCAGCTGATACTTGAATTACGTCCTCAATTTTTTTGTAAACCTGAGGTGCTTCTTCGCAGATTCCTTTCCAGGAATTTGATTTGATATAGATGTTTTTCTTTTCAAGTTCCTGCTTGATTTCTTCGCCTCTGAATTGCCTGATAGCTGCTGTTCTGCTCATAACTCTGCCTGCACCGTGAGCAGTGCTTCCAAAACTCTCTTCCATTGCAGTCTCAGTTCCAACCAATAGATAACTTGCTGTTCCCATGCTTCCAGGAATAATAACAGGCTGGCCCACTTCTTTATAATCATCAGGAATCTCAGGATGACCTGGAGGAAAACTCCTTGTAGCGCCTTTTCTGTGAAGATAAACTTTTCTTTTTTCACCATCAATAATGTGTTCTTCAATCTTTGCAATGTTATGTGCAACATCATAAACAGTTTTGACATCTTCAGGTTTGACTCCAAAAACTTCTTTTAGAGATTTTCTGACTTGATGCGCAATAATATGCCTATTGGCCCAGGCAAAGTTTGCACTTGCAGCCATTGCACCAAAATAATCTTTTGCAAGCTGGCTTCCTGCTTTTGCATAGATTAAATCTTTTTCAGGCAGACTCTTCATAAGTTCTGGGTCTGCTTCTTCCATTTTTCTCAGATAATCAGAACAAACCTGATGGCCTAAGCCACGAGAGCCGCAGTGAATCATTACTGTGATTTGTTTTTCTTTTTTTATGCCAAACACTTCTGCAATCTTAGGGTCAAATATCTGGTCAACAACCTGCACTTCAAGAAAATGATTTCCTGCTCCTAGAGAGCCAAGTTGTTTTCTTCCTCTGGCTTTTGCTCTGGGACTTACTTTGCTTGGGTCAGCTTGTTTCATAGCGCCTCTTTCTTCGCAATGGTATAAGTCTTCTTTAAATCCATAGCCCTGTTCAACTGCCCATTCAGCGCCTCTTTTTAGAACATCATCAAGCTCTTTATCATTCAGTCTGATAAAACTCTCGCTGCCAACACCGCTTGGAACATTTCGAAACATGGATTCAAGAAGCTCTTTTATTTTTGGCTCAACCTGTTCTTTAGTTAGTGGTGTAGTAAGGAGACGAACGCCGCAATTGGAAACTATTATGCTATCTGCAACAAAGCTATGTGTTTCTGGTATGTTGAAGTCATAAACATAATCATTGTATTCTTTTCTTTTTATTGATGCGATGATGTCAAACATACATCCATTTTCACTGATTTCTTTCTCTCTTATTCTTGCATACTCATTAAATGAGATAAAGTCTAAAGGCAATCTGTGCTTTGCATTTTCATAATAATGCCTTTCAATAAATCTCTCATTTGTTATTGGAGACTCAAGAAGTTTTTGAACTTCTTTAAGTTTTAATCCTTTTTTCTTTAATTCTTTAGTATTTAATGCAATCTTTTTTCTTTGTTCTGTTATTAATTTCTTGCTCTTTATGTAAGTGATTGCTATGTGAGATAATCTATTTCTTTTCTTATTATAGCTAAAACCTATTTTCTCCCATAAATTCAGTAAGTTTTCTTCTTTTGATGAAATCTGAATTCTAAGTCTGTGAGTGGGTCCTTGTTTGTTCACAAAATCCTTTCTTTGCAATAATCTATGGGTTTCAACTCCAAACTCATCCAGCAACTCCATTATCTGAATACAAAACTCTCTGGCGTTTCCTAACAGAAAAGAATTTTTGTTCATTGAGAGAGTTGGGCAGTCAAATCCTGTTTTAGTATGTGTTCTGGGAGAAGATAACTCCGCTCCAAACAAACCTGATAAAAATAATCTTTTAATCCATAAAGGACTTGTGTGTATCCACCCAGGAACATTAAAGGGTGATGCTGTTTTGTTGCCTTCTGGATAGCCAAGTTCACAAAATAACTTCGCCAAAGCTTTTGATGATGTGTGAAGCTCGTGGGTTGTATTTGTGAATTCCACATTACCATATCTTGTTGGAATCTTATGATCCCTTGTTCTTGAATAGATTCCAGCACTAAAACCTAGTTTTTTAAAATCTTCTTTTATTGTTTCAAGATCTTCTTTTGAACCATAAGCATTAACAAAGCCTTTTTCTCCAGAAAAGTAAATAGTTCCATCACCCAATAAGTAACCAAAAAGTTTAGTTATTATTGGAAGTTTATCATTTTTTATTGTTAATGGCAGAAGTTTCCTCTTTCTAAGTTCATCTTTTTCCTGTTTTGAAAAAATATCTTCATCAACAAGAATTCTGTCTTCAGGTTCTTCATATTCAACTCCTTTGAAAGGAAGAACAGCTATTTCTTGATGATTAACAAGATTCTTTGACTCAATCATTCCATCTCTTGTTAAAATTGGATGTTCTTCTGTGACCTGAAGTTTGAAACCAAGCCTAGTCTCTATTTCTAATATTGTACCTGAATGTTTTTTCTTCATGAAAAAACCTGCTTGTTTGGAAGAAAAAGATTTCTGATTCACATCAAATGATATTAAAGAGGTTATTAGCTTCTTAGTTTTAAGAGAGTATTCTGGGTGAGCATTTTCTACATCGTCAAAATCATTTTCAAATGATTGAATAGGTTTAAAATAACCGTGATCAGTTAATATTTTTGAATTTTTTGTTAAGCAATTTATATCGAAACCAATTCCACCTGGACTAATACATCCTTTTTCAAAGTCAATAGCAGCAACACCGCCAATACTAAATCCATAACCCTGATGAGCATCTGGCATCATCATACTGGCTTTGTATATGCCTGGCAGGCAGGCAACATTCATACCCTGTTGAAGACTCTTGTCATCCTTTATATTCTTAAGAAGCTTCTCGCTGGCAAAAATCATTACAGGAACTTTCATGTTCCCTGTTTTCTTAATAATAAAAAGATGATCATTCACTTTTTCAGGAGATATTTTTTGATCTGACATATTAATTCACCTATCTGCAAAAGAATAAAGAACTATTTAAAAATGTTTATCTTCCATACATATCATCAAGTTTGAGAAGCACGTTCTGAAAGCTTTTGTGCGGTGTTCTTTGTTTTTCTACTTCTTCTCTGTTTTTAAGAATTATTGGCTTGTCTGACATGAATGCCATTCCAAAGTCAAATAGAGCTTCTGCATCACTATTTTTCCATGCGTACTCTATTATTTCTGCGTCTTTTATTGAATTTCTCACTTTTTCTAGATTTTTGTATGTGTTTGAAGGTTTGTGGTCTTGGTTTGATTTAATTAAGATATATTCATAAATAAACTCTTCAAGCCATCCTGCGCTGCTTTGAAAATTATCAGTATTAATTAATAACAAAGGCTTATCTGCCATGAATGTCATTCCAAGGTCAAACATTGAGCCTTTGCTTTTAGGATTATAATATATTCTTATCATGTCTGCATTTTTTATTGCATTTTTGTTTTCTGTGCATATCTTGTATCCGATTGGGTCATCCTGGTTGGTGTCTCTTGGAGGAAAATGAACCTGAACACCTACTTTTTCACGTCTTTCTAGCTTGTCCTGAAGTAGTGCTTTTTCTTTCTCATCTATTTCTCTAACAGGACATATCCAGAATTCTTTTTTAATATAATCTAAATCCATGATGTGGGGTAAAAAGTTTTTTTATTTAAACTTTTCGTTTGTTTCTATCGTGAAATGGTTACTTTGAATCTTATTTTTTTTATAATAACTCTTTACTCATTACAAAAGTTTAAATAGTATAAAATGAGAATACAGGAATAATGGCTAATATTGACATTAATCAGATGGTTAATGAGCTGAATCAAGCTATCAATAGATTTGTTCAGCAGGTGCAGGCTTATTTCAAAAGCTTGTCACAATTTGAACTATATGCGTGGATAGCAATGGGAGTGGGGCTTATCCTTGTAATTATAGCTCTTGTTACGTGGTAACGTCTAAAAGAGAAAGGCTTATATACTTTTGTGTCTATGTGTATTGAAAGAGGAGGGTGATATAAGAAAATGGGACAACAAGAAGTCTATGATTTTCTATGCAAGAATAAAGGCAAATGGTTTACTTCCAGAGAGATATCTGAAAAACTTAAAGTAAGTATTGGTTCAGTGACTATGTCTTTAAAGAAACTAAGAAAAACCAATCTTATTAAGTACAGAAATACTGGCAAGAGAAACACTTACCAATACACAGTAGGCCGAAGGTAAAGGCCTTTTCTTCTCATTCCTTTACCAAAAACTTATAAATAATAATTAATACTCTAAAACTAAAATGGCAAAAATCAAGCTGAAAATCAAGGGGAAAACAGTTGAAGTAGATAAAGGAATAAAAGCAGAAGATTTGGTTAAAGCGCACTTTCAAAAAGAAATGGATAAAGCCCTTGCTGCCAGAATTGACAATCATTTCATAGATATGAATGCTCCTGTTGACAGGGAAGGTGAGTTTGATATTCTTACTTTTGATGATGAGGCAGGCATGGATCTTTTCAGGCATTCAAGCAGCCATGTAATGGCACTTGCTGTTAAACGGCTTTACAAAAATGTCAAAGTATCTATTGGGCCAAGCATTGAAGATGGTTTTTATTATGATTTTGACAATCTAAAGATTACAACTCATGATTTAAAGAAAATAGAAGCTGAAATCAAGAAAATACTTCATGACAAGCTTGAATTTGAAAGAAAAGAAGTAAGCAAAGCAGAAGCGCTTAAGATTTTTAAGGATGAGCCTTACAAAATAGAATTGATTAATGAATTGCCTGAAGGAGAAACAATTACTACTTACAAGCTCGGAGAGTTTGAAGATTTATGCAGAGGGCCTCATGTTTCTAATTCCAAACGCATTGGAGCAATCAAGCTGGTAAAACTTGCAGGAGCTTATTGGAGAGGTGACTGCAAAAAAAAGATGCTCACCAGGATTTATGGAATCAGCTTTCCAGACAAGAAAATGCTTAATGACTGGGTTGTTAAGATGGAAGAAGCTGAGAAAAGAGACCACAGAAGAATTGGAAAAGAAATGGAGCTTTATTCTTTTCATGATGCTGCTCCTGGAATGCCATTTTTTCATGACAGAGGCGCTTATATCTGGGACAAATTAGTTGTTTATACAACTGAGCTTATGAGAAAAAGAGATTATGAACTTAATATAACTCCAATTATTCTTCATGGTAACTTATGGAAACAGTCAGGTCATTTTGATCATTATAAGGATAATATGTATTATACAACTATTGATGAGAACCAGTGTGCTGTTAAGCCAATGAACTGCCCGGGAAACATTCTTATTTTTACAGACAGATTACATTCTTACAAAGAGCTGCCTATTAAAGCAGGAGAATTTGGATTAGTGCATAGACATGAACTTTCTGGAGTGTTGTCTGGTTTGTTCAGAGTCAGAGCTTTTACTCAGGATGATGCTCATGTGTTTTGCATGGAAGAACAAATAGAAGAACAAGTAAAAGAATTAATTGATTTCATGCATGAGCTTTATACAACTTTTGGATTTGAATACAGAATGGAACTCTCAACAAAACCAGAAAAAGCAATGGGCGACCCAAAGATGTGGGATTTGGCAGAACAAAAACTTAAAGCTGTGCTTGAGAAAAATGGCAAGCCTTACAAACTAAATGTTGGCGAAGGAGCTTTTTATGGTCCTAAAATTGATTTTCACTTAAAAGATGCTCTTGGCAGAGACTGGCAGTGCGGAACAATACAATTAGACTTTCAGATGCCTGAAAAATTTAACCTTACTTATGACGGTAAAGACGGGCACAAGCACAGACCTGTTATGATCCACAGAGCATGCCTTGGAAGTGTAGAAAGATTCATGGGAATGTTGGTTGAGCATTTTGCAGGCAAATTTCCTCTCTGGATAAGCCCTGTGCAGGTAAAGATTCTTCCAATTGCAGAAAGGCACATGGAATATGGACATGAAGTTTTGGACAAGTTCAAAAAAGCAGGTTTTAGAGCAGAGCTTGATTATCGTTCAGAAAGCACAAGCAAAAAAGTCCGAGATGCCCAGATTGAGAAATTTAATTATATTCTTGTTGTTGGCGACCAAGAGATAGAATCAAAGAGCGTGAATGTAAGAACCAGGAACAATGAGATTCTCGGAGCAAGAAAAGTTGATGAGTTTATTAAAGAACTTCTTGTAGAAATCGATAAGAAATTGATTAAATAATCCTGATTAATATATGATATTACTGTTCTTTTGACGTGTTTGTAGGATGTTTAAACACTTATTTCTTTATTTTCTTTTAAAGATTCTTTTTAAAAAGTGTTTTTTCTTAGGGGGTTGTTTCTTGGGTTTAGCTTTTGTTTTCTTCCTTTGGGAAGTGCTCAAAAGTTTTCTTTTGGCACTCAAAGGCTTTGCCTTTGTTGATTCAAAAGCTTTTGCTTTTGTTTTAGCCTTTGGTTTTGTTTTTGGCTTTGCTGTTTTTTTAGCTGCGGACTTTTTTGTTGCTGATTTTTTCTTAGAAGCCTTCTTTTTTTTAGAAGTGCTCAAAAGTTTTCTTTTGGCACTCAAAGGCTTTGCCTTTGTTGGTGCAAAAGCTTTTGCTTTCTTGCTTTTGATTGTCTTCTTTTTTGCAACCTTTTTCTTAACCACTTTCTTTTTAGGTTTCGGTTTAGGCTTTTTCTTTGGCTTTGCCTTTTTCGCAGCTGGTTTTTTAGCCTTTTTCTTTGGTTTCTTCCTTTTTTTGGAAGATGCAAAAGTTTTGGCTTTTGTTTTTGCTTTTTTCTTAGCTTTCTTCTTCAAAGCCCTTTTCTTGGCAGCTAATTTTCGGTTGGCTCTTTTTTTCTTGTCTTTTTCTTCTTGTTCGATGCGGTCAAATGCCACATCATAGATGTCGTCGGTCTCTTCTTTTTTCTCTTCTTCTTCGTCATAGCCTGCCATAAATGCTTCTTCTTCAGGGCTTATCTCATCATTCTTTACAAGGCTTTCCCTTCCCTCGTCGTCGTAAACCCCTACAAACTGGTCTTGCGCGTCGTCTTCAGGATCTAGCATAACCTTTATTTTTCGGTCAGGGTGTTTATATAGTTTTCGGAAAAAAGAACCAGAATTCTATTTTATATTCTTTTTCTCATCAAGTTTTTCTTCAGACCTTTTTACTGCTGTTTTAAAGAGGATAAGATTTTCTTTTTTCAGCTCATTTATGATGTCTTGCTTTCTTAGCAGTTCTTCTTCCAGGTATTTTATTTTGTTCTTTAGAACTTTTGTATCTGACTTTTTCTCACCCATGCTTTTAAGTAGACTTGTTTTATTTTAATATTTTTCCGAAATCACTGAAAATCCTTCGTTTTTTTTTAGAGAGGGTTTATTAAGGACTTGTACCAACTGATTTATATGGCAATCAGCAAAAACAATCTTTTAGTTCTTAAGCATCTGAGAGAAAATGCAAGAAAAAGCTTTAGCAGCATCAGCAGGAAAACAAAAATTCCAGTAACCACTGTATATGATAATTATCACAGGCTTTCAAAAAACCAAGTGATAACCAAGCACACTTCGCTTCTTGATTTTAAAAAACTAGGTTTTCACTACAGAAGCTTTGTTTTTGTCAAAGCCAAAAAAAGATATGAACTTTTAAGTTATCTAAAAAGCCATAATAATGTTAACTCTATATATAGGATTGGCGGCTTTGACTACATGCTTGACACAATCTTCCCCACAATAAAAGAACATCATGAATTCTTAGAAACCCTTAGAGACTTTGACCTCTTAAGACTGGAATGCCATGATGTTATTGACCATATGAAAAAAGAAGAGTTCTTGAGTGAATGATTATTGGTGAGCTTTAGCGAGCCAAGGGGTTTAATACCCTGACCTTTAGGTCGTATTAGTTCTTTTTCTTAGAAAAATTTAAGTTGCGGCTTCGCCGCAATAATTATTGCGAACGAAGTTGCGCAAAAATTTCTACAGA
>JAHJQO010000055.1 GCA_018819305.1 Nanobdellota archaeon
GGGGAAATAGAAGCCACGCAGGAGCTGTAGCAACAGAAAGAATGTTAAGCTTTGTGCAAACATGCCAATTACAAAATAAGGATTTCTTCCAAGAAGGAAAAAATTATCTTAGTGAGCTATTTAATTTGCGTAACTAGATACCAAAGACCAATATATATATATATATATATATTAAATGTCATTCTTGCCTAAGATTATTTTTTCATAATACAATGCTTTTTCAGGAAAATCTTTTTTTAATTTCTCTAACACTGCTTGCCTAACATATTCTGAAACTAAGTATATGTCATTTGTAATTTTACTTAATTCATTCCATAGGCTATTTGGCATGGTTATACTTCTTCGCTCATTTCGTTCAAGTTCAGAATAGTCAACCATTTTTGACCACCTTTTCATAGATTTCTTTGATCATCTCATTAATATTAAGAGGTGCAAATAAGACTGAACGAACAAAATCAGATTTTCTTTTAAAACCTGCATTTCTAGCTTTGGCTTCCAATATCTTTTTTTGTTCAAAAGTTATTCTAACCATTAAGTATTGAGTGTTTTCACAAGGATGCAAAGCAGCATTTAGGACTAGAGGCGTATCAAGTACGTAAGGACCGTGGGATGCAGGTAGTCGCGCTCGCCATACTTACTGCTTATATGCTAGCAATTCTTGTTGCTCGCATTTTGAAAACACCAATTCTATCTCTTAAAACCATAGGAAAGATGTGCAGATATCTTAGTCTTATTGCATACAAAGGGATTAGGTGGATTAGAGAGATTATATCTAAGCCAATAGAATTCATAAAAACACTAAAAAGGCATGTTTTTGTAAAAAACGCAAAAGTCTAGCAAATCAAAAGCTTTATTAAGAAAGAATCTATTTGTTTATATATGGTAATGGTAAAAAAAGAAGGTGTTATCCTTGAACCAACAGACTTAGAATTTGAAAATCAGGGAGTCTTAAATCCGGCAGTCGTACAACAAGGCAATACTTTGCATATGTTCTACCGAGCTGTAAAAAAAGGAAATTATTCAAGCATAGGTTATTGCAGATTGGATGGTCCACTAAACGTTGTTGAAAGATCAAAAAAACCAATTATGATACCAGAATTTGATTATGAAAAACATAGTATAGAGGATCCAAGAATAGTCTTTCTTGATGGAATCTATTACCTTTTTTATGTAGCATACGATGGAAAAAATGCGTTAACTGCATATGCAACAAGTAAAGATCTTAAACAATGGGAAAAGCAAGGAATCATAAGTCCTAAGATAACATATGATGAAGCAGAGGATATTTTTCGTTCATCAAAACTAAAGGAAAGATATTCTTTCTTTGAATCATATTATAGAGATGTTGTTGCACCTGATGTACTACTTTGGGAAAAAGACGCATTCATCTTTCCGAAAAAATTTAACAATAAGTTTGCATTAATCCATAGAATTTTGCCAGATATCCAAGTAATATACTTTAATGATTTTAAAGCATTAACTTTGGATTATTGGAAAGAATATCTAAAAAAATTAGGTGATTTTGTTGTACTTGAACCCAAACATGGTTATGAGTCACGAAATATAGGGGGAGGTGCTCCTGTTATAAACACTGACAAAGGATGGCTTATGATATACCATTCTGTTGAGGATTCTAACAATGGGAAGATATATCGCGCAAGTGTAGCTCTCCTTGATAAGAAAGACCCATGCAAGGTTATTGGTCGTTTGAATAACCCATTATTTTCTCCTGAAGAGGAATATGAAAAATTAGGAGACGTAAATAATGTTGTTTTCCCTACAGGTACAGCGATTTTTAAAGGAAGACTTTACATATACTATGGAGCCGCCGATAAGAGAGTTGCTGTAGCTTCAGTAAACTTGAATGAACTTTTGGAAGAACTCTTAGCAACGAAAATAGATTTTGATGCTGAAATTGGTTTTATAGCAGGGCAAATATTTAATCTGGGATTAAAAAAAGAGGTGACTTTGACCCAACTAAAAGATACCTTAAAAAAAGATGAAAAAACTATTTTAATGGCTATTGGCTGGTTGGCAAAAGATAACAAAGTCCAGTTCCGACATAACAAGGATGAAATAAAAATAAAGACTAAATAATAAACTTTTATATATACGTGTTAGTTCTTTATTTATATGAAACCAGCATGGATTCTTTACATAGGTACATTTCCTCCGAGAGAGTGTGGAATAGCTACATTTACAAAAGATCTAGCCACAGCCATGGACAAACAATTTTCTCCTTTGATAAAATCAAAGATTCTTGCGATGAATGATGATAGTACTAATATCTATAATTATCCCAAGGATGTAATACTAGAGATAAGCGATACAGACATCTCTGAATATATTGAAACCGCTAAAATGATAAACAAAATGGATGCTGTAAAGATGGTTAGTATCCAGCATGAATTTGGGATTTTTGGAGGAGAATACGGCTCTTATCTCATAGCATTTCTTGAGATACTGGAAAAACCAGTTTTTATAACATTCCATTGTGTTCTGCCAAACCCTGATGATAAACTCAAGAAAGTTGTTTATAGTTTGGCAGAAAAATCGGAGTCTATAATAGTCATGACCAAGAAAGGAATTGATATTCTCAGAAATGACTATGGCATAAAAACAGACATAAAGCTTATACCTCATGGTATTCCGAGTGTTGCTTTCAATTCAAGCCAGAAAGAAAAGACGCGGTTGAGCTATAAAAATAGAATTATTCTCTCATCTTTTGGTATGATGAATTTTAATAAAGGTTATGAGTATGTCATTGATGCCCTTCCCAAAGTTGTTGAAAAATTTCCTAATGTATTATATCTCATAGTAGGCGAAACCCACCCAATTGTCAGAAAAAAAGAAGGAGAGCAATACAGAAATTTCCTTGAGAGCAAAGTTAAGGAGCTTAGCTTACAAAAACATGTGAAGTTTTACAATAAATATGTTAAACTAAGTGAGATAATAAGGTATCTGGAAGCAACTGATATTTACATGTGTTCCAATAATAATCCTAATCAGATAACAAGCGGAACCTTAGCTTATGCTCTAGGAGTAGGCAGGGCAGTAATCTCAACACCTTTTTTGCATGCTAAAGATATCATCACTCCTGAGAGGGGCATACTGGTCAATTTTAAGGATAAGGATTCGTTTAGTGATGCTATTTTGAAAATTCTTTCAGATCCTGCTTTAAAGGAACAAATGGGAAAAAATGCTTACTCTTATACAAGGCATATGACATGGCCTAATGTTGCATTGTCTTACATGGATTTATTTAATAAGTATTTGAACATTACAGATAAATATGAAAAATCATTCCCAAAAATAAAGCTCAATCATCTTATCAGACTTACAGATGATTTTGGAATATTTCAATTTGTAAATTACACCCGGCCAGATAAAACCGATGGTTATACACTTGATGATAATGCAAGGGCCATGATAGTCTGTTGCATGCATTACAATAAATTCAGGAATGATATTCAATTACAGCATATCAAGACATATCTGAATTTCATCAAATATGTGCAACAAGATGGGAGATTGTTTAATTTTGTTGATAATAATAGAAAAATTAATATTGAGCACTGGACAGATGATGCACATGGCAGAGCACTATGGGCTCTTGGTTTTTTGACTTCCATAAAATCTATTCCGCAGGAATTGAAAGATGAAGCTGAGCAAGTGTTCAAAAAGTCATTAGATATCGCAAATAAAATTAAGTCACCCAGGTCAGTTGCCTTTATGATTCTAGGATTATATTTTTATAATAAAGCAAAACCTTCTTCCGAAGTTGTTGCTAATATAAAAATGTTGGCAGATCACCTAATTAATATATACAGTGATAATTCTTCTGATGAGTGGCAGTGGTTTGAAACTTATCTTACTTATTCTAACAGCAAATTGCCTGAGTCCCTATTTTACGCTTATTTAGCAACTAAAGATAAAAAATACCTGTATATTGCAAAACTGACATTAAATTTTTTGATATCTATTACATTCGAAAATAACAGGTTTGCACCGATTGGTCATGATGGCTGGTATATTAAAGGCGGTCAAAAATCGCATTTTGACCAGCAGCCAGTGGATACAGCTTCTATGGTACAGACACTTATCTTAGCAAAAGAAGTTACAGGAGAAGAAAAGTACATGAAGAATGCGATTACAGCTTTTCAATGGTTTCTAGGAAACAACATTCTAAAACAGATGGTTTATGATGAACAGACTGGAGGTTGTCATGATGGAGTTGGCAAATCATCGGTAAATCTAAATCAAGGAGCAGAATCAACAATATCCTATCTTATAGCAAGATTGACCTTGCTTGGATCCTAATTAATCCTTTTTAGAGTTTTCACAAATACTTTTAAAAATATATAAAGAGTAAACTTTATAAGATAAGTAATTTTATTCATTCGTATGGATAAATATGTTGAGAAAAGACCCTGGGGAGAGTTTACTCGCTATACATTAAACTCTAAAAGTACTGTCAAGATCCTGACTATTGAAAAGGGTAAGAAACTTAGTTTGCAATCCCATAAGATACGTGATGAATTCTGGGTTGTTTTAGATGAAGGGATAAAGATTGAACTTGATGGAAAACTAATATATCCAAAGGTAGGTGAACAAATCATGATTCCTCATGGAAAAAAACATAGATTATCTTCATTAGAGAAAAGAGCAAGGGTACTTGAGATTTCAGTTGGAGAATTTTCTGAAGATGATGAGATCCGTTACGAGGATGATTATGGTAGAAAGTAAGTTTACTTTTCATTAACTCTTTAGATTTTCTTTGTATTGATAACTTGCACTCTCCTCGGGCCGCGGTCTTTGGACGCATCAGCAACTAACTCGCTTGAACTCTGGATTTTTTTACCACCAATATTGAATACCATTTCAATTCCTAATTTCCTGCATAATTTATATTCCGGGATATTGCCAGCTTTTCGGTCTCCGCCATTTGCAAAGATATCTGGCTTGATTTCCCTGAGTTCGTGGCAGACAGACATATCATCTGGTTCAGGTTTGTGTTTTGTCAGTACAACCTCATCTACAGAACGCAGATTCCTTATGATTTCAGCTCGTTCTTCCTCAGGCATAAAGAAATATCCTTTTTTCGCCTTCAGCCAACTATCATTGTTGACAACCACAATCAGCCTGTCGCCAAGTCTCTTGGCATTATTGAAAAGCCTTACATGACCTATGTGAATAGGATCAAATCCTCCTGACACAACTACATTCTTCACTTTATCACCTTTAATATCTGTTCTATTAGGATGTCTGCAGGCAGACGTGGACCATCCAATGGTATGTAATAATCACCTTTCAGACGCTCCTTATCAGCTGAGACAGCAATACCTGCCTGTTCTAAGAGCTCTTTATCATTGTAGTTGTCACCAATGGCCAACACATTCCTTTTCTTCAGATTGAAGAATTTTGTAACATTATTGACACCCAGTCCTTTAGTCTGCAGATTCTTCACACCGATGTCATAGGCTTCACCGTTCCAGAGGCAGTATAGCTCTTCATACTTCTGTGAGATTTTCTCGATTTGTGAAACCCTATCTTTACAATGGATCGTTATTATGAGTTCTTTCGGCTCGAAACCCTTGATATTCTTATGTTTCACATAACACAACTCATCTTGGATATCCTTCAGGTAAAGAAAGCTATTGAAATGCTGTTCAATCTTTCCTTGGTTCCATGTCGCACTACCATTCTCATAAGTCAGGCTGACAAAGTCCAGCACTTCCCTGAACATTTCCTGAAGCATGTAAAGGCCTCTTCCTGAGTTGATATTAATAAGGAATCTTTTCTCTTTCAATTTTTTAATCTGCTCAATCTGTTTCGGCGCAATGTGTTTTGTTTCAAGCGTAGTTATACTACCTCTTTGACTTATTCGTGTTCCCCGTTGAACCAATACACCATCAACATCAAAGATAATGAGCTTTATGTCCTTGAGAGCATCTTTCGTAAGGTTTTTTATATCTGCCATTAAAATCCTCCAGCATATCTTTCTTCGTTTTTTTTTAAATTATACTTAATACTCCACCTGCAACTCCCATTGCTAAGGCCAAGCAATTTAAAATCAATGGTATAATTTTTTTTGTGTCCATATAAGTAAATAGAATGAAGGATTATTTAAATATTTGTAATTCATTTTTTGAATTGAATATAATGCCTGTTAAACTCCCCGAACGGAACGAAGTGGAGTGAGAGTGCAGCGTGGTCGAGGGCTGAAAGCCCGAAGAAGTTGTCGGAAAAAATTTATATAGTTGTGAGGTTTATCAATAGTTATGGAACAATATTGGATGCCCAAGGAATTAGATTTTGAAAATTTAAAATTGTGTTTAGATAATTATTCACCTGATTTTCTGTATATTAGATTAGTTGGTTCAATGGGTGGTATCACAAAAGTCAATGAGAGATTAGAGAGCAGAATGCTCAATTTTAGAAAAGACAAATCTGGTTTATATATGCTCATTGATTCAGATGAAGTATTCCACTTCCCTTTGAAAGATTATCAAAAAGGCTTCTCACTTGCATATGAAAGAATTGAACCAACTGAAGACGGTATTGGAAGAATGATTATGCTAAGCCAGGGAGTAGATCCATATGATCCTAATCTTCCAGAACCAAGAAAATCAACTTTAAGAACAGTATTAGATGATCATTTAATGGAAATAGATTTTGAAGGGAGAATAAACCTTAAATTTCATTCTTGGCGGGATAAACCACATGGGAAATACTGGACTATTGATAAACTCGGTAATATTCAAGAAGCTATTTTGAAACAGCAGATTGAGTATAGTGAAGAAGATTCTTAAATTTTTTCCGACAATTGCAATTAATCGGTGTTATGTGTTTTTTCTGCAAGTTCTCAAAAATCAATGATTTTTGGAACACCAAAAACAAAGTTTTTGATTGAAAAAAAGCCGAAGGCTCAGTTAAATTTAATTTTCCAATCAATCCTACGTTAGCAGACTATATTTTAGGGGGTTTCCGTCTTCAAGGGCGTAAGCCCAATCTAACAAATATATAGGGAGGAAAATCTTACTAGCCAGTACAATATTTTTCATAGAATTGCAATATTTCATCTGTTTTCTGAGGATTCAGCGAATAATGAATTTCACCAGTTTTCATAGCAGGAATTATCCATTGGTCTCTTTCTAACTCTTTAATTGCTTGTTTAGTAATCTTAGCTCCTTTTAGATGAGAAGGCATTCCACCAATAATATTTTCTGTGTGAGAACCACCCCATTTCCTCCATCTAACAAGCTGTATTATAATCCTCTTTTTTACTTCTTCTTTTGTATTTTCCATATAGCAAAATAGGATATATCAAAGTATAAAAACTATTGTGTAATTTATGGTACGATATTGTTCCAAAATAGTAATATTTAAATATAAGTTATGGTATACTACTCAATACAATGGAAGAAAAATCATCATTTATAGAATTCATGGGAGACTCTCCCACTATAAGAGTTTTGGACTATTTATTGACAGAGAGGGATTTAGACTTTTCTATAACAGACATGGCAAAGAATTCCGGCATTGGAAGAACTACATTGTATAGGATATGGTCTGACTTAATAAAAAACAGGATAATTACTCCAACCAGAATAATTGGAAAAGCAAAATTGTATAGATTAAATAAGGATAACTTTGTAATCAAAAAGCTTATAGAGATAGATGACAAATTAATGGTTGAAGATTTGAAGAAACGTTCTGGAAAGAAGGAGATAGAAATTATAGCATAGAGATTTTTCTCCTTTACAAATTTAGGAAACCCCCGTCCGTCTATAAAAAGTAAGAATTTTATTGAATATAATTCCTGTTAGTTACTTTTCCCATACGTAAGTGTGGGAAAACTGCGTCCGCAGAGTTTTTGAATTACTATATTAATCCGACCGTAGGGAGACTAAATGTCCGTTAGGATTAAGAGGGGGATTTTCGTTCTATCAAGCGAACAAAGTGAGCAATCCAGGACAAGTATTTAAGGACACACTCATAAAGAATGGGGAATCTGGGTTAAAGCATCTGAGAAAATAGAAACATTTAAATAGAAGACTCCTATTTATAGGATAACTTAAACCTAAAAACAGGAAAATGTTAAAAAAATCATATAGAATAATAGATATATTTGTGAAGAATCCTACAATTACTTATTTATTTGGTGAAGTAAAAAACTATATTGGTAGTAAGTCTGAAAGTTATACTTACAATTCTCTCAATTCCTTTGTTAAAGAGGGTATTTTAACTAAGGAAAAGAAAGGTGGATTAAGAATCTATAAAATAGCAAATACACCCAAAGCAATTTCTTTCTTATCGATGGTTGCTGAATATAAAGCATGGAATACTAAAGATTTTCCAATAAACAGCATTTATGATTTAGTTAAAAAAGCGAATATTAACTTTTTTGTGTTATTAGTTACTGGAAGTTATGCTAAAGGAAATCAAACTTCAAAATCTGATATGGATATGATATTAATAGTGCCAAATGATGCCAAAAAAATTAATTCAAGATTAAGGCATTTCTGTGAAATGAATATTCCTCAAATACACTTATATGTTTTTACAGATGAAGAATTTAAACAAATGTTATTAGATGAAAAGCATAATTATGGGAAAGAAGCTGTAAAAGACAATCTGATATTTTATGGAGCAGAAGCATATTATAAAATAATATTTGAGGCGATGAAAAATGGGTTCACTTACTGAAATATATGTAGATAGGGCAAATAATGAAATTATGGTAGCAGAATCATTGAAAAGACTAAGCGAAAAAGAAGAGGATAAAGTAAATTTTGATTTACCTGACGACATTAGTTTTTACAGCTCTGTCATCTCACATTCCTATTATGCTATTTTTTATGCAGCAAAAGCTCTTCTTTTGATTAAAGGTATAGAAACAAAAGCACCAGAAGTTCATAAAAAGACCTTTGAGGAATTTAAGCAGAAGTTTGTTGATACTAAAGAACTGGATGTTAGCCTCTTAAAAATATACAAGAAAATGATGGTGAGGGCTGATGAACTACTGGAAATATTCAAAGATGAAAAATGGAAGCGAGGTCATTTTACTTACCAGACAATTCCTCAAGCAAATAAAGAACCGGCTGAAGATTCATTGAAGAATGCAAAATTCTTCGTATCAAATATTATGAGGGTAATCAAAGAATCAAATTCGAGGGGTGAAAAATAATGTATACAAAAATTATAATAGGAATGATAGCTATTATTTTTAGTGGTTGTGCCCCAACTTGTCCCAATTCTTGTGATGATGGGAATAAATGCACTGAAGATTTCTGCTCTGAAAGCACCAGCTATGAATGCCAACATAGTATTATTAAACCCTGCAATGGCAATGGGATTTGTGAAAATGGAGAATATGGAATATCAGAAGACTGTCCTGATTGCAATGATGACAATATTTATACAGAAGATAATTACAATATCCAAAAAGAAACTTGTGAGTTTACTTTTCTTTCTGGCTCTGAAGTAACTGAAATGTGCTTTAATAAATACCATACCGAACGCTATATTACTGAATGTTTATATGATGGTGCTTTGGAAACATTAAATCCCAATATTTGTAATGAGATTAAATTACGTTATGTTGATACAGATACTGGAGAGTTAAAGATATCTAAAGAACTTTGTATAGCAGAAATTGCATTTAAAAAGAATGATTACTCATTGCTTAGGGGAACCATTCTAGATGGAATAAATTTAATTCAAAAAGAAGCTATAGAAAATGAAGATTATAAAATGTGTGAATTAATGGAGTATGTATATGAAGATAAGTCTTTGCCATTAAGGTTTATTTGTGAATGTTTTTATGCTGTTTATGACAGCTCAAATATATACACTACTGAGAGATGTGTGGGAGTTTCAGAATATTATCAAAAGATGTGCTTAAATATACAGTTCCCTAAGTGCTATAATACTCTTCTTGAAACTTGGGGTTATACTTAATGATTGGCTTATAAGTTGAAAATGGATGGATCAACAGAAGAACAAGTTCTAAATATTCTATTTGGAGAAGCAAAACCCATAATAATTAAAAATTATAAAAATTTAGTTGAAGATTTAAACGAGAAATTGGACAATATCGAATTAGAAATAAATCAAAATATTAATGATTTTGCTAGAACACTACCACCCAGCACAATTCAATTCAAGGAAATTAGGCAAAATCATGAAGAAAATATACTCCTATTGATTCATGAAATACTGCATGTTCTTTTTACTGTGAAAGTTGTTAAAAAATTTAAGAAAAAACTTGCAGAAGAAGAGAAAAAATATATTGACGATAATTTTTTACAATATTTGCTTGATTCGTTTATAGATACGCAGATTTTTATTTTTACTAATTTTGATCATTCTATTTGGAAAAATCTCAAAAAGAGTACTTATCCACCATATTTCACCGATGAAGATTTATCTATTTCTTTTAATGAATTTATTCATAAAAATAGTTTGTCTTCCAAGTTAATAAACTTAGATGAATTAATTGGAGATTTTATATCCATAAATTATAATAAAATCAAAAAGAATCATTGTTATGAAATTCAAAGAACTTAAGCCCCGAGTCTATTTTATTTTTATTCGTCGTTAGCCCCCGAGAAATAACTTTACTTTATATTAAATCCGAAATTTGGGTCGAACGTAGTGAGCCGTTTAATCTTTGTTATAGGATAGTTGTGAAGCAATTTCCTCAGTTTTTTTTCTTTATGAGATTAAACGAAACCGAGAATATTAAAAAATTTGGTTGCATAGCAATCCTTTACTTTCTCGAAGAAAACAGAAAATTATTTTTAATAATTTATGCCAATTAATCTCATTAATTGATAGTTCTAAAAAGCTTTGATGGTTTTTGGAATTTTCATCGAGAAAGTTGCGTTAGCAAGGTGGCTTAAAAATTACGTATAATTCCTGTTATGTGTTTTTTCTGCAAGAAAAAATCGCCGAAGGCGACAGTAGAGAAATAGGCCGTCAACCATTAGATTTATAAACTACTTCATAGTTACTATAGTATATGGGACAAGATTTTTATCAGCCATACTTTGAAGCTGTAAAACAAATATTAAACGGAATTCCAGTGAAAGAACTTGATGATATTAGACAGCAGTGCAATGAAACATTTCTAAAATCAGTGTCTCCTTATGTGCCTGAGCAAGCTAGAGGTTATACTCCAGAAGCAATTATTACAGCTTTTGTAGCAGATGCTGAAAATAAAATTCTAATGGGAATGAATACTACTGAAGCATATGGCGGTTTTAAGGGATTGGAACCTGCTGATTTTAGACAAAGAGGAAGAATAGTTCTTGAACACGCAGTTAAACAATATTTGAAATAAGGCCTATTTCTCAATTGCACATAATCGGTGAACGACGAAGAAACTCATCGGGTTACAGCCCGTAATTCTTTAATATCTGGTTTTTCCTTGTGAAAACCTTGCACTTACTCGCTTTTGCCGAGAGTAATGCGATTATCATTTATAAAGGATAGAAGGATATATAAATCTTGTCCTAGAAAAGCGGGCGGAATGCGATGATTTGAAAATATCCAAAAGTTATTATATAAGGTTATTAGATCTATTTATATGGTTACTAATAAAGAAAAAGTTGAACAAGTAGTGTTAAGTTCGTTTCCCATACGTAGTGTGGGAAAACTGCGTCCGCAGAGTAATTTTGAGAGGCGTTCTATCAAGCGAACACAGTGAGCAATAAAGAACAAGAATCAAGGGGGACAATCTCTTTTTTACTTTTTTTAGGGGGGGGCTTTTTTCATCAAAGGCGAAGCCTCTTTAACTTATAGAATAAGGGGGAGTTCCACATAAAGCTCGATGCTTAAAAAATCCAAAACTATTTATATTGTTGCATATATTTACAAGCTATAATGAAATGTAAGTGGTGCAATTTTGATAATAAAACCTTGCTAATTAAAGAATATAAATATTGGAGACTTTCTCTTGCAGAAAGTCAAATACTTATCGGCTGGACTCATGCGTCACTAAAAAGGCATATCTTATTTTTTGAAGAACTTAGAGATGAAGAACTAATAGAACTTAAGAAAATTATTATGGAAATAAAAGAAACACTTAATAAAACATTTAAGCCAGATTGGTTTAATGTTATGCAACTTGGTAATATGACGCCACACCTTCATTTTCAATTAGTTCCTAGGTATAAAGAAAAAAGAATTTTTGTGGGGAGGGAATTTATAGATAAATCCTATGGAAGACCTATTTTAGATGAATGGATTGAAGAAGATAATATTTTCTTGAAAAAATTAAGAAATTACATCAAGAAAGAGATGAAAAACTAGCTTTAAATGTATCTTCATATACTTTATCCAAGTCAGCTTCCGGTAAAATGGACTTTAATATGGCGTATTCATTAACTATATTTGTGTTAAAAAAAACAGAGTCATCTTCATTTAATGAGAATGAACAGCCTCTTTCGTATAAGAGTAACACTGGGTGGTTATGTAAACTAGCTCTTTTTGTATAAATATTACTTGTTAAGCAAACTTCAATATGTATTCCTTTCTCCAATATTAAACCAATATTTTTCTCAGATATGGAAAGGCCATGACCTATTCGCCTTGGATTAAATTTAAGTAACTGAATAAGTTCCTCATCACCTGATTGTTCACCTAAGTGATACGTGTAAGGTATATTCTCATATTCTAATTTCCCCATAACTTTATAAAATTTTGATGGGGGATTACCATATTCCCTACCCGTAAAATCAACACCACAAATTAGACCATCATTAAAAAGCTGGATTATAGTAGATGTGTCTTCTAAAGGACAATTTTGTCGCCTAAGAGAATATATACTAGGTAAACGGCGGAATTCTTTAAGCAATTCTTTTGAAAATGAATAATCTGTCAGATTTCCTTGATAATCAACCCTAATTTCTGAAAAGAAATCAGTCCTATCACCATACTGATTCAAACAAGCTAATAAGTCTTCAACAGTACGTTTTTTTGAACCAAACCAATTATAGACTTCAACTCTATTTTCCCAAGAACACTCAATGAAATCCAGTTTAAGTGATCCTTCTAAATGTGAATGTAGCTGAGCATATCTCATCTTAATTCACCTAGTCTTTTTATGTAGTCCTTACATGATTTAAAGCCAAATGTAAAAGTGTAGTTATGTTTCATAGGCGCAAGCCTGCAGCCGCCACATTCTTCTAAAACTTCACAAACTGTGCATTTAGAATTTGGAATTAAACTATCTTCAAGGCTATGAAGAAAATCTTCTTTTGATGAACCCAGAATATTACTTTTTGATATATGGAATTCACAAGGAGAGTAACTTCCATTAGGTTTAATAACCACTGATGCTCCTACTTCACAACCAAAGATCTCTGAAGCAGTTTTTGAAATTTGTCTGTAATCCCTGCTAAATGCAAAGGAGTCATAGATCCTCCATTTTTGCTTTACTTCAACACTTTGTTTAATCTTCGACGCGATTGCAAAATACTCTTCTAAGGATAAAGGGGTTGCTTCCAGGGGGTTTCTCATACTAAATATTGGCTGGAAATTAAATGTGAAGTTTTGTGAAATTCCTTTCATATATGCAATAAAATCATATAATTCTAATGAATTTTCCTTATAAACTGACGTTCTTATTGCAATGTCAGCTTCTAAATCACACATTTTCTTGATATTAGAAATTGTATTATCAAAAGAACCTCGAAATTTATCGTGAATATCTTTTTCACCGTCCAAACTCACTTCAATATGAAGATTGCTCTTATTTACCAAAGACATAAATTCTATAGGTATGGATACACCATTTGTAACTACTGTAACATTAGCTGTTGTATCTAATGCAGTTTTTATAGCTTGACTAATACCTTTTTTTGTAAACACTTCCCCACCAGAAAATTTGTAGTCTATTAAATCATGCTGGAATATGGTGTTAAGAAACTCTACCACTTTAATCCATTCATTAGCAGAAAGCTCATATTGCTTTGTTTTATCTTGATAACAATAAACACAGTTTAGGTTACATAAATTAGTTATTTCTAAACCTGCAGAAAGTTTAAGCTTTTTTTTCCTAAGAATATCAACTAAACTCATTTTATTTCGATTACCTCACCAAAATTAATTATACGATTTTTTAATCCGAAATCATCCATCAGTCTTGCAATTACTCCTGCATGTGAGACTATAGCAATATCATTAAGACATATTATTGATTGATAAAATGAATCCACCCTATCATAAAAATCCGCTTTTTTTTCTCCATTTGGTGGTGCCTCTTCAAAATTAAAGCTTCCAAAATCTGAAATTAGCTCATCAATGGGTTTTCCATTATAACAACCATAATTTCTTTCTCTTATTCTACTATCCTTTTTGTAAGGAATATTTGTTATTTGGTTGATTAATTGAGTAAAATATAAAGTTCTATCAAGATCACTTGTTATTATTTGATTTGTACCTTCAATTTGTTTAGCTACTGCTTCTGCTTGTCTTATTCCTCTTTGAGTAAGTGTTCCTGGATTATAACCTAATAATATTTTATTTAACCCTTCAATGGTTTCTCCATGTCTAATCAGATAGATGCTCATCTTTAAGTAACTCCTTCCATTCATCTATAATCTCCGAGTTTACTTTTCTAGATGATTTTGGAACTTTTTTACATCTTCTACAAATTTCGTTATTTCTATCATGTTTCAATAACTCGGCTCTGAGCTGGTTATATTCAACTGAAAACCAAAGGTCCAAGAAAGTTCTGTCTTTCAAGTTGCCAATAATCCCAAATTTTCGATGTAGTTCATCAGCAGGATATATCTCACAACATATTTTCATATTACCATCAACATCTATAGCACTTGAAACAAAAGGAAGATAACAATCATCAGAAAAATCTCTTTTTTTCACTAATCCCCCTCTATTAGTAAATAAGTCCCTATTAGGTGCCAGATATGAAACATCCATATTATTAAATTTCAGTTTACTAACAATCCCCTCATCAGTTATTATAGGTTGCGCATTTAGTCCAAGAGTCTTTGCATGTGTTATTATGGCTTCAATTGGGCTTTGATTTGAAGAATAGATGGCAATCCTAACAAGATTAGCGCCATGAGAATCCAGTTTTGTTAATTTTTCTCTGGTTAATATATCTCCATTTGTTAATATCATCCTTTTAGAATCAGGAATATTTTCCGCTAATGTCTCAAGATGTTCATATAAAAAAGGATCAAATAATGGTTCATTATAATTATGAAGTGCAACTGCTCCTTTATATCTTACACATCCAAGCTCAATAACTATTTTCTTAAAAAGACCATCATCGATCAGTTTTTGTTTGGTACCTCTATCATATACACTATTGGGGCAAAAA
Organism: Nanobdellota archaeon; assembly: GCA_018819305.1. Lineage (GTDB taxonomy): Archaea > Nanobdellota > Nanobdellia > Woesearchaeales > SM23-78 > SM23-78. The sequence continues at coordinate 15,356 of JAHJQO010000055.1, forward strand.
CTACAACGTCGATTACAATATGTTGATGTTTCAATTTCGATAAAATTTGGTAAAAGCATATTTATCTCCTGAAAAACTCATTAGCCTCATTTATTACCCTATGAAGTTGTTCTTTTGAATAAGCTTCCACTTCAAAAATTGGTGCATCTGTTTTCTTCATTCTATATTCGCCCCATGAATCGTTCATCCTCAAACCCATTTTTATAGCCACTTCTCTCATTACTGTTCCCGGATATGGCGTTGCCTCAAAGAAGTGTGCTTTATTCGGGTTAATTTCTTTTGCAAAATTGATTGTTTCCATTATTGAACTAGGAGTATCCCAAGGTGTTCCTAGAATAAAATAAGCATTGACAAAAATATCATTTTCTTGACATAATCTGACAGCAGTTCTTGCTTGTGACTTTGTTATCCCCTTTTTCATGTGTCTAAGGACTTCTTCATTTCCACTCTCTATTCCTATGTTTGCGGCTACGCAACCTGAATCTCTCATCTTTTGTAATAAGTATTTATCAGCGGAATCTACTCTCATTTGAATTTTCCATTCATAACCTTTGTGTTTAATCAAATCACAAATTTCATAAACTCTATTTTTGTTGAGCATAAAATTATCATCCCAGAACATAAAAGCGGTTACTCCTTTTTCTGCAAGTTGATCCATCTCAGCGACAACATTTTCTGCACTTCTTGCCCTAAATTTTTTTCCTGCGGCAGGTCCTCTGTAGCAGAAAGTGCATTGATAAGGACAACCTCTGCTTGAGATTATGCTTGCAGCTTTTCTATCTGAACCATGAATATCCTGAAGATAATATTCAAAAGGCACTAGTGTTCTATCCGGAAAAGGTATAGAATCAAGATCATTTATAAAATCAGATATTTCATTGTCCACTCTATTACCCCTGTGGATATGTGATACGCCCCCTATATTCTTCCAAGATTCTCCTATAGAGTTTTTAACCAGTAAAGAAATCAGTTTTTCTCCCTCTCCTCTGTAAGCACCAGTTACGCCTTTTATATCAAGAACTTCATTAGTAATAACTGCTGCAGCAATGCCCCCCACAAATATTTTACTGTTAGGGATTTTAACACTTAATTCTTCAATTTTTTGTTTTCCTTTTGGAAACGAAGGAACCATCATTGTTACACCAATAAAATCTGGCGACCATTTGATAATTTCATCTTCAAGTGCTTTCGATTCACCAATATTATAGTCAATGGCTCGAATCTCTCTTAATCCGTCCATTTTCAGCGTGCTTGAAAGATAAGCCAAGCTAAGAGGAAATCCTCCAAGAATATCTCCAGGTATTTCTGGATTTAATAATAATATTTTTTTATTCATATACATAATCTCTTTGCATCTTTAATACAGCTTCACTAAAAAATAGTTTGGCAACCGCATCTGCTCTTTTGAATCCTTTTTCAGTAAGTTTAATCAGACTACCATCTCTTTCAAGAAAGCCATCTTCATATAATAATTGAAATTCTGCTGAAAAAACATCTTCGGGGTATGTTCCAAACTTTTTATGAAATGCTTCTCTACTAAATGCCGAATGCCTTATATTCATAGTGATCGCACGACGCATCCTCTCACCATCATCTAATACAAAAGCATACCTCGCAGGATGTCTTCTGGCTTGAATATCTCCTGTATATTCCAATATATCCCTTCTACAATGCGAAACGGAATAAGAGGGTCTATAATGAAGATATTCTGCATAAGACTGTGCAGCTGACCCGAACCCTTTAACAGGTTTTCCTTTTATGGTTTCATCTTTGTGTGCATATCTTCCTACTTTGGGTAATAAAAATCTAAGCCTTGTATCTTGTACATATCCTTCACTAATCAACAAAGGCTTAAAATAATCGTACATATTATCAATTTTAGATTTGTCTACTCCTTCAGCCCCTATTTTTTTCCAAAACCTAGTTAGTGGCTTTACATTTAATGGATAAAGAGAGATTGTACCTGGTCTAAGATCTAAAACTCTAGATAGAGTATCTCTAAGCATATCTATTGTCTGATCTGGGTGGCCATAGATTATGTCGATATTTATATTTTCAAATCCTGTCTCTTTTAATGCTCGAAAAATGTCTATAGGAGTTTGGTCTGAATATTTTCTTCCCATCTCTCTAATTTGTGATTTGTCCAAAGATTGTAACCCTAAGGATACCCTTGTAATCCCGAATTCTTTCATTACTTCAAGTTTTTCAAGGGTAGTGGAATCTGGTGAGATTTCTATACAAAATTCTTTTAAAGTGCGTGTATCGCTTATTTTGCTGACAATATCACCAAAAAATCTTCTCATTTGTTCAGCGCTTAAATAAGAAGGAGTGCCTCCACCAACATAAGCAGTTATTACGTTAAATTTTGCGATTACTTCTTGGTACATCTCCATTTCTTTTACTAAAGCATCCAAATACTCATCAATTAAAGTAGCATCTTCTTTTATTGCAAATGATTCAATATTACAATAGCTGCATTTTTGTCTACAAAATGGAATATGAAAGTATACATTAAGATATTTTTGTTCAGTTGATTCCCACGCATCTAGGGGGTTTATGTCATGAGTTATTTTTGGATAGATTTTATGAGGGGGGTATGTGTAGACAAAATGTCCTGGATTAATATTTGCTATTAATTCTTCTAGTCTTTTCCTAACTCTATCTATTTCATCTACCATTTTCAATCATTTTTAGTGCTTTGTTTAAAGGTTTAATAAATATTAAGTCTTCTCTTGGGTGACCCATATGCAAATGGTCTAAAACAAGTTGATTATAAGGTAAAGACTGTGGAGGATGATATAAACCATCTTCTTTTGAAAAAGAGGATAACATTTTTCTATTAATCTCTTTTCCTGAACAGCATACATAATCCATGAGAATTTCATAAGCTTGTGAAGATAAGGTTCTGCTATGTCCAGTTTCTTCTAAAAAACGATTTAATACGAATCTTACTGTAAAATCGCTGGGAATAAAATTATCTGGAAATGTGTAAAAACCTTTTTCAAAGAAGTCTCTACTTTCAGAATTGGCAAATAATAGATTTGCATAATTTTGATTCAAAACCAATTCGGCATCCACATAAAATCTTTGAGTTCTTACGTCAAGACTGAACTCAGTTTTTCTTGGTGAGATTAAAACACCTTGAAATTGGGATTCTAAATCCTCTTTCAATTTTAGAGGTATCTCGCAATAATCTTTGAATTGTTCATTTTCACGAACATAAAAATCAAGATCTGCGCCATCTAATAATCTTCCTCTATTCCATACTATTCCTTTAACTAACACAAATTCTAAACCATTTTGATTGAATCTTTGAGTAATTTCAAAGAATCTTTTATCTATATTCAGTTCTTCATGAGGGTATTTTACTCTCTGATAACTTTTATTTGGTAACATACTTACTAAGAAGTAGTACTAAAATATAAAACTTTTGTTTTTTCTCCGAAAGATTTTCGAATGGAACCCTCCTATCAGTTTAAAATTGTCCCCTTTCTAAATATAAATTTCTTTTACGAAGTAAAAGTGTAAATGTCCGTTAGGACTAGGAACTCCTCCCTTTAATTAAAGAACTCCCCCTTTCTAAAATAAATCTCTTTTTCAAAGAAAAAGACTATATGTGCGTAGCACTGAACTCCCCCGTTTTTAAAAAAAGAAATGGAAATTTTATTGTATTTAATCGGTGTTAGTTTCCCTGCCCTCGAATGAGCCCTCCAACGACCGAAAGGGAGTTGAGAGGTGGCGAGTTCAGAGTTGGCAGGCGCGGAGCAATTCGAAGGATTGCGAAGACGAGTTTTGGGTTTAGGAAAGCCCCTTAAAGAAAATAGTTACTCTTTAGTGGTATAAAAAGGAAATATTTATAAATAATCCGTTCTTTCATTATTCCATATTATGGAGGCGATAAGATGGGAAAACCACTATATAAGTCATTATATGTAATCGCTGGAAAAAGAGAGGAGGGCACATATGGGATAATGAGACAAAGGCCTTCTAATGCAGTAAATTGTTTTGATGAACCTGAAGAAGCAGAAAGAGCGAGAATTGAAGATGACAGCGTACTTGAAACAATAGTTGTGGACATTGGTCTTTTACTTGATACAAATATTAAAAGAAAAGGAAATACTCTTGATACTTCTGTAAAATATACAAGAGATTAATTCTTTTTCGCGCGAAGTGTGAGGTAAAGGGCTTTCCGTTAAAAACCCAAAATTGAAACTAATCGGTGTTGTGTTCTTTTGCCGAGCGGAACGAACCGCTGTGAGTTCCCTCCTGGCAAAATTCGAAGCACAGCAGTGCTGAGAAAGTATGACGCAGGCAACAAGTTAATTGTTATTAACGTTAATTTTTCTCCAAAAATTATGTTGCCGAGTAATATTGAACACAATCGGTGTTATGTCTCCCGACGACTGAAAGGAGGAGAATGCAATGTGGTCGAGGATTTGCGTAGCAAATCCGAAGAAGTCGGCAAATGGCGAATACTATCGAGAACGAAGTTCAATTAAATAAAAGAAGAAAGGGCAAAAAGAGATTATGCTTTTTGAGAAAATCCAGATTCTGGATCAATTAACCACAAATCAAAACCTTCTCTGAATTTACCAACTCCAATTTGGACATCTTTTCCAGCAGGAGTTCTAACGGTATATGTATCAATAGTTTTGTTTTGTGGGAACCCTAATTGAGTTTGTACAGCTTCTGGAAGTTCATCCATTGCTCTTTTTCTTAAAGCTTCATCTCCGAAACCTGCATAGTAAAGTCCCATTTCAATGGCACTTTCTCGTGAATCATATTGTGATGTCATTTTATGTTTGTAACTATGTAGTAGTATTTAAAGGTTTCGGTATGCTTTTTGCCCTTTCTACTAATTCGCCATTTGCCGATTGTATTTAATCGGTGTTACATTCTCCGAGTGAGCCCAGTTGTGCGGAGGTTCCCTGCACCTGTGGCGAACGAGGACGAGGAGCCACAAAGTGGCGACGAAGAGTTTTGCCCTTTGGTTGATAAGGTTTTTTCTTGAGACCAAAATTTTGGGGAAAAATTGAACACAATGCCTGTTAAATGCCCCGAGCGTAGCGAGAATGCAATGTGGTTCGAGTGCGAAGCACGAGAAAGTCGGGCGTAGGCGGGCTTATCGTTTCCATCCTTTAATATCTGGATGAAAATCAACTTGATATGCAGGAATACCTAAGGAAATTCCATAATTCTTAGCTTCATCATATTCTTTTTTACTTGTTCTATCAATAAAAAACATTTTATCGCGAAAGATTATATAATGATGAGAATCGTTTTTGAAATCAGCATACCAAGAATGTTTTGAATCTAACGATTTGCTTAAATCTTTCGCAATTGTATTCGCTTGATTTTCTGGAAGTTCAACAGTGTGTAGAGTCCATTGTTTAATCCACGGAGTTTTATGTTTTTCAGTAACTTTCTCGATTTTGGTCTTGAGAATTTTTACTTTCTTCAGAACATCTTTTTTCTCAAGACTTTCTTCAATTATTACTCCGACAAAATTTTTAGTCATATTTTTGATTACACTGTTGAAATTTATAAAAGTATTGGTTCGCGCCCGCCGTAGCCCGATTGCATTTAATCGGTGTTGTGTTCTCTGAGTGAGCCCTCCTGTGCGGAGTTCCCTGCACGAGTGGCGAACGAAGACGAGGACGACCGCAGGGAGGACGAAGAGTTTTTCCCTTTGGTTGATAAGGTTTTTTCTTGAGACCAAAATTTTGGGGAAAAATTGAACACAATCGATGTTATATTCTTTTTTACGAATGTAAAAAATTCGAACGATAGTGAGAAAGTCGTGCCGATAAAATTATCTATAATTTTATTATAAAAAAAGGCACGATTGAATATAATTATATTAGCCGACCCTATCCTCGTGAGCGACCCAAAAAAGATTTATATTTTTTAGGCTGGAGCGATAGAGATGATAGGGCGAGCCCAAAAAGGATATTTTTGGCGAAGAGTAAAAATCATTTTTCTGGGTGGGCATCGTATAAGAGAAGGCACTGGTTTCGTTTCGTGGGGCTGACTATCTAAGTTTTGCTTCTTTTTCTAAAAAGAAGATTTTTAGGGGGCTGACTTAGTTGCTTTTATTTTACATCTCCATGTAAATAAGAATAATATTCTCTTACTTTCTTTAATCCAAATTCTAACATTTCTTCATTATCTTGAGTATTTGGAGGATCATCACGAGCAGGATTGCAGTGTGTTCTATCATGGTAAGCAGATAAACCTTGTTTATATAACTTCATTAAACGAAAAGCATAAATAGGATTTATCTTTCCAAATCTTGAAGTTTTTTCTCTTAATTGTCTTGCTCTTTCAGAATACATAGCTTCTCCAATATTTTTTCCAGGAGCATGAGGTATTCTGAGAAATTTATCTACGAGTGCTTTTTTTATTTCCTCATCGGCTATTTCTAAAACCCTATCAATTCCATCGGAGCGAATTCCCCAAGAAGCAACACCCATTCTTGCGCTATTTTGAATCCAGATAGCACTTCCGAGACTAGCTCTTGCGACATAATCAGCAACAGATTTTCCAGAGGCAGTTACCAAATCTCCATTATACTCTATTTGAAAAGTTTCAGCAAAGTCTTTATTAGTGCTTACTGTCCTTTTGGTTCTAGAATTTTCTATATCTCCTGATTCGGAAAAAAATCCAGATTTAAGATTCATAGCGAGATAGATTCTTTCTGCTACTCCTACTCCTTCTCTTTCAGATTGTTCTTGTGTTTGTGTTTCCATTTTATTGTTTTATGTTCATTTAGTTATTACTATCTAGTAGTTTGATAGGGTATATTAAACTTTCTTTGCTATTTTAGGGCAAAACGCAATATTTATAAACTAATATTGCTTAATAGATTAAAATGATAGATGAAGTTAAACTAGATTTGAAAGACAAGAAAATTTTATTTGAGTTGGATAAAAATTCTCGTCAGAGTAATAGTGAGATTGCTAAAAAAGTTGGACTTAATAAGAATACAGTTAATTATAAGATAAATAGAATGACTCAAGAAGGAGTCATAAAAGGTTATTATTCTGTTATAGACAGTTCTAAACTAGGTTACTTTTCAATAAGAATATATCTAAAATTTTTTAATACTAAATTAGAAGATGAAAAAAAGATGATTGAATGGTTAAATAGCCAAAAAATAGTCGGAGTTCTAGCAAAAATAGAAACGATTTACGATTTAGTTTTAATGTGTTGGGTTAAAAATATTTATGAGTTTGAAGATTTTTTGCAGGAGTTTAAGAAGAAGTTTAGAAAACATTTTTGGCAAGAGAAGGTTCATATTTTCTCAAAAGTTCTCCATTTTAAGAGAAAATACCTTTTATCGCAAAAAAAAGAATATGATGAAGAGCCAGAAACAATAGGTGGGAAAGAAATCTCTGATTTTGATGAACTGGATTTAAAGATACTAAGACTACTTGCCAAAAATGCGAGAATGCCTTTGATAGATATTTCTAGTAAACTTAAAACTCCTGAAAGGACGATCGCATTTAGAATAAAGCAATTAGAGAAAAAGAAAATAATTCAAGGATATAGAATAAATTTAGAGCTTCAAAAAATAGGATTTGAATATTATAAACTAAATTTTATACTTAATGACTTCTCAAAATATGAAGAACTGGAAAGTTTTTGTAAAATTCACGAAAATGTAATTTATATAGATAAGACTTTGGAAGAGTTAGACTTTGAGATTGATGTAGAGATAAAAAATAAACAAGAACTTTTAAAACTAATCTCGGAAATAAAAGAAAAGTTTAGTGTAAGAAGTGTAGATATTTTAGAGCTTAAAGAGTATATTAAGTTAGAGAGTATTCCGCAGTAGTCAGCCCTGATAGTCGGTCAGCCCCCTCGTAATAAAATCGAGCAAACGAATGTTTGCGAGCAAAATGTGGCGAAGCCACAATAAAATAGTTCAGCCCCCAGTTCGTCGTGTGCCTTCTCCAATTGGGTGGGAAGAAAAGGGATTTTTATTTTGGCTAATCACTTATATATGAAGAAGTGGGTTTTTGAGGGTTTCTGGGGCTGATTTTCTGGGTTTGGGAATGTCGTTTTGGTGTTTTTTGTTATCTCTGGTGCATAGCAAGGCCGGGATTTGCACTGGACAAACCGTGTTTTTTTCGTTCTTGAATGGACATTTGTATGCGTGAGGTTTATTAAGGAGTTTTTCTTTGATTTGTTTTGATTTGCATGGACATCATTTATCTTATGAAGAAGGAGATGTTGCGGCGCAATTATAGCCTGCAGACAATAAAGGCTTATGTTTTTTGCATGAAGAAGTTCTTGCTTTGGTGCGGGGATAAGGAGCCCAGGAGGGTTACTAAATATGATATAAGGAATTATCTGGATTGGCTGTGCGAGAATAAGAAAAGTGCCAGCACTTTGAATGTGCATCTTCAGGCTTTGAAGTTTGCTCTTGAGCAGATCCTGAACAAGAGGTTTTTTGTTAATCTTCCTTTTTCAAAAGTTCCGAATAAGCTGCCTGAAGTACTTAGTCAGGATGAGATTGTGAATTTGTTTAAGAATATTGCTAATCCTAAACACTCTTTGATTGTTCGATTAATGTATTCTGCTGGTTTAAGGGTTGGAGAAGTTGTGAATCTGAAAGTCAAGGATTTGGAGTTTGGCAAAAGAATTGGCTGGGTTCGAAAGGGCAAAGGTAACAAGGACCGACCTTTTCTGATTTCTGCTGTTTTAAAGCCAGAGATTATTGAGTTTATCAGAAAGCATGGGCTTGAGCATTATTCCTGGCTTTTTCCTGGCAGAAAAATAAATCATCTGACTACCAGAAGTGTTTATGAAATTGTTAGGCAGGCTGGAAAAAGAGCTGGTTTGAATAAAAACATTCATCCGCATACTCTCAGGCACAGCTTTGCTACACATCTTATTGAGAATGGTTATGATATTACAAGAGTTCAGGCTTTGCTTGGGCATAACAGCCCTGAGACCACCATGGTTTATGTTCATATGGCAAGCCCTGAGATGATTAATGTAAGCAGTCCTTATGACTCTTTGTATGACTCTCCAGATGACTCTCGGGATGACTCTCTATAGGAGTCTATTTATAACTCTATTCAGCCTGTTCAGTATGACTCTCTTCAGCAATATTTATAAGCAACATTTATAAATCAGGTATTATTAGCTGAAGATAGAGGATTAAAGTGGAAGTGGCTTTGAATGAATGAACAGAACTCAGAAAATACTCCAACAGTTTTGGTGCAAGTAATCCAGAGCCTGGAAGATGAAATAATCAAATGTTCTGAAGAAATAAAAGTGGCTGATGAGCCAAAAAAAACTGAATTAATGGGTATTGTAAATAAAGCTTACAAAGAAGTTTATCGCTTGTTTAAAGAAACTGGAGAAGTTCCTAATGAAACATTATTTAGAGTTTCAGAAATATACTTAAATACAGCAAATTATTATAAGGAATATTTGAAAACAAAAAATAATGAGGTGGTCTAATGGCTAAAAAGAAAAATCTTAGTACGGGAGCAATTGTTGGTATTGTTGTAGCAGTAGTGGTTGTTATAATTGTTTTGAGTGTTATAGGTATGTTTAACACCCTTCAAAAATTAGATGAAAGTGTTGATAATGCATGGGGTCAGGTAGAGACATCCTACCAAAGAAGAGCAGATCTGATTCCAAACCTAATGGCAACTGTGCAGGGAGCTGCTGATTTTGAGCAGGAAACACAGACCCAAGTCGCAGCGCTAAGAAGCGGAGCTGTTGCTGCAAAACAGGCATGGGATAGTGCAACAACACCAGAAGAGCAGGTTGCTGCTGCCAACCAGATGGAAGGCGTACTTGCAGGCTTCCGTTCATTAAACATCAATGTTGAAAGATATCCTGAGCTTAAAGCAACGCAAAACTTTGAAACATTTCAGATTCAATTAGAAGGTACTGAAAACAGGGTTAGTGTTGAGAGAAAAAGATACAACGATGCTGTTGCAATACTTAACAAGAAAACAAGAGTTTTCCCTAGCAATATAATTGCTTCAATGAGTGGTATTGAAAAGAAAACTTATTTTGATGCACAAGAAGGAGCAGAAGTTGCTCCAACAGTTGAGTTTACATAAAAATTTTTATTTTTCTTCTCTTTTCATTTTTATTTGTTATTTTTCTCCGAAAAAATCGCATAAATCACGAATTTTCTTGACAGCATTATATAAACAACTTCTTGAATTTGTTCTTTTATGAAAAAAACAAAAAAACACTTCTTTAAGAAATGGGAAATCTCAATTATAGAGCTAAAAAACAGCACTGGAAAAAAATACAAAGTTACAAGAAGAATTCCAGAAATAGAAGTATCTGAAACAAAGATGTTTATAAGCTTGAAGAAAGCAAAGGAACAATTTGAAAACTGGTTAAAATAAGTCAGTGGCCTTGGATTTCAAAACATCAATCAGCTCAGGCTGATTATACTTGTAAATATCAGGGATTTCAAGAGAAATAATTTTTTTCTTAAGGTATTCTTTAGGGAATCTTTTTGCAATCTCAGACCTTTGATTCTCTTCCATTACAACAACGAGGTCAGCCCATAAAATTTCTTGTTCAGAAATCGGCTGCTCATTAAACAATCCTGCTGAACGTGTTTCAAAAGCACTCTGAAAGATTTCTTCTGCAGTCCTGCTTCTGTTCTGATTTTGATTGCAAACAAATAATACTCTCATATAGCGGATAATATGTTTCAAAGATATATATTTTTCGTAAAAATCAAATTTTTTCGGCGGTGTCCTAAGTAACGCTCGTTATCACTCGCTTCGCGTCAGTTCGCTGAGCAAAAACCTAAAATACTTTGCATTTTAATAGGTTTTTGTTCCAAACTAGTTTCTTACGAGATTAATCAGCTCAGCTCACATAATGGTGACGCAATAACTTAGGACACAACTATTTTTTCCACAACCTTTATTAAGTTCTAGTCCTAAACAATTCAATACATGGTATCTGAAGAAGACTTGCAAAGCATGAGTCCTGAGGAGATTGCAGAGCTTCAGAGAAAGAACTGTATCTTCTGCAAGATAATTGGAGGAGAAATTCCCAGCAAGAAAGTTTTTGAAGATGACAAATTGATTGGCATTCTTGATATTAATCCTGCTGCCAAAGGCCATACTTTAATGATGACCAAGGAACATTACCCTATTCTTCCAGTCATTCCATTGGATGTTGCAGCTCACATGTTCAGAACAACAAAACAAGTTGTAAAAGCATTAAAAGATGCAATAGTCACTAACAAATCAACTGTTTTTATTGCCAACGGAGCAATTGCAGGACAGCAAAGCCCGCATTTCTTGTATCATATCATCCCTAGAGAAAATGATGATGGCTTGGATAATTTTAATATTCCTGCAAATGAATTCAGAGAAGAAGAAATCACCCAGCATCTTGCTTCTCTTAAAGGCAAGCTTGGCCTGATGATGAGAGAGTATAAATCTAAAAAAGGTACATCAGACCATCGCGCTGTCACCAGCAAGCCAATGAAACACACTGACTTAGCACAGTATATTGAACAAAACCCTGATATCAAAGAAAAAATACTCAAAGATCCTGAAGGTTTCAAAAAAGAAGTTGAGACAAATCCTGATTTAAAAAAATTGTTTGAAAGCATTAACATCAATAAATTATCCTCTGCACTCGGCGCAATAGGGAGAAAATAAGGAAAAAGCTAAAAACAAAAAAATGACCTGCATTATTTGTGAAAAAATCAAAGAAGGAAAAGCACATGTTGTTTATGAAGACGCTAGTCTTGTGGCTGTTCTTCCAAGCAAGCCGGCAGCAGTCGGGCATATCAAGATTCTGCCTAAAAATCATTTTTCAAAGATTGAAGAAATGGAAGATTCACTAGTTGAAGACTTGTTTTTCCTGGCAAACTTTGCTTCGTCAAGTGTTTTCGAAGCATTGCAAGCCCACGGAACAAACATTATCTTGAATGAAACAGACAATCATCTTTCTATTGATGTTATTCCCAGAAAAGAAGGCGACAACATGAACTTCCTGTGGCAGCCAAAACAAATTGAACCTGAAGAAATGGATGAAATTGAGAAAAAAATAAGTGACAAGGCTTTTGTTATTGGTAAAAAAGATGCAAAGCCATCAGAGCTGCCCTCTATTCCAATAGAAAAGCCTGAAGAAGTTATTAAGATTCCTGACGAAGAAAAAACTAATTATCTAATCAAGAATCTGGAGAAGACTCCTTAGAATTAAATATCATTTCTGCATTAAATTAAAGAAAATCATGAAAAATAAAATTGAAATTATTTTTCTATCTGTTCATAGACTGTCTGTACTCCTTCATTATTAACTCTATATTTTAAACTTCGCATTGCGCTGCTTAATTGCATTTTTGTCACTTTTCCTCTAACGCAGTCTTCAGATCCATTCAAATGTATATTTAAAAGACACTCTTGATTCACCTCATTTGGCAAACCACCATATTCTTTCAAAAGAATGCTTTCAACTAATCCCCTTATTTCTGCATTTGGACTTTTTGGCTTAAAATAATCAATAAATCCTTTTTGTTTTTTAGTACAGATTCCTTTTTCTTTTGCATATTTTCTAAGATACTGTCCAATAGAAGGACCTACAGATTTACTATGTTCTTTTAAATCCAAAGCAGATACAATCATTGGAGCATTAATAAATCCTTCTTCTTTAATTAGTTTATTTGCTGCACTTTTGAAAGTTTTATAATCTATTTTAGAAGGGTCTTTTTTTCTTCCTCTTTTTTGTAGCTTTACAGGCACAGCATCCTCAGTATATTTAACAGTGCCTTCAGGGTTGTATTTTGCCACAAGTTCATAAATATCAGATTCTAATGATGCAATAACATCTATACCACTAGAGAAAACAGCGTTTAAAGTATTATTTAGAATTTTTTCTAGTTCTACTCTTTCTTGCTTAAGCAAGTTATTTTCTGCATTTTGTGCAGCTTCTTCTGTAGCTTGTTTTATTTTATCTTTTAAAGTCATAACTTCTCATGAGGACAGAACTCATTTATAAATATTTCGGTTTTGTTGTCATTTAAAAGTGGTTAAAATAGAAAATATTTACTTTTTCACATAACTTTCGCAGATTTTCTCAAGCTCATTCAAACTGTCATTAATATTTTCATAAAAGCCAGGCACATTTTTTGCAATATCAGTTCTGTACTCTCTGACCCTATTCAAAAGAGACTCGGCTTCAAACGCAACAATTTGAGAAAAATTAGGAATTTTTTCATCTAAATCCACATTTTCTAGTTTCTTCAAAGCCTCTCCGAAATACATGAGGCTTCCATAAGTTCTAAAATAATCTTTGACAGTCTCTGTTTTCTTCCAATATCTAAATGCTTTCTGTAATTCAAGACTGCCACCAAATCTCAGGTTTTTTTTATCTTTACCATGCATTTTTATTCCCCCACCACATCTTTCTAAATTACAACAAAAACATCAACCAATTCCCAAAGATAAACGTAAGTACATAAGCAATCAGGAAACTTGGAACAAAAGGAATACCAACCTTAATAGTAACATTTTGAATCTTGTGCCTTTTTAACAAGGCAATCTGCTTCATAGTGATGCCTATCTTTGTCGGATGCAAGATTATCTTATTGGCTTTCTTAACAGGGTTAATAATCCATTCTCCTTCTGTCAAATCCTTGACTTTCATCTGTTGAATCATGCAAACCTTTTCAACCAGGCTCACAAACAACCAGAGATAAAAAAAGATAAACAAAACCACTACAAAGCCAAAGAGAATTATTGATTCATTGCTTCTTGTAGCAAGGAGAAATATGAATGACAAAACACCAAGTATCAGGAAAAGAATTCTAGTAATAATAATTTTTTTTGTCTTTGACTTTATATCTGCAGCTTCTTTAAAAGCTTTGTAATGAGCTGCGGCTTTGATAATTGTGAAAAACAAGCCATAAATAGCTCCTACCAATAGAATGTTGATGAAAAACATGACAAGCAAAGGAATAGTTCTGCTAAAATCAGAAAGACTCAATCCAATAAGCGCTGACAAGCCAAAGATGAGTTTGCTGTCACCTCCACCCCACTGGCCAGAATAAAACATTACCAAACCAATCACTAATCCTGCTGCTAATCCAATAACAGCGTTCCAGAATATATGAATATAACCGTGATAAATACTTAGAATTACAGAGCCACCTATTGCAAAAGCAATTAGTCCAAAGTTCAGCCAGTCAGGCACTTCTCTTGTTTTGATATCTGAAATTGAAGCAACAATCAAAACCAGCAATCCAACTGACAATCCAATATATCCAGGCCAAAGCATAATATTATTCTTAAGCGAAGACTTTAAATATTTATCTATAATCGCAATAAAATGGTGGGTAATGAATGATAGATATTCCAAAAATAATTCCTGTAATACCTGGTTCTAAACCAAGCAAAGTACCTAGTCATATTGCTATTAATACAGGCGATATCAAGACTTGGGCAGAGGATAATAAAAAAGAATTTTCAGAAGCAGTAAACAAACACTTGACCTTGCTCGAAGAACTGATTGATTTGCAGCTCAAGTATAAGAACAGGGTTTTGACAATTAATCTGAGCGAGCATGAAGGCATGGTTGAGGAATTAAAAGAATTCTTCAAGCATCTGATTAATAATGAGAAAATCCATGAAAACCAGATGAGAGTGTTCATTATCGGTCAATGGTTTGACATTGATTCTGAACTAAGAGAAATCTTTAAGGAGCTTATGGAGAAAACAAAGAATTATGATAAATTTTTCCTGAACTTTTGTATTAACTATGACGGACAGGAAGAATTGCTGGGAGCAATAAAACTCATTGTCAAGAAAATACTGGCAGACAAGCTCAAAGAAGAAGATCTGACAAGCGAAACAATCAAAGAAAACCTTTACACATCATATTTCCCGCCGCCAGAACTCATAATTGAGACACCATGGAAATATTCCGGCATTCTTTTGTGGGATTCCAAAGGCGCATTAATATATTTTACAAAAAAACCATGGCTGATGTTTGAAAAAAGGCATTATGAAAAAGCCATTAGATTTTACAATAAAGAGGTTGAGAAAAAGGAGTAAAAATAATAAGAGGGATGTGAATGGCAAAAAAAAAGAAAAAGAGCAAAAAATCTGTTAAAAACAACAAGAACAATAATAAACATGTTAAAAATAAACATGTTAAAAACAACATTATCATCATGCAGACCATAATAATTATTGTCTTAGCAGTGATTCTAATCTTAAAATTAACTGGCGTAAGCCTTATTGAAAAAAGCAGTGCTGCAGAAGAAAATCAGGGAGAAAATCAGGCAACACAGACAGAATTACAACCAAACCTGCTTGCAACTATTAATGGTGAGCCTGTTTACCTGGAAGATGTGAGTGCTGTGTACAACAACATACCTATAGAGCAAAGAACAAATACATCTTTGCAGGAATCAATCAATATTGTTGTTGACAATAGATTGCTAATACAGGATGCAAAGAAGAAAGGATTCACAGCAACTGAAACCGAAGTAGATTCATACATCAGCGTACTTTTGGCAAACAATGGAATATATATAGAACAACTTGAAAACACTCTGAAATCACAAGGCTCTTCTTTGGAACAATTCAGAGAGAACATAAAAACTACTTTGCTAATACAAAAAGAAATTGATTTTATCACAAAAGATGTTGCAATTCCAACTGCAGAAGAAATAAGAGCTTTTTATGATCAAAACCCTGAAAGCTTTGCAGCACCTGGAAGCGCGCAGACAAGGCAAATAATGCTTAGGACAAATCAAAGCAATCAAGCTGAAAAATTAGAAGCAATCAAAGCAATTGCACAAGAGCTGAATGCCACCAATTTCTGTGAATTAGTAAGCAAACATTCAGATGACCTGGCAAGCATTGAAAGATGCGGAGAATATAACTTTCAGCAGGGACAGCTGCTTCCAGAATATGAACAAGCTGTTTTCAGCTCAGAAGCAGGAATTTCAAAAATAATCCAGACAAGCCTTGGCTTTCACATTATTGAGATTAAGAGTGTTACGCAGCCAAGAACACAGACATTTGAAGAAGTTCAGGAAAGCATAAAAAATATTTTAATCTTAAGAAACAAGCAGGAAGCACTGAATGCATATTTGCAGACCTTAAGAGGACAGGCAGATATTGTTAGTTATATTGAGCAATAATAAGCAATGTCTATGTAATGGCGTCAGTTCGCAGAGGCAAAAACACAATGCTTTTCTTATTGATTGTTTTTGTGTACTATGACATATCTTACGAGTTAATCAGCTCTGCTCACATATTGATGACGCCATTAACCAGGACAACACTTGAGCAACAGTAAAATTTATATACCAGCACTAAATTTGTAGAAATAAAGTTTTTCAAAGCAAATAAAACAAAAACAAAATTTCAAAAGAAATTTTGAATCAACAAAGGCAAAGCCTTTGAGTGCCAAAAACAAGTTTTTGAGCATCACAAAAGCAAGGCTTTTGGGACACAAAATCAAAGATTTTGTTGGTTTTTTTAAAACAAAAAACAAAACACAGCGAGGTGATTTATATGGCAGAAATGCTAATAGTGAAATCAAAGATTAAGGACGTTGCAAAAGGATGCAATGTTGGCGGAGACACCGCAGAAGCTCTAAACAAAATTGCACTTGAAGCAATTAAAAAAGCAGGTGCAAGAGCAGATGCTAACGACAGGAAAACCATACAGGGAAAAGATGTTTGCATATGCAAAGCTTCAGCAAAAGAAATGCTTATTGTTAAGTCAAAAGTAAAAGAAGTTGCTGGAAAGCATAATGTAGGCAGCGACGTTGCAGATGCTCTTAATGAAATGATTACATGGGTCCTTTTGGAAGGATGTAAAAGAGCAGAAGCAAACGGAAGAAAAACTGTCCAGGCAAGAGACATTTAAGTCTCTTATTTTTTTCTTTTATTTTTCTTGTTTTTAAGAAAAATATGCAAAATTCATTTTTGAATTTTATTTTTTTTATTTTTTCTAACCACTAAATAATAGTGACAAACCGAAACTTTTATAAACTTCAAGAAGACTTTATAAAGACAGATAAATATCACGGTACAAAAATAAAATGGGAATACACCAAAGAGGCAGAATCTCGTCCAATGCTCCAATTCCAGAGAGTATAAGGCAGGAACCAGGACATGAAAGAAGAGTATTATACAATCCATTAAGTGAGCGAAAGCTCCATAAGAATGACTACCAGCTGACTGCACAACCTCATGATTATCTAAAGGCTCAAGGAAAAACAATTTTAAGCAGTTATTCTCCTACAAACTTTGCAAAAACATGCCCATATGCAAATGCGACACAAGGAGATGGACACAAATACGTACCGCAAGTCAAAGTAGGTTATTCTCCAGAACACGGTTCATTAAAAGCATGGCAGAAAAATACCACAACACACTAGTTAAATTACTGCCAAAACACAAACCTTTTTAAACTAATTATTTTTCTTCTAACTTACCTATGATTGATGACGCCCTTAAGAATCTTTTGGGCTGAGAGAGGTACACTTTATCTGTATCTCATTGTAAGAAAAAACCGATGATAGGAGGTTGAATAAAATGAGCGAAAAAGCATATGAAGCAATAGAACTTGCAAGAAAAACAGGCAAGATTACAAAAGGTACCAACGAGGTTACCAAGGACATTGAAAGAGGCAGGGCAAAACTTGTTGTTATTGCAAAGGACGTCAGTCCTCCGGAGATTGTGATGCACATACCGCTTCTTGCCAAGGAAAAAGGAATTCCTGTTGTTGAAGTTGACAAAAAAGTAGAACTGGGAGCAGCTGCAGGACTCAAAGTAGGAACTGCAAGTGTTGCAATTACCCAAGAAGGAGAAGCCAAAGACCTGCTTAAAGAACTAGGCGCAAAAAAAGAATAAGCAGGTGATGTAATATGGATGAAAAAATTCAGAAAAGAGACAGAGCTCCTAAAAAAGACGACGGTCCAAAAGGAGGAGTTACTTTTACCTATGCAGTGCCCGCCAGTGTCGAGGAAATTGTCGGCAGAACAGGCACCAGGGGAGAAGCAACTCAGGTAAGATGCAAAGTTCTTGACGGCAGAGATGCTAACAAGATTATCAGAAGAAATGTTCGCGGACCCATCCAAATGGGAGACATCTTAATGCTTAGAGAGACTGAAATAGAAGCCAGACCACTTAACAAGGCTGGCAGAAGCAAATAAATACAGGTGATTATTATGCCAAGATGTGATTT
This sequence comes from Nanobdellota archaeon, assembly GCA_018819305.1. GTDB lineage: Archaea > Nanobdellota > Nanobdellia > Woesearchaeales > SM23-78 > SM23-78. Next base: position 33,571 of record JAHJQO010000055.1, read on the forward strand.
TTGCAGAAAACAAATCGAGCCTGGAACAGGCAAGATATTTGTTAAAAAAGACGGCAAAGCCTTTGACTTATGCAGTTCAAAGTGCGAGAAAAATCTTCTCAAGCTTAAACGAAAAGCTAGAACAACCAAATGGACAGAAGAGTATGCTGATGTTAAAAAAGGAGTAAAGAAGTAAGAGCCTGTCCGGCGCTTGAGGACCAATGAGGTGAATTTAAGATGATTGAAAAAACTCTTGTTTTAATCAAACCAGATGGAGTGCAAAGAGGATTAATTGGAAAAATCATTCAAAAATTTGAAGATACTGGTTTAAAAATTGTTGGTATGAAAATGGTGTGGGCAGATGAAGAGTTTGCTAAAAAACATTACACAGAAGACCTGGCAAAAAGAAGAGGAGAAGCAGTGAGAAAATATAACACAGACTTCATAAAGTCAGGCCCTGTAGTTGCATTTGTACTTGAAGGTGTTCATGCTATTGAAAATGTCAGAAAAATCGTAGGTTCAACAGAGCCAAAAAGTGCACAACCAGGCACTATAAGAGGAGATTTTGCTCATGTAAGTTATGACCACTGCGATAACAAAAAGCAAGTGGTAAAAAATACAATTCATGCTTCTGCTGATAAAAAAGACGCAGAATATGAAGTCAGTCTTTGGTTTAAAAAAGATGAACTTCACACTTACAAAACAGTGCATGATATGCACATATATTAGATTAAAATGGAAAAAAAACTTGAGACTCTGCTTCAGGAAGGAGATGTGATAAGATTCACCAAGCCTCTTAGAGTCACACAAGACAAAAAAAACAGTTATTTAGTTAATAACCTTAGAGGACGTGAAATAACATTTTCAGGAGAGTATGTTGTTGAAGAATCATGGTTTGCAAGAGAAAAAAATTCAACAAGAAACACATATGTCTGGCATATCAAAAGCAGAAAACTCGGAATAAATCATGTTTACAGCCCCAGAAATCAGGAAATGAATTTTATTCATTACACAGGAATTTATCCAGAGTGTTTCGATAGTGCAATTAATAAAACCAGCATGGAAGTTATTGGAACCATGCGAAAAAAATTTGTTGATTTTGAGGAATTATAAAAATTTTAAAATTAAAGATAAAGTTTATAGCATCTTCAAAATTTCAGCTTTTTGTTTTCAGGGGCTCTGGCATTGACCAATCTTTTATTGGTCAACTCAAAAATGCTTTGCATTTTTGTTGCCCCGATGGGGCGTCCCCCGGCAACGAGCAAGATGTTTTATCAATGAAATTTTGACCTTAAGATGCTATAAACAACAACTAAAAATAATTAAACAAAAACAAAATATGGTGATATATTATGGCAAAGATGGTTGATAAAGTTAGGGAAATTATGGTTATACCTGCGCAGATTAGGAACATTGCTATTGCTGCTCACATTGATCATGGAAAGACAACTCTGAGTGACAACCTGCTCGCAGGCGCTGGAATGATGAGTGAAGAACTTGCTGGAAAAGTCTGTGCTCTTGATTTTCACGAGGACGAGCAGACCAGAGGAATCACTATTGACACTGCAGCAGTTAACATGGTTCATACTGTGGCTGGAAAAGAATTTCTGATTAATCTCCTGGACACTCCAGGTCATGTTGATTTTGGAGGAGACGTTACAAGAGCTATGAGAGCTGTTGACGGAGCAGTTGTTCTTTGCTGTGCTTCTGAAGGAATTATGCCTCAGACAGAAACAGTTCTAAGGCAGGCTCTGAAAGAAAGAGTAAAGCCAATTCTTTTTATTAACAAGACTGACAGATTAATCAGAGAATTAAAATTAACTCCTGAAAAAATGCAGGAAAGATTTGTTAAAATCATAACTCATGTTAACAAGCTTATCATGGATATTGCTGAAAAAGATTATGGTCCAAAGTGGCAGGTTAATGTTAATGATGGAAGTGTGTGCTTTGGAAGCGCTTACCATAACTGGGCATTGAGCTTTGATTACATGAAGAAAAAAAATATTTCTTTTAAAGACATAATTGATGCTTATGAACAGGACACATGGAAAGAGCTTGGCAAGAAAGCACCTCTTCATGAGGTTTTACTGGATGCTGTTATCAAGCATTTGCCGAATCCAAAGGTTTCCCAAAAATACAGGATTCCAAAAATCTGGCACGGTGATCCTGAAAGCCCGCTAGGACAGTCATTGATAAACTGCGACCCAAAAGGTCCTTTAATGTTTGTTGTTACAAAGGTTGTTGTTGACCCGCAGGCAGGAGAGATTAGTGCAGGAAGAATTTTCTCAGGATCACTAAACAAAGGAGATACTATCTATTTGTACAAAGCAAAATCCACTCTCAGAGCTCAGCAGGTTTATATCTATAACGGAGCCAAGAGAGAAATTGTAGACCATGTTCCTGCAGGAAATATCATTGGTGTGGGCGGTTTAAAAAATGCTTATCCTGGAGAAACTGTGAGCACTCAGCAAGATGCAGATCCATTTGAAGCCATAACTCATATTTTTGATCCTGTAATGACTAAGTCTATTGAGGTCAAGAACCCTGCTGAACTTCCTAAACTTATTGATGTATTGATGCAGGTTGGAAAAGAAGACCCAAGCATCGTAATTGAAATTAATCAGGAAACAGGCGAGTACCTTATGCATGGAATGGGCGAGCTTCATCTTGAAGTTATTGAAAACAGAATTATAAAAGAAAAAGGCGTCGCGATTAAGACAAGCTCACCAATTGTTGTTTACAGGGAAACTATCAAAAGAGAAAGCCCTGACAGTGAAGAAGGAAAAAGTCCTAACAAGCACAACAAGGTTTACATCCATGTCGAGCCATTAGAAGAAGGCGTTGTTCAGGCATTAAAAGAAAAGAAAATCCGAGAAGGAAGAATCAAAAAGAAAGACAAGGATGTCTGGGAATCTTTTATTGAAGCTGGCTATGATTCAAAGACTGCAAGAGATATCAGGTGTGTTGCAAACGGCAACATTCTGATTGACGGCACAAGAGGAATTGTAAACATCAATGAAGTCATGGAAATGATTATTGACATGTTTGAGGATGTTATGAAAGGCGGACCTATTGCAAGAGAACCTTGTATTAAAGTTAAGGTTGTTGTTGACGACCTGAAACTGCACGAAGACGCAATTCACAGAGGGCCTGCGCAAATGTATCCTGCAGTCAGAGATGCTGTAAGAGCAGCAATGCTAACAGCACAGCCAATACTCTACGAACCTGTCCAAACTCTTCAGTTCGAAGCTCCTGTTGAATACATGGGAGAAATCAGCAAAGTTATCAGCAACAAGAGAGGACAACTGCTTGACATGAAGCAGGAAAGTGAATCTATTGAAGTAATTGGCAAGCTTCCTGTTGCAGAAATGTTTGGACTTGCAAGCGAGCTTAGAAGTGCAACTGGCGGAAGAGGAAACTTCTTCCTTATTGACCAGAACTTTGAAAAGCTGCCTGAAGAGCTTCAGGAAAAAGTCAAGAGGCAAATCAGAAACAGAAAAGGCATTTCTATTGATGCTGAAGTTGCAAAAGGTTAAAAATTTTTAATTTTATTTTTATTGTTTTATAAAAATCAACAAAATCTTTGATTTTGTGTCCCAAAAGCTTTGCTTTTGTGATTTCAAAATTCATTTTTGAATTTTGTTTTTATTTTTCTTGTTTTTAAGAAAAATATTCAGAATTTGTTTTTGAATTCTGTTTTATTTTTGTTATTTTTTCTTATTATTCTTATTTATTAATAAACTTTAAATAGGCATTTCTCAATAAATAGAAATATGGATCTTCCTGGAAGATTAAAGAGAAGACATTTCGAAAGTAAGCATAAAAAGATGCAGGAAGAGATTAGGGTTCTGAAAGAGAGAAGTAATTTTCTCATCAAAAAAATTGTCAGCATAGAAAATAAAAAAGTAGATTTGGTAAAAAAAATAAGACAAGACCTGAGTGATCTCGACTATCCAAAACTCCAGAACATACTTCAAAATGAATTCTTCCGCTTAATCCAGAGAGAAGAACTTCCAGCCACAAAGAATTTAAACAGTGTTATTTACAACCATGTTCAGAATATTAAAGAGAACTTTGAAGGCAGAAACCCAGATTCCATAATCAAAGGAGCTGGAAAACTCATTGACCATTACAGAAAAATGCAGGAATTAATACAAATTAAAATAGCTGATATTGAAGACGAGATAAGAATCGTTGATCACTGCCTGAGAAATGGGATTCCCATAGCGCAACTAACAAAACTAAACGAAGATGAAATGAGGGAATCAGGAATTAGAAGACGGCTTGAAGAACTAAAAAATCCATTTAAAAATCTAGTGCATAAAATGGAACAGCATCTTTTTGAAGAAATAAGAGAAGTAGAAGGAGTAATAAAAAACTTTGAAAGCAAGCACGGACCAATTGAAAGACTATCGCATGCAGGCCATGAAACTGTTGAGCTGGCAGAAAAAGTAGGGACTTTTTCAAAAAGAGTAGACATGGCATTGTTCATGATTGAAGGTGCAGCAGCATTATTTTTAGCACCTGAAGCACTGGCAGGAATTGCAAGTTTTCATTTTATGACTGACGCATTAGACAAAGGAGCCCACATGTCAGAAGCTCTTGAATTTTTAGACAGGCTTAAAAATATCAACACAAAACTAGACATCATAGCACAACTTCCAAACTATGATCCTGCTTATGGAAAAATTCTTGGAGAGACAAGAGAAAGATACAGGGAAATGAGGATATAAACCAAAACCCTTAAAAAAGCCCAATATTCCCTTCTCAATAAATCGTTTAAATTATTTTCTTAAGTAAATTCTTATGCTTAATTTTTACGATAGGAGGTACTATAACAACAAAAATTCATTGAATTTTTGAGTGTAAAAACTGGAGGTTTTAACATGGCTTTAAAAAAAGGTGACAAAGTAAAAGCCCACTATACAGGAACCCTTGATGATGGGGCTGTTTTTGATAGTTCTGAAAAAACAGGCAATCCTTTAGAATTTGAAATTGGTGCTGGCATGATTATTCCTGGCTTTGAAAAAGCTGTCATGGACATGAAAGTTGATGATGAAAAAGAAATCAAGTTAAAGCCAGAAGACGCTTATGGACAACCAAATCCAGAACTTACTAAAAAGCTGCCAAGAGAATCGCTGCCTAAAGATCAAGAGCCAAAAGCAGGCATGATTCTTGTACTAAACCTGCCAAATGGGCAGCAAGTTCCGGCAAAAATAAAAGAAGTTGATGAAAAAGAAGTAACAATCGACCTAAACCATCCATTGGCTGGAAAGAATCTGAACTTTAAGTTAAAATTGGTTTCTGTAAATTAAATTTTTTCATGTTTTTATAATATTTTTTATTCTTTATTTTCATTTTTTTCATAACTTCAACTTTTTCTAAAACTTAAAGAAAGTATTTATAAAAGTAATACCCTACACATAGATAAAGTTTGATTTTGAGGTGATAAGATGAAGAAAACCATGATTATAACAATAACAATTTGTTTGATAGCTTTGTTTTTAATCGTAGGCTGCAAAGAAGAAGCAGACAATGACAACGAGCCAGTTGCATGCACTGCTGACGCAAAAGTTTGTCCTGACGGTAGTGCAGTAGGTAGAGACCCAGATAACAACTGTGAGTTTCCTGCATGTCCTGAAAATGTAGAGACAGAAACTCCTGAACAGCCAATTGTCGGCGGTGACAAAGACGAGCATGGATGTATTGGCAGTGCAGGATACACTTGGTGCGAAGCAAAGCAAAAGTGCTTGAGAACATGGGAAGAAGCTTGTGAAAAAGAACAAGAACAAGCAGAAAAAAAATACGAGCACACAAATCCGGAGATTTGCGATTATGTTGAAATCAAATGCCCTGAAGGAGAAATTCCATTTTTTGATGATAATGGCTGCGGCTGTGAACCAGGAGAGCCAGAACTCGACAAACATTTTTGCATAAGAGAAAAAGATGCAGGTCCATATGCCTGCACAATGGAATTCAGACCTGTTTGCGGCTGGGCAAATAAGAATATTCAGTGCATCAAATATCCTTGCGCCAGCACATTCAGCAACCCCTGCACAGCTTGTGTTGATGAGAATGTTGAGTATTGGACAGAAGGAGAGTGTCCTGAATAAAAATTTTTATTCTTTATATTTTATTTTTAATTTTGTTTTCCTTTTAATGCATCATTGACTTCTGAAACAAATTTCTCTTTTTCCTGCTCATCCATTTCTGAAAATTTATTTTTAGCCTCAGCAGGCAGAGATGTTGAAACATCATCCACACCATACCATTTATGAAGCCAGAATTCATTTGCATTGATGAATCTGCCTACTTCTTCTGGTTTTATGCAATTAGGAGTTACAATTTCAAACCCATCGCGACCCAGGTATCCTGCAATAAAATAATTATCAAGTTTTCCAACATACAAATTGTTTGTCATTTTATCACCTTCCTGAGTTTCAAAAGAAACACAATCAAATATATAAACTTACTCAAAAGTAGTTAACAATCAAAAAGATTATATATTAATTTGAATTCCACTTTCCTATGAAGTGGCCAAAAAGATTGGTAATTGTAAGGCACGGAGAATCAGTTCAAAACGCAATTCTTGATTTAGAAGAAGCTAACTTAGAGAAAAAAGTTATTGACATGAAAAAAATCAGAGACATGGATATTGATCTCACTAATGTCGGCGAATGGCAGGCAACACAAACAGGAATATATCTCGCCAAAACAGAGCCATTTGACATCTGCTTTTATTCACCTTATAGAAGAACAAGAAGAACAGCTGAGCTCATAGTGGCTGAATTTCATTATGACTTAAAATTCTTTGCAGATGAAAGGCTGAGAGAAAAAGAATTTGGAAAACTGCACGGGCATACAACTGAAGAAATAAAAGAAAAGTACAGGGATGAATTTGAGGCAAGAGAAAGAGATGGAAAATACTGGTACAGGCTTCTTGGAGGAGAAAATTATCCTGATGTCAGGCAAAGAATGCATTCATTTTCAGACAAGCTTGTAAGAGATTATAGCGGAAAAAACATCCTTATAGTCACTCATCATGTTCCTTATCTGCTTTTCAGAGCTCAGTTTGAACATTTAGGTGAAGAAGAAGTGCTGGGTCTGGAAGGCATGCCAAACTGTGCAATTCAGGAATATGAAATTGATTTTTCTGTTTCAGAAGAAGGCAGAATGAAAAAAATTAAATACAATAAAACTGCTTATGACATGAGCAAAGCACCAGAAAGAAAAATAAAAGTGTGAAAATGATAGATTCTGCCAACGCATACATTGTGGATGAACCTAAATTATTCAGAGTTTCAGAACCATATAGTGAACTAAGAAGCTTTATGGAAGCTTTAGAAGAAGCAAAAAAACTTGATGAAGAATCAATTAAGAGTGCTCTGAATACTACAAAAACATGTTTTTCTCAACTCCATTGTATTTACTTTCCAGAAAGAGGCAAGAATTTTCAGGAATATTTAATGTTTCCTAAGCTTGACATGTATGAATCTGGAAATGATGCCAGAGATTATTTAGAAGACTTGCTGAGAATTGAAATTGAAAGAAAGTTTGGAAAGCAAGCTGCTGATGATTATTCTGGAACTTACATGGGCTGGACTCCATTGATAAATAATGTCAGAGAAAAAAATGGAATAATAGGTGTTTATTTATCTCATGCAACAGATGATTTGGTTGCAAGATATATTGCATTTATTGAACCAACAGATGAAGAAAGAAAATTTGAACACAAAGAGATTAAAGTAACTTTTTCCAAGGATATAACTAAAAGACTGAAGTTTCCTTAACATAGGTAGACTTTTCTTAATAAATATGGAATCTTTCATAACACTTATAGATTAATAAACAAAATATTTTAATCACCAATTCATGACATCAAATAAAAGTAAGTTTTATATAAATCATTATATTCCTAACAAAAACAAAATGAAAAAATTACAAAAAATACTAGTGGGCGTAGGTGCAACAGTTATTTTATGGATGGGAGTAGAATTCGGTGCATTAAGTATTGGTGTACACTATAAATTCAAAGGTGTAGAACATAAATTAGATGGACTTATTTACAAACTAGATGGTATTTTACATTTAGCTGATTTCGATGCTACTGAATCTCAGAGAGAAAAGAATCAAGAACTTGCAAATGAAGATTATCAAAAAGGCATAGATGCATATAATAAAGGTCAAGCATATTTTGATAAAGGAGACAAATATGTCCAGTTTGCTAAATCTATGGGTCCGCTCTCTAATATTGAGAAATTAGTAAAAGAAATATTCTAATACTTCAAAGTGGTAATCCACCTCTTATTTCTTCTAAAAATAGAGGACATACAATAGAAACCTTTAAAAACACCAACTTTATCCTTAGAGTAAACTCTTTTAATAAAAGAGAGATGAGTAATAAAATAATATATGACACTAGACAAGTTATAATTCAATATGACTTGAAAAGGAGGAGATAAAATGGCTAAAGGAAAACCACACATTAACCTCGTGTTCATCGGACACGTAGACCATGGTAAGTCAACAACAGTTGGTAGGCTGCTATATGATTCTGGAAACATTGATGAGCAGGCTATGCGAAAGCTTAAAGACAAAGCACAACAGCTGGGAAAAGCTGGTTTTGAATTTGCTTTTATCATGGACAATCTTAAGGAAGAGCAGGAAAGAGGAGTTACAATTGACCTGGCTCATAAAAAGTTTGAGACAGACAAATACTACTTCACTATCATAGATGCTCCAGGGCACAAGGACTTTATTAAGAACATGATTACAGGAACTTCCCAGGCAGATGCTGCTGTTCTTGTAATTGCTGCTAATGATGGAATCATGGCCCAGACCAAAGAACATATCTTCTTGGCAAGAACTCTTGGTGTCCAGCAGTTAATAATTGCTATTAACAAAATGGACATGAAAGACTATTCAGAAGCTGTTTACAAAAAGGTCAGCACTGAAATTGATGCTTTAATGAAGACTGTAGGGTACAAACCTGAAGAAGTTAAGAAAATCCCACTAGCAAGCCTTCTAGGAGACAATGTATTCAAGAAATCTGAGAAAATGGGATGGTATAAAGGACCAACCCTGCTTGAAGGCATTAATGAATTAAAAGAACCTGAGAAACCAACAAATCTTCCATTAAGGCTTCCAATCCAGGATGTTTACAACATCACAGGTATTGGAGTTGTTCCTGTAGGAAGAGTTGAAACTGGAATCTTCAAGGTTGGACAGAAAGTTATGGCTGTGCCAGGAAGAGAAGGTAAAGGTGTTGCAGGAGAAGTTAAGTCAATTGAAATGCACCACGAACAGATGCAGGAAGCAGTTCCAGGAGACAATGTTGGATTCAGCGTAAGGGGCTTTGGAAAAAAGGATATTGCCAGAGGCGATGTTATTGGCCCAGCAGATGCACCTCCAACAGTTGCAACTGAATTCACTGCTCAGATCGTTGTACTAAACCACCCAAGTGTTATGACCACAGGATACACACCTGTATTTCACATCCACACTGCTCAGGTGGCATGTCAAATTATTGAGATTGTAAAGAAGATTAATCCAGCAACTGGTGAGACATTGCAGGACAAGCCTGACTTTATTAAGAACGGCGATGCTGCAATCATCAAAGTAAAACCAGTTCAGCCAATGGTAATTGAAAAGCAGAAAGAAATACCTCAGCTGGCAAGATTCGCTATTAGAGACTCTGGCCAGACAGTTGCTGCAGGTATGTGCATTGACTTGGTTAAGAAATAAATAAGGATTATCCTTATTTTATTTTTTTTATTTTTTAACTTCCAAGTCATGGTGAACTGAAGTTTTATCATGTGGCAAAAAGGTATACGGTTGATATAAGATGCAAAAAGCAAGAATTAAGATAACAAGTACTGAAATTAGCAAAATTAATCAGGTCTGTGACTATATTAGCAGCATAGCAGACAAGACTGGTGTTGTTATGAGAGGACCTATACCTTTACCCACAAAGAAGCTTAAGCTTACCACAAGAAAAAGTCCTTGCGGCGATGGTACTGCCACATGGGACAGTTTTGAAATGAGAATTCATAAGCGACTAATTGATATTGGCATTGACGAGCGCGCCCTGAGGCTTGTCATGAGAGTGCCTATCCCTGAGGGCTTAAATATCGAAATTGAAATGATTGATGTTTGATTTCTGATTCTTTATCCCGTATGGGCTTGACTGAGCAAAGCGAAGGAAACCCATTTTTTGATCCGTTCAAAAATCAAAGATTTTTGGCGCAACGGAACTTTGTTCCGCTTGAAACTTTTTCTAAAAGTTTGCCAATATACGTTTTTCATACACTAACTTCGAAACATTTATATAGTAGTTAGTGTATACTATACAATAAGAAGAACAAGAACATATAATCTTGGGCTTCAGTAAGTGTATGAACAACAATAACAAAACAGGGAGGCGAACAAAATGAGCAAAAAACTAACTCAAAAAGAACTTGCAAATAACATAGTTGGATACATCAAGAGAGCAGAAGAAGATGAATCAATAAAAATACTTCCTTTTGAAAAAGAAGGTTTGTATGAAATAGTATCAGGCGGCCAAAACGAAATGGGTTCAAGAAGTAGTTTGGGATTATATCAAGGAAAATATATTGACGCATTAGCATACCTTATGAATTCAGGAGAATATTTTGGTTGGTGGGTAAGCCAGATAGACCACTCAAGCAATGGTTATGTAGCTAAAGCCAAAATAAATACTCTTGAAACAACAGAAAACATTGCATCACCAGTAAAAAAACTTCTTGAACTGGACAGAAAAAGAGCAGAAATAGACAAAGAAATAGAAAAATTAAATGGTCAAAAGGAGGCGCTGAAATGAAGGAAAAAACAATGCTCACAGACCTTTACCAATTAACTATGAATGCAGCTTATCATGACAATGGCAAAGCTGATGAAACAGCAACCTTTGATTTGTTCATCAGAAAGCTGCCTCAGGACTGGGGATATTTCATTGCAAATGGTATTGAAGATGCTATTGACTATATAACTAACATTGAGTTCAGCAATGAAGATATCAAATTCCTTGAACAACAAGAGTTCTTTAAGCCAGCATTCATAGACTACCAAAAGACCTTTAAGTTTGAAGGAGATGTGTATGCAGTCAGAGAAGGCACTGCTGTTTTTGGGAATCAACCAATTCTAAGAGTGACTGCAAAGAGAAACCAAGCCCAGTTCGTAGAAACTGCTCTTCTTAACATGATAAACTATCAGACAATGATAGCCAGCAAGGCTAACAGAGTTGTTAATGCAGCTAAAGATGCCAAAGTTGTTGACTATGGCCTGAGAAGAGCTCAAGAAGAAAGCGCAGCAATGAAAGGAGCAAGAGCCGCCTACATCGGCGGAGCCATTGGCACCAGCAATGTAAAAGCAGGCAAAGAATATGGAATAAAAATTCTAGGAACACATGCGCACAGCTTTGTGATGAGTTTTGAAAATGAAATTGATGCATTCAGAGCTTATGTAAAAACTTTCCCAAACAAAGCAACTCTGCTTATAGATACTTATGACACTGTTGAAGGAGCTAAAAACGCAGCAATAGTAGCAAAAGAACTTGAAAAACAAGGAGATAGATTAAGTGCAGTGAGACTTGATTCAGGAGATCTCTGTGACTTGTCAAAAAAAGTCAGGAAAATTCTGGATGAAAGAGGCCTGCACTATGTTAACATTGTAGCAAGCAATGATTTGAACGAATATAAAATTGATGACATGACAAAAAATGGCGCAAAGATTGACGGATACGGCGTAGGCACAGAAATGATTACAGCCAAACCAGTAGCTGCAATTCCAGGTGTATATAAATTAGTTGAAGACAATGGCGGAGCAAAGATTAAGCTTTCTCCTGATAAAAAAACCTATCCTGGAAAAAAACAAGTATACAGAGTGACTGGAGCAGACGGCAAATTCTCACATGATGTTCTTGGACTTGAATACGAAGGAATAGCAGGAACACCACTTCTGGAAAAAGTTGTGAGCCAAGGTAAGAGAGTCACAAAGAGAAGAACTCTGGAAGAAATCAGGCAGCATGCACTTGAAAGCGTGGAAAAACTGCCAGATCATCTCAAACAAGTCAGAGTCACAGAACAGTATGAGATGAAAATCTCAGACGGATTAAATGAGTTAATTGAAAGGCTAACTCAACAATATGGAAATGAAAACAATGGAGGCGAACAAAAATGAACAAAGAAAAAACAATTTTTTGGAATGTAGATACACTATATGATTTTATGAGAAAAGATGGAAAATTATATGTACCTGGAGCAGAAACAACAGAAGGTAATTTGGAAATAATAACAAAGACAGCAAAAAAAGAAGACATTCAGGTTATTAATAGCGGAGATTGGCATGACAAGAACTCGCCCGAAATCTCTGACAAGCCAGACTTTGTGAATACCTTTCTAATGCACGCAGAAAAAAACACACCTGGAGCAGAATACATACCTGCAACAAACCCAGAAAATGCATATACTATTTTCAAGGAAGACAAAACAATTGATGAAAATCTGGTGAGAGAGACAAGAAACATTGTGATAAGAAAAGATGCTTTTGACAGCTTTGATCTCAACCAAGGCAATCCTCATACAGAAAAAATTTTGGACATTATTAAACCAAAAAAAGTTATTGTTTATGGTGTTGCAACAAATTATTGTGATGACTTTGTAATAATGGGTCTTGCCAAAAGAAAAGGAATTGAAATATATGCTGTTATCGATGCAATGAAAGAAATCCCATCAGATGGTGAACCACAAAAAACATTTGACAAGTGGAAAGAAGCTGGTGTAAAATTAGTCACAACAGATGAAGTAGTCAAACAATACCAAAGGTGATAAACATGAACAAGCCGGACAAACAAGAAAAATCACTTGAAGACAGAATTTATCTGCCAGTAATGAATCCTAATAAGGCAATTATTGAGATTGGAGACTTTATTGTAAATCAGATTGTTAGCGCAGGGTATAAAGGAGGAGTTATTGGCCTGTCAGGCGGAGTGGATTCTACAGTAGCAGCTCATATTGCAAAAAAGGGTTTTGACAGGTACAATGCAAAGCATCCTGACAAACCTCTGCACTTAACTGGATATATTCTTCCATCCAGTACTAATAATGAAAAAAATACAAAAGATGCAGTTGCTGTAGCAGAAGGCTTGGGAATAGATTATCATATCCAAAGTATTGAACCTATAATCAAAGCATATGAGATAACAAATCCAAAGGTAATGAAAAATCCTTTTTGCAAAGGAAACATGATGGCTGAGATAAGAGCTAATTTTTTACATGGCGAAGCAGGCGAACAAAAAAAACTAGTTATTGGAACTGGCAACAAAGACGAAGATTTTAATCTTGCATATTACACTTTGTTTGGAGACGGAGCAGTTCACATGAGCCCTCTTGGAAACTTATCAAAAAGACTGGTAAGGCAGATTGCAAAACATCAGGGATACTATGAAATTGCTGGCAAAGTTTCCACTGCAGGACTTGAGCCTGGACAAACTGATTTCAAAGACTTGGGTTATAATTATGACCTGGCAGAATTAGTGATGGAAGGAAAAACACAGGGCTTTACTTGGGAACAATTAGCTCAACATAAGCAAGTAGCTAAAGTAGCAAAAAGAGATAGAGAGAATTATGCAACTATTTATGGAGCAAGCAAGTTCAGAACAACAAAACAAATGGTTGAAAATATAAAGTGTAGGCATTATGTTGCTGGCAAAAAAGCAGAAATTGTGCATCCCCCAATAGCGCCAGTGACTTTAATATATTTGACTTTTTTACCGAGGGAAGAAAAAACCTGGAGTTGAATGAAAATGAATATCGAAACCTTAAGCATCGTGGCTGGAACCGAGGCGTGCAATGCAAGATGCCCTTACTGCATCTCAAAGATGACGCCAAAGCAGGGCATCTGCACCAAAGAGCAGAAGATTAATTTCAGAAACCTGCATAAAGGTGCTTTGCTTGCAAAAGAAAAAGGAGCAACCACTGTTATTATTACTGGCAAAGGAGAGCCAGTGCTTTTCCCAGAGCAGATTACAAAATATCTTGATGCTTTAGAAGGTTTTAATTTTCCATTTATCGAACTCCAGACCAATGGAATATTGTTGCATGAGCAAAAAGAAAAATACATGTCTTATCTGTATGAATGGTATGACAAGGGCATGACAACCATAATAATATCAATTGCACATTATGAAGCAGAAAAAAACAGGCAAATCTTAGTGCCTCATAAAAAACAATACATTGATCTTGTTGAACTGATTGATATGCTTCATGAAATTGGTTTTAGTGTAAGGCTCGCATGTATGATGGTTAAAGGTTATGTTGACTGCAAAGAAGAAATTGAAAAGTTGATTAAGTTCTCAAAAGAAAACATGGTTGAACAATTAAGCATTAGAAATATTTCAAAGCCAGAAAAAAGCATTAACAAGGAAATTTATGACTGGACTATAAATAATTCTCTCAGCAAAGAGCAGCTTGAAGAAATAACCAATTACATCAAAGAAAAAGGCGCTCTGCTCTTGGAGTTTAATTACGGAGGCTCTGTTTATGATGTTGACGGGCAAAATGTATGCCTGACCAACTGCCTGACTCTGAGCAACAACCCTAACCAAATTAGGCAGTTAATATTTTTTCCAGACGGCCACTTAAGATATGACTGGCAGTACAAAGGAGCAATATTGTTATGATAAAATTAAACAAACAAAACAAGGTGATAAAAAATGATTGAAGACAAATTAACAAAAAGACAGGGATTAAAAAACCCTTACCCAACAGTTGACATTATTATTGAATATAAAGACAGGAATAAAGAGGGAATAATTTTGATAGAAAGAAAAAATCCTCCTTATGGCTTGGCTTTGCCAGGTGGGTTTGCAGAATGGGGATTAAGCCTTGAGGATAATGCAATCAAAGAAGCAAAAGAAGAAACATCTCTTGATGTTATCCTCCAAAACCCAGAAGCACCTTTGTGTGTTCATTCTGATCCTGAGCGCGACCCAAGAGGCCACACAATAAGTGTTACTTATATTGCAAAAGGAAGAGGAATTTTAAAAGCAGCAGATGATGCAAAAAAAGCATCAATTTACACAATTGAAGAATTAATAGATTTAGTTAAAGAAAAAAACAACATGGCATTTGACCATGCAAAAACACTTGAAAAATACTTAAAACATAAAGGGCATATAAAATGAACCTCCTCGCCTTAAGGCGAGGTATCCTTTTAAAAAAAAACAAAGTTTAAGCAACGAAAGTTGAAAGCTTTCGTTGCTGGTAGTAGGACGGAAGGTTGCTAAAATTAGTTTTCCAGCTTCCTTGGCTGTAACGA
>JAHJQO010000056.1 GCA_018819305.1 Nanobdellota archaeon
AATATGGTGTGCATTATTTCAAGGTCAAAGGAGATGCGAATTCGCACAAATTAAGAATACAGAAGATATTAGCTACTGGTGTTTGGTTTATGTTTAATTCAGACCAGGTAGAAGTATTCTTAACACTTGGTGAAACTAAGAGTGTTGATATTAATGGAGATGGCGTAGCAGATGTGATTCTGACTTTGGAATCTTTCACCAGCAATGGCGCAGATGTTTCTATAATGCAGGCAGGGGATGAAGTTGTAGAAGAAACTCCTGCAGAGCCTGAGGTTGTTGCTGAGCCTGAACCTGAAGTTATTGCTGAAGAAGCTGTTATTCTTGCTGATGAAGGTCAGGAACTTCCTAAAAAACCAAAACCAGAAGCTGAGAAAAAATCAACTCTTGGAATTGTGTTGCTGGTGATTGCAGCTGTGTTGTTAATTATGATGATTGCTTTGTCAATCATGAAAGGCAAGAAAAATCCAAAGCAGAACAATAAAAAATAAATTATTTTAATTTTTGTTTTTTTTCTTTTCAGAAAAGTTTTTATAGTTTCTATGTTATCTTATTCTTAAAAAGAGGCGGGTAGATGACCTCAGATTGTTTCTGAGTTTATTAAGGTGAATATAATGAAGACAAAGCATAAAAAACATGTTCATGGAATTTTGTATTATGCTCCCAGAGTAATGGGATTAATTGTTGGCTTGTTTTTTTTAACTATGCTTTTTGACTGGCAGAAGAATTTTGGATTGGGTGCTTTTCTTGCTGCTTTTCTTCCTGGCTTGATTGTGATTATTGCCGTAATTGTGTTTTGGAGGAAGTCAAGAAGAGCAAGCATTATTTTTGCAGCCTTGACCCTAATATATTCTATTCTTGGATGGATTTATTTTGAGCAGAACATTATCGGCACAATAACTGTTCCTTTGATAATTATCAGTGCTTTATATATATTGAATGTTAAGAGCCATATGATTGACTGAGAATTGCGATTTTTTCAGAAATTTTGCGGTTTTTTTTGTGCTGTTAAGTTAGCGTCATCTAAATAGGCTAAACAGGATAAATTTATGATTTGTTTATCCTATTTTTTGTATCATCAAGGTTGAAAATAGTGGTGTTTAAATAATAGTAGCGCTTACTAAAAGTTATGTCATCAGATGATAGCATTTTAGGCATTAAAAAAGGTGAATTTGTATGAAATTCGAAATAGACGTTAGTGGTTCAGATATTTTTGATGAAGATTTTACTATTTGTATAGCTAATAAAAATGAAGAAAAACACATCATAAAGGGGTTTAGATTTAACACAGAACTAATAACCAATAAATTAGTTAAGAATTGGAATGAGAATAAATATAAATATGACCCTTCAAAAAAAGGGGTTTTTAAAGCGAGATTATATTCTATTGTTGTTTACTATCTGTTTAAATCTATTCCACAACAAAAATTTTTATCTTTAACTATATGTAGAGATTTTTGTGGACATGAAAACGACATTAATCAAACTCTTAAACATCTCTTAGAAAACGTTCTTAAAACAACAATAGGAAAACCACGCCATCAAAAACTCCCAAACAGTTCAAATGCTCATTGGTACGCATATCTAATACGTAAAGATAACGCTAATCAATTACCAAATCATGTGGATATATCTATTGAAGAAATTGAGAAATATTTAAAAAAAAAGGTTACACCAAAGGGTCTCACGACCGAAATTCCAGTTCGTCCACCCAAATCAGCATTGGATAAACTCCCTGGCAATTGATGTAATATGTTATAATACGCTATTATTTATAAATGTTTTTGCGTTTAGATACCTAAATAAGGTGGTTAATCTTTTTCAATTATTAGTTTATCATCTTTGATTTCTGTTTCTAGTTTTTCTCCAGTTTTCCATTTTAGTTTTTCTATTATTTTGTTCGGTATTACTATCCAGAATTTTTGGTATTTTGTGCCTTTGTATTCTCTGCTTGTATGTGATTGTAGTTTCATACTCTTCATTAGGTATCTAATCATTTATAAAGATTTCGATACCTAAAATCTATTATTTAGATACTTCTATCTATATTGATTATTATGAAAACAGAGAAGATAGGTTTAGGCCATTAGGAGAGTGGGCTCATGATTTATTATATGATATTAATCAAAGAGGCGATGTTTTACTGGTTTCTGATTTAATTATACACTTGTTTATATATTTTTTGGAGAAAAAACCGAAATTATTTCAGGCCAAGCTTTTCATCTATATCTTTTGCTACTTCTTTTAATTTATTCCAGGCCTGATCAACGTCTTGCTTTATGTAGTCAACCATTTGCTCCAGATTGTCCATTCTTAGAATGTATTTGTTATGTTCTTTTATTACAATGCCTGATTCCATTAGCTTATGCAAATGATGAATGACTGTTCCTCTGCTTAGTTTTGTCTGGATTGCTACTTCATCGCTGGTCAGCTGTTGATTGCTTTTTAATCCATTAAGAAGTGTTATGAATATTCTAAAGCAGGATTTATCTTTGTCTCTTAGATTGAAGAGTCCTAAGGTTCCTCCAAACCATTGAAGCTCTTTGTTGACATCTTTTTTTTCCGGCTTGGTGCTTCTTATAATTGTTATTCTGGTAAAGCGCATAATATAGTATATATTGTTTAATCTTAATAAATATTGTGTAAAAAAGCAGGTTCCGGCTGAAAACCATGATTTTTTTACTGCTTAAGAGAGTTGTTCATTGACCATTTTCAGATTAAATAGAATTATTTGCTGAATAACTTGACTAAGCTTTTTATCATCTCTTTTCTTTGCTCCTTTTGTAGAGAAAACATACTCTTCAAGCAATCCTAGCGGTATGTCAAGAATAGGAATATCACTCATAAGCAGGAAATGGAAAATAATAAGCCTGGTTGTTCTGCTGTTTCCATCAAAGAATGGATGAATATGCTGGAATTCATTGTGTAAATAAGCTGCAAAATCAAATATTTCTTTAAGAGAATGTTTTTTTGTCTGGTGAAATTCGTTGTATTTTATGATAAGATTATCTAGCATAGACTCTATATCTTTATAATGAGCGACTTTGTAATCTATATTTCCCCGTATGATAACCTGGTCGTCTCTGATTTTACCTGCCCATTTAGGTTTGTGTTGTAGTGCAAGGAAATGATAATTTAACATACTATTTTTTGATAGAGGAAGCTCATCACTCACATTCTGAATCATTTTCAAAAATGCTTTCTGATAATTTTCAACTTCATGAATAGATTCCATGCTTAAGTTCTCTGGAACGATTTTGTCTTTAAGCAGCTTGAATGTCTGAGCTAGAGTGATAGGGTTGCCCTCTATGCTTAAACTATGATGAATAAACTTTATCTGTGTTGTTTCAAGAATTTTCTGGTACTTACGATTATTGGTTTCTCTTAGCTTTTTGAACTTTGTCAGTTCTTTTTTGATGTCATCAAAATACTCATCAGGTTTAATTTTGGCAACCAGCGGCCTTTGATTGAAGTAAACTATAAGATTACCTAAGAATGAATTATATGGCACAAGGGCATTGAATGGTTTTCTTGAAAGCACTATAAGAAACCCGTTCTTTTCCAGGATGGATGAGATTTTTGAGAATGTTCTTGCATGTAATCCAATATCTTTTACTCCAAAGGATTTTTTCAGGAATGCCTTGCTGAGATACTTAGCAATTGTTTCATCGAATAAGTTATTATAGTTTACATCATTCTTGATGCAGTATTTTAACATCTCAAATAAATGCTGATTTTTCTGATTCATGGTATTTTCATAGCCATACTCATTCTTGACAATAAATTTCATCTCTACAAGGTTTTCCAGAATCTTTCGAATTTTGTCGTATTCTGACTTCTTCTGCTTAAGTCCACGTACAATATCTGCGATCTTACGCGGACCGCCCTTTTCGTACAATTCCAGGAATACATCATATTTAGTTACCATTCTAAACCTCTTAAGTTGAATTACTTAATAAATCTTTCTATTTGGCATGAAAATTCCTATATTTGTGGAGAAATCGTGCCAATTGCACAACTTATCAAAATGAGTTCAGTACTAAATGCTTTATATATGAAACAGAAAACAGTTCAATAATGAACAGAAAACAGTCTGATAGATATATTGAGCTTAATAATTTAAAAATTATCTGGGAAAATGAGTGTTATAGAAATATTGAATAAACCTAAGTTATACATATTAGTAACTTTGGTTATCCTGAAAGGTTCCTCCAAACCATTGAAGTTCTTTGTTTATGTGTACTTTCCGTATTAAATACTTATATATGGAACAGAAAACAGTTTGATTGTGAATAAAAAAAACATTTATGAACAGAAAACAGTTAGGAGGAATGGGCTTATTGCTGGATTTGACTTAAAAACCACAAAATTTATAAATAAACGAATGTTATACATAATGATAACTTTGGTTTAATGTCAAAATGATACCTTTAATTTTAAAGCTAAAAAAAACAAGGCACAAAGAAATAGCAAAAGCCCAGGATATGATTATTGAAGAGCTTTACAGGTTTTTTGATAAAGCAGTGCTTCATGGCGGGACAGCAATATGGAGATGCTATTCAGGAAACCGGTTTTCAGAAGATATAGATGTTTACTTACGCAAGGACATAAAAAAGGTTAATGCTTTATTTGACTCTCTTGAAAAAAAAGGCTTTATTATTAAAAAGAAAAAAATAAGCGAGAAAAGCATATTTTCAAATCTGCAAATTAACAGGACAATGGTAAGATTTGAAGCCGTATTTAAAGAACAGGAAGGCTTTTTAAAAGAATATGAAACTTCTGACGGCAATCTTATTACAATATATACACTGATTCCTGAGATCCTGATAAAAGAAAAAGTTAATGCTTACTTAAATAGGTTTAAAATCAGGGACCTTTATGATATCTTTTTTTTGCTTAGGTATGTGAAAAATAAAAAAGAGGTTGAAAAAGAACTTAAAAGGCTTCTTAAAAACTTCAAGGACCCTTTGGATAAAGAGAATCTAAAAATCTTTATTATTGTAGGATTGACTCCTGATGTACAGGCTATGCTGAGTTATATAGAGAGATGGATGTAAAATGGGAAAAGAAAAATATATTAGAAATGTGGAAAGCTTGTTTAAGAAAAGCCCTGTGATTGCTGATTCATCCATTACAAGATTGGTTAGGAGTAGTAAAAAGGTTAAACAGTACCATAGGCAGCTAATAAGAAACCTAATTCTTAAAGGAAAGATAAAGAGGCTGGTGAAAGGATTTTATACTATACATGATAATCCTTCTCTTGCTGTGTTTTGCTTTAAGCCGGCATATTTAGGCCTTCAGGATGCCCTGAGCTTTCATGAATTGTGGGAGCAGGAAACAATACCTGTGATAATAACTGCAAAAAAAATAAGGCAGGGAATAAGAAATATTCTTGGAATGAATGTCCTGATAAGAAGAATTGACAAGAAATATGTTTTTGGATTTGATTATCATGAGCAGGGCGGGATTTATTTTCCTTATTCTGATATTGAAAAAACTTTTATTGATATCATATATTTTAAAGATAAAATAAGTGATGAAACAAAAGAAGAAATAGTAAAAAAAATTGATAATGAAAAATTAAACCATTATTTGAAGGCTTATCCTGCAAGGTTCAGGAAAACAGTTCTTGGTTTAAGAAGTAAATAATCTTAGGTGTATAATTATACACTAAAGGTGGATGATGGAAAAAAGCTTTTGAAATAACAGAAGAGCCAGAACTAGTTTTAGAAGAAGAAACAGCTGAACAAGTTGTTGAAGTTGCTCTGCCTCTTCAAATAGAAGATATTTTTGCTGAAGAAGCAGTTGCAGAGAAAACATCTGAAGGATTATTATCAATTACAGGAGCAGCTATTGGTTCAGTATTTACTGTTGTTGATTATAAAACTGCTTTATTTGTAATTACAGAAATAATTCTTGTTGGAGCATTATTCATGCTTGTTGTTGGCTTTAATTACAAACAAGGATTAGTTGACAAAGAAGTTGAAAAAATGCTTGCTGAGCAAAAGAAAAAAACTGCTGCAAAAAGAAAAGCTTCAAAGAGTAAGTACAAGCCGAAAAATTTCTATGCTAAAATTAAATGATTTTTCTTTTTAACACAATTTTTTGCAATAAACATTCTTTATGTTTATTGCATTTTCTTGCCCTGAAACTGAGTTCTTTGGTGTATATCTTTTGAGATATATCAAAAGGACATATTATTTTCTTTTTGTCTGGGAAAACATTGCCAAACCTGCACTTATTCATAATAAATGGATATTTTTTATTAGTTTCAAGTATTCCTCTTTTAGAAATATGCATTTCCATATTTCCTTTATAATTCTCAAGAAAATCTTGTACAGTATCTGCATATTCCTGTAATGTCAGGGTTTCATCTGTGTCTTTCCAGTAATTCTTAGTCGCTGCAATGTCTCTTATGCTGGAGATATAGAATTTTTTGCAATTAAATCTTTTTTCAGCCATTTCGACTGTTTTCATCAGTTCATTAACATTATCTTTTCTTAGCATGTACACGATTGTGACTGGCAAATTTGTTTTCTGTACTTTGGCTAATGGCTTTTCACTCTTGTATGCACCAAGAACGCCAATCCTTATGGTTGTCTGTGATAAATCCTCAGCATCTTCAAGTATTCTTATGTTTGCGCCATTTGTGTAGACAGTTGTTTTCAAGTTAAGGAGGTTGTTCAGTTTTATTATTTTATTTATGTTTTTGTAAAGTGTTGGTTCTCCTCCTAAAAGAATCACTTTAGCAACACTATCTGCGTATTTGAAAGCGATTTTCTTGTAATCTTCAAATTTGATTTCCTGTTCTCCTAAATTATGCGCATAAAAACATGCCTTGCATCTTTTGTTGCATTTATTTGTAACAAAGACCTGTAAGGTATTTACAGGTCTTGGAAGTATTTCCTGCCATTTTGATGCATCATACTTTAGAATTTGCATTTTGCTAGTATTTTTTTATCAGGCGGTCAGAGTCTCCATATTCCCATTCATCTTTTGAAGTGTTAAAGTTTAATTCATGATATTCATCAAACTTATTTAGTGAGATGAATTCAGTTACTTGGTTAAAATGTTTTATAAGCTCTATTTTTTCCTTATCTTCTGGTTTTATTTTCTCAAGATTATGCCATGTGTTTTTGGCAGTTTGAAAGTATTTCTCATAAAAATCTTCTGGTGTTTTTAGCGAGTCATTGTACTTGAGATGTGCGCAGAATTTTAAGGTGTCATACCCTTTCCAGAGCATGCCCTGGAGAACAATGTTTGCATAGTTATAGTATAATAATGTTTGGTTCAGACTCTGCAGGCCTTCATACACAGGTTGTGCTTCTTTTGTATTAGTACTTGCTTTTTTTATGCTTTGATATCCGTTTTCAAGATATTCAAAGAGTTTTTTGTATCTGTGTGTTTTGTTCTGCAAATAAGAGTCTTCATTTAAGATTTTTTCCATATCTCCTCTTTCTGCATGATGTATTATTATGCTTCCATAAGAAGTCAAATCTTCAAGTGCTCTTGGCCATCTTCGCGGCGGTGCTATTACCATGTTTATCACCTATTTTTCTTTTATTATCTTTGCTTATTAAATTAAGGTTTACAAAAAAGTAAACCTTTTAGTTGAAGTTATCTAATCTATCTGGTTGAGAATAATAATCTTTAAATATAGACTCTGAAAACAGAAAGTTATGACCCTTAATTTAATATTACCTCAACCTGGGGAAAAGGCAACAACAAAAGATTATATTATTACTATTCTTGGCTTTGACTGGCCTCTAACAATAAAAAAGATGTTTAATTTAATAAAAAAAAGATATGCACATAAAGTTACTTATCAGGCAGTTTACAAAACAGTAAAAGAACTTGAAGAAAAAGGTGTTATTGAGAGAAAAAAACAAGGCTACCAGATTAATCTTAAATGGCTTAAAGATGTTCATAGATATACTGAAACAATTGAGACAAATTACTATACAAAGAACAGGCTAACATTGATTGAAGGCATAAAAGATGCAAAACAAGAAGGCAATATCAATATCCTGACTTTTGAAACTTTGTTTGATGTTGAAAAATATCTTTATTACCTGCAGAAACATTATATATTAAGTTCAAAGAAAAAAGAGAGTGTTTGCGTCCATCATAATCATGAATGGAGGCCTTTGTTTTATCTGAGAGCAGAGTATAATTGGATTAATAAGATTGCCAGTTCAGGACATAAAACATATGTTCTTTGCGCAGGCAACACCATTATTGATAAATGGTGTGCTAATTTCTACAAATCAATAGGCTGCAATATAAAAACAGGTGTTAATTGCGCTTCTACCTGCGAACTTATTGTTTTTGGCGATGTTGTCATTCAGATTTATCTTCCTGGCGAAATAAAAAATTATCTTAACAAGTATTTTTCAAAGTGTATCAATATTGAAAAGATAAGCCATAAGGATTTGATTGAAAATGTTTTTGAGAAAAAAACAGAAATTAAAGTAATTATTAATAAAGATTCTGCACTCGCAGAGCAATTAATTAAAGATACAATAAATTATTTCTAGAAAATATTTAGAAAATTCTTGATTTTTGTCTCAACTTTGCTTAAAACCGAAAAGTTTATATGTATGTGCACATATATTATGTGCATTAACATAATGGAGGAATTAAAATGGTAACTATGACTTTAGCAGTTCCAGGTGAACTTAGACATAAGATGGAATCTTTTCCTGAAATAAACTGGTCTGAAGTAGCTAGACAGGCATTTAACCAGAAGATAGGTGATTTGGAATTTCTTAGAAAATTTAAATCTAAAAGTACACTTACTGAAGAAGATGCTTTAAAGCTTGGAGCAGAAGTAAGTAAAAAAGTTGCAGCAAGACATAAAAAGGGCAATTAAATGGAACTTGTTGTTGATGCGAACATATTATTTGCTGCTTTAATAAAAGCGAGTGCTACTTCTGATTTATTAGTTGATAATTAATTAAATCTTATTTCTGTTGAGTTTATTTTTGAGGAATTTGAGAAATATAAAAATTTAATCATGGATAAAACAGAAAGAACAAAAGAAGAGTTTGAAAGATTTATGGAAATTATTCAAAAAAGAATAAAATTAATTCCTTATGAAGAATTTAAATCATTTATAAATAAAGCAGAAAAATTCTCTCCAGATACAAAAGATACAGAATATCTGGCTTTAGCATTGAAATTCAATTGTGCTCTTTGGTCAAATGATAAAAAATTAAAAACTCAAGATAAAGTCAAAGTTTATTCTACAGAAGATTTAATTAATGAATTGAAAAAGTGATTTTCTAAAAATTTTTTAGTTTTTGTCTCAACGTTGTGACAAATCTTCGTCGCTATGTTGTCACTCTTGAAGAGTATATTTACGAAAGCTTTATATATGCTTTTCTTATACCAAATTAAAATATTATTGTATAATTAATAAAATTTAAGGGTAAACACAAGGGTTTGAGTTAAATGGAATCTAATCAAAAGAACATTGACAAAAGAGGTGGTTTTTACAGCGCAAAGACGTTACATTCCAGGCAAACTATAGTGTGACGGCATAATTGCTAACCAGGGCTCATGCAGCAGCACTCTGCCAAATTATATATTTATGGACTGGTATGATGTGACATGGGCTAACCTGACAAACGCTACTGCTTACATAGAACATCGGGACATCAAAATTGATGTATGGCTTGAATATTTTGATGGAACTTCCTGGGTTGAGGTTTGTGACTTACCTGAAGACAATGCAACAGACAGATTGGACTCTTGCCTGCTTGACTTGAATACAAATTTATCAGATATCAAGTTAAGGCTTGCATTTGTCAGAACAACAATCTGTCATGAAGAACTGGACCACGCCTATATATTAGCAACTTACTGCTATTATCCAGAGGAGAAGAAGGAGGGTACCATAACACCTCTGTCTTTACCTCCTAAATCCTCTCGCGGAGGCGGTGGTGGCGGAGGCGGCGCCTTGGGTTTCACTGAATGGGATTGCGGCGAATGGTCAGAATGCATTGATGGTACACAAACCAGAAACTGCACCTTGAATAGTGCCATGAAAACAGAGACTCAGAACTGCACTGTTAATAAGACAATTGAAGGACTTGGTCTTGGAGTAACAGGAGGTACTGGAGGCACTGGCAGAACAGGTTCAACAGGTGGCACACAAACATTTACTTTTGGAATGCCAAAAGTACCAACCATAGATAATGTGCCTTTGCTTAAAGAAAAGAATGATATCACTGGAATGATTGCAGGTTTCAGCACTGGCTTTACAAGCGCAGTAACAACAGCAGTGGCTATCAACTGGTATGCAATAGCTATTATTTTGATGATAGTATTTTGCCTGCCGCTGTTCTTTTACTTTATAAGCAAGAAATAAATTTTTTAAATTTTTTTTTATCTTTTTCTTTTAATTTTAACTAAATAACCGAAAAATATATAAATCTTTGTATATACTCGTATATATACGTAGATATATATTTGTTATATATTAAGATGTGTGTGAGTAATATGCTTATAAATAAAAAAGATTTAATTCGAATTAACCAGGAAATAGGAGAAAAAGGTGCTTTTTCAAATGAGAGTACTCTTGATTTCGCTCTTGATATTATGAAGCAGAAAAAGAGCTGGCTCTATGAGCTAAGTTATCTTGTGAGAAGCATACTTGTAGATCATGTGTTTGCAGACGGCAACAAAAGAACAGCATTTGTGCTCATAACTATTTATTTAGACGAGAAAAACCTTGATTATGATGATCAAAAACTTGTAAAAGTTGTGCTTGAAATTGCTAAAAATAACATAAAAAACCCTAAAAAAATAACTGGATTGATAAAAAATGCCATTGAATGAAGAAAAAATAAGAAAACAGGTCTTAAAATTACAAGATGCGCTTATTAGTCTTGAAGAGCTGGATAGAACAGGTAAACTTAACAAAATTAATTATAAAGAGAGGTCTAGTTTTACTATTGATTCTGATGTTCTCAGAGAATTCAGGAATTATTGCAAAAAACATGGCTTAAATATGTCTGCTCTTTTAGAAAAGTTTATGAAGGAAAAAGTAAAGAAATAGTTCTAGGTCTAATTTTACACAAACCCACCAAAAACGGCTCGTTTGCAAGTTTCATTGTGAGCACCTCACTAGTATATTGTGTGTGAAGCATTTCATGTAGAAATGTCTGGCTTGTTGTCCGACGGTACGACCGCGTAATGTTTCTCCCATTCCTCTTTTTATCATGCTGTTTGC
>JAHJQO010000057.1 GCA_018819305.1 Nanobdellota archaeon
ATTTCTTCTTTGTCAAAGGAGTCGGTCTGCCACTACGAGGTTTATTATTAAGGTTGTTAGTCTTTCTATAACGTCGTATCCAAAAACTAACCTTTGGTTGACTACAACCAAGAATTGAAGCAATCAATTCTTGATTTTTGCCTTCATTGTGTAACTTTATTATCAATTCTCGTTCTTTTATTTGTGCGGATTTCATTGTACTAATATTAAAGAATCAACTAGTATATAATATTAACGATTTATGTCGCTGACTAAGTTAAGGAAAACATTATAAACCCAGAAAGATTAGTTTTTGCAGGGAAACAAAAACCAAGAAAAGAAACTGAAGAAAAATATGATTGCTACTTTGCTTATAGCAAAACCCAGTGTCAAAGATACATTATGGTCATAAACAAAAAGTGCGTTGTGTGCACAGTTATAAAGATTAACAGAAGATGGCAACATATGGTTGAAAAATATGCAAAAACTTAATTTTAGTTATGATAAGGAGAATGATGATTTATTTCTATATAATCCTAACTCCAAGTCTAAGGGAAGTATTGAATTAGGAGATATCATACTGGATTTTAATAATAAAAAAGAGTTGGCAGGGATTCAAATGATGAATGCTTCTAAGCTCATTAAAGAAATGATGAGTGAGAACACCAATGGAATAAAGAGCGTATTAAATGATCTGCAAGAGTGCAAAGTAGATGTTAAAGTGAAAGGAAATCTCTTAATAATAAAAATATATTTACTCAGCAGAATGAAGGAATTAACTCCTATTATTTCTATACCAAATATTAAAGAAAAAAGCCCTGCTCTAGCTTATGCTTAACTTGGTTTGACTCTTCTCCGATTCGGAATTCTTCCGGAAAATAACCATATAATTATTTAAACCTCTTCTTTCATTAAAGTATAAAATCGGAATATTTATATACTAACACCACTTTAGGTAGTATTGAGGTGGTATAAATGGAATTCAAGAAAGTAACAATATCATTGCCTAAAAATTTATATGAAGAAGGAATGGGATTAGTTAACAAAGGATTGTTCTCAAATTTCAGCGATTTGGTCAGAAGCGGAATCAGAGAAGAATTCAAAGGACTACAGCCAGTAATACAGGATTTTGACGAAAGATTAATTTACAATGATAAGGAACTCATCAGCGGAGTTAAACAAAGCATGAAAGAAGTTAAATCTGGAAAGGGTAAAATTCTAAAGTCTGAAAAAGACATGGACAAATACATGGCGGATTTATAAGTATGGAATACAGCATAAGATTCACTCCATTTTTTGAGAAACAATTAAAGAAACTAAAGAAAAAAGATAAAGTGCTGTTTGAAAGATTAACAAAAAAATTAAAAGAAGTTAAAACAAATCCAGAACACTATAAACCTCTCAAAAATGTGCTTAAAGGAAACAGAAGAGCACATCTTAATCCATTCATAATAATCTTTGATGTAAAAGACAACCTAATCACAGTGCATTATGTAAAACATCATGATGACGCTTACTAGAAAAAAAATAATCTATCTGCTTACTTCCCAACAGAGTTTGACTCTCAACATCAACAATTCAAACTTAACCATTCTCAAATAACAAACATTATAAATAATTCTTTATTTCTCTTCTTGTATGACAATAGAAAAAATAATCGAGAAGGCAACTATCAATTTTCCAAAACCTCTTTGCTTGAAAGCGACTGAAGAATTATTAAAATACATTGCAGAGTCAATTTCTGCGAATATTAATTACCATGCAGGTTATTTTAATAATCTTAATAATAAGGAAGGAATTGTTACATCTGACATGGGAACTATTAATATTACCGGAACTATCACCCGCTTAAGCAATCCTATAGCATTTGACAGCTTTGAAATCTTTCCTTACAGGAACGACACTACAAAAGCTGACAAAATGCAATTCACCATGGTCCCTGCATGGGACCTCACAGACTATCAAGAACAAAACCTTGAACTATGGGAAGACGTAAGAACTGTAGTGGATAAGTATTTCTCTCAATGAATAAGAAAGAGTTTGATTAGAATCAATTCAAACCCTAATCATTTTATCTGCTTATTCTTTCATTAAATTTATATAGTATTGCTGTCTTTCTGTATTTTATGGTTAGCCACGGTTTTTTATCTTTGGCTTTGGGTACTGCTCTTCTGGCTTATACAACTACTGTTTATGCTATTAAGCCTAATAATGAAATTTCTTTGGACTCTGACCTGGCTTCACTGATTGAGAATAATCATAAACCTTCTATTATTGATATAAGTGATAATTATTCTGTTGAGAGAAAACTGTATTTAAGTGTTGGCCTTGATTGTGTTGCAGAATCCAGGGCTAAGGAATTGCTCAGACCAGTTCTGTCTGATTATAAACTTAATTTTAATATTGATATTGTTATCCAAGGATTTTATGATTACACTCTTCCTTATAATTGGAATTTTTGGGATGAGGGTAAGAAATTAAAAGCAACAGCTTGTAATGAATCTGATATTTATCTCTTTTTAACCTCAAATAATTGGGAGTCGCCTGACAGAAAGGCAGATGAGGACACTGATGGCCAGGCTATTTCTTCCCTTGGTTTGACATGGGAAGCCGTCTCGCAATTGTTTTTACAGTTCCCATTTCAAAAGAAAAAATAAACTAGCAGCTATTAGCTGCTTTCAATCTCCAAATCTTTTGGAGGTTATGAGCTATGCAAACCAGATTAAACTCAGTCTTCACTTTCTCCA
>JAHJQO010000012.1 GCA_018819305.1 Nanobdellota archaeon
GTCAAATCAACAACTTTATTAATATCCACATCATATGTTCTTTCATGCATTATTTGGGCTCCATCACCCCCCAAATATTATCATTTGGGGGCTTGGAACCCTTAAATTTTTCTAAAAATCAAAGAACTTGCAAACGAGCCCCAAAAACGAAAACTTTAAATATAACTTCCCATTCTACATCAACATGGTTGACTTAAAGTCAACTAAATGAGGTGATACAATGACTAAAGACCTGGAAAAAAGAAAAGAACATACACCAACAAGATATGACCCTTTTAGAACACTATGGCGAAATACCTGGGATGATATAGGTAAACGCTTTGATGAAATGCGCAGGGAAATGGATGATGCAATGGGTGAACTTGAAGTAGAGATTGAAAAAAGCAAAGTTCCAATGACTACAGAGCAAAAAGATGGCCTATATATAATGAACTTTAACCTGGGAGCACAAGGCTTCACAGAAAAGGATGTGACTGTGGAATACAAAGGAGATACCCTGAATATTCAGGGAAAAAGAGAAAACACAACAGATACTTTGCATGAATCCAGCATGTTTCAAAGACAAATATATATTCCTGGATTAAAAGACAAAGAAGTAGTGCAAAGCTTTGAAAACGGAATGCTTACAATAACGCTTCCAGACAAAGTACTGCCATATGTTGAAACAAAACAACTAGAAGAATAAATTTTTTTGTAATTTCATATTACTTTACAACCATTGATTTGGAGGAATACCATGACAAAAAAGAAAAAACATGAAGTGAAAAATCACGAGAAAGAATCAGAATCAAAAGATTCTGAACCATCAAAGGCAAAGCCTTTGAGTGCCAAAGGAAAACCTTTGAGCATTTTTGCAGAGCAAAAAGAACCAGAATCAAAAGATTCTGAACCATCAAAGGCAAAGCCTTTGAGTGCCAAAGGAAAACCTTTGAGCATTTTTGCAGAGCAAAAAGAACCAGAACAAAAAATAGAGGAAACTGCAGAGAAAAAACCTGACACTGCTGAAATCAGGCTTAAAGAAATGACTGAATCATTGCAAAGATTACAGGCAGAGTTTGAAAATTACAAAAAAAGATGTGATAAAGAAAATGCCAGCTTTGTTAAGTTTGCTAATGCTGATCTTATATCCACATTCCTTCCTATTATCGATAATTTTGAGCTCGCCTTGAAAAATTGCAGGGCTAAAGACGACTTCTACAAAGGAATGGAACTCATTCACTCCCAACTAATCGACACCCTGCAATCTCAAGGACTTAAACATTTAGAATGTGAAGGAAAGAAATTTGACCCTTATTGTCATGAAGCCTTACTGACTGAGGAGAGTGATAAAGAACAAAATACTGTCTTAGAAGAACTCCAAAAAGGTTATTTGCTCAATGACAAAGTCTTAAGGCACAGTAAAGTAAAAGTATCTAAGAAGCTGTCCGCAGGACCACAATTAGAAAAAAAGGAGGAATGATTAACGTAAATTAAATTCATTTTTTAATAAAATTTTTCAATAAAAAAATAAAATTTTGGCCGCATGCGCCATAATGGAGGAAAATAAAATGTCAAAAGAAAAAATAATTGGAATTGATCTTGGAACAACATTCAGCGCAGTAGCTGTTCTTGAAGGAGGAAAACCTGTTATTATACCATCAGCAGAAGGAGAAAGAACAGTTCCCAGTGTTGTGTCAATAACAGAAGACGGCGAAAGACTCGTCGGAAGAATTGCAAGGAACCAGGCTATATCTAATCCTGAGAATACTGTTGCCAGCATTAAACGGCACATGGGAGAAGACCATAAAGTTAAGATGGGCGGCAAAGATTTTACTCCCCAGGAAATCAGTGCAATGATTTTGCAAAAGATGAGAAAAGATGCAGAAGCATATCTGGGGCAAGGTGTTAGTAAAGCAGTTATCACTGTTCCTGCATATTTTGAAGACGCGCAAAGACAGGCAACCAAAGACGCAGGAAAAATTGCTGGTTTGGAAGTTTTGAGAATAATTAACGAGCCAACAGCAGCATCACTTGCATATGGCCTTGATAAAGGACATGAGCATACAATCATGGTGTTTGATTTTGGAGGCGGAACCTTTGATGTATCTATTCTCGAACTTGGAGAAGGTGTTTTTGAAGTAAAAGCAACTAATGGAGACAATCTTCTTGGAGGAGATGATATTGATAATATAATTGTTGATTGGCTGGCAGATAATTTTAAGAAATCAAATGGAATTGATTTAAGAGACGACAAAACTGCTCATCAAAGACTAAAAGAAGCTGCTGAAAAAGCAAAAATAGAGCTTTCAACAAAAATCAAGACAACAATTAATCTGCCTTTTGTAACTGCAGACAAAGCAGGTCCAAAACATCTTAACGTGGAGCTAAGCAGAGCTAAGTTTGAGTCAATGATTCAGGACATCATTGAAAAGCTAAAAATTCCAACACAACTAGCTATGAAAGATGCAAAAATCAGTGCAAAAGAAATCAACAAAGTAATTCTTGTCGGCGGAAGCACTAGAATACCTGCTGTTCAGGCATTGGTAAAGAATCTGACTGGGCAGGAAGGAGAGAAAAGTGTTAATCCTGATGAAGCAGTTGCTCTTGGAGCAGCAATCCAGGGAGGAATACTTGCAGGAGAAGTAAAAGATGTTTTGCTGTTGGATGTAACACCATTAAGCCTTGGTATTGAAACTCTTGGAGGTGTTTTTACAAAACTTATAGATAAAAACACAACAATTCCCACCAAGAAAAGTCAGGTTTTCAGCACAGCAGCAGACAATCAGTCAGCAGTAACTATTAGAGTATTTCAGGGAGAAAGAAGCATGGCAATTGATAATAAATTGCTGGGCCAATTTGACCTTGTAGGACTGCCGCCTGCACCAAGAGGAGTGCCTCAGATTGAAGTAACCTTTGATATTGATGCAAACGGAATAGTGCATGTAAATGCAAAAGACCTCGGCACTGGCAAAGAACAGAGCATAAATATAACAGCTACAACCAGTCTTTCTAAAGAAGAGATTGAAAAGATGAGAAAAGATGCAGAAGGTCATGCAGAAGAAGACAAAAAAAGAAAAGAAGATGCAGAGACAATAAATGCAGCTGACACACTCATCTTTACATCTGAAAAACTCTTTGAAGATTTCAAAGGCAAAGTCAAAGACAAAGAAATTGAAGATGTGAAAAAGGAAATTGATGAGTTAAAGAAACTTATGGAACCTGAGAAAAAAGACATTGCTGCTATCAAAAAGAAACTTGAAGAAATCAACAAGAAAATGCAGAAGATGAGCACTGAGATGTATGAGAAAGTTGCCAAAGAACAAGCTAAAAAGCAGGGCCCTGCAGGTGCAGGAGCACAAGCTGGCGAAGCAGGCTCTCAACCCGACGACAAAAACGACGATGTTGTTGATGCAGAGTTTGAAGAAGTCAAGGATGACGACAAAAAAGAAGACGATAAGAAGAAAAAAGACAAGAAGTAAAATTATTTATTAATTTTTTTATTCTTATAAAATTGTAAGCAGAATACCCACAAATTCAACAAAAATCAGAGATTTTTGAGTACCAGAAATCTATGATTTCTGAGCATATTTGTGGGATGAATGCCGTCACTCTATCAAATATACTTTAAGAGGCAACATCAAACTTACCTTCGGTTTGTGCAACAATAGACAATTAGCCGAAAAATTGATTAATCATCCAATGGACTTTTAATGTTAAGAATATTCTTGTTTGAAACTTTTGTATAAATCAATGTTGTACTAATATCTGAATGCCCTAATAAATCTCTAATATACCTTATATCAGTCCCATTTTCCAAGAGATGAGTTGCAAAAGAATGCCTTAAGGTGTGGGGGGTAATGCTTTTTCTTATGCCTGTCTTCATAGCTGCATTTTCTATGATTTTCTGTATTGTTCTTTGTGTATATTTACCGTCCCTGTTTGTCAAGAAGACATATCCTTCTTTGTTAGGTGTTAGATTCATTAAACTCTCTTTAACTTTCAAAGAGAGCATGACAATCCTATCTTTTTTACCTTTTGCTCTTTTCAAATGAATGATGTTTCTGTCAAAATCAATATCCTGCCATTTAAGGTTTATTATCTCGCTGATTCGCAGGCCTGCGGAATATCCTACTTGAATAATCAGCCTATGATTCATATTTTTTGTAGATGAGATGAGCATTTCAATTTCATCTTTTGAGAGTATTACTGGAAGCTTCTTCTCTCTTTTGACATTTGGCAGATTATCCAATACATCTTGAATTTCTAAGCTGCCTTTCTTTATAGTATTTAGATAGAATTTAATTGCAAACCCAGCTGACCTTACGGTTTCATCAGAACTGCCTTTTTCAATAAGTGCAAGAAGGAAGTCTCTTGGTGTTTTTCCAGAGGATACAAATTTCTTAATGTAATGCAGATAATTATCTATCGTCTTTTGTGAATACCCTTTGAGCTTGCACTCTTGAAAGACAATAGCCTCCATTTCAGTTTCGGTGTAATGTTCTTCGTTCATAAAATTTGAGAAAAACCACCAAATATATAAAATTACGCATTTTATGGCATATTACAGTATTAAGCGTAATAAAACTACGCTTAATACATCAGGCTGTCCCATAATTAACAATTTCTTAATTTTATCTCTCGACGACAAATGCAAACATTTATATACTTCCTCGTCTATAAAATCGATAAAAACGAGGTGATTTCTATGGCTTACATCGCATCAAACAAAAACCAGAACTGGCTTCTGCCTTTAAGCATTAAAGAAATGATACCAAAAGACCATATCTGCTTTCTGGTAGAAGACTTTGTAGAAAATTTAGACTTCTCAAACTTTGACTTAATCTACGATGGAGCAGGCCACCCTGCTTATCACCCAAAAATCATAATGAAGATATTAACCTATGGCATGCTCTGCAAGATAAGATCAAGCAGGAAACTAGCAAAAGCGACATTTGAAAATATTGTCTTTATGTATCTTTCAGAAAAAGTGAACCCTAACTGGAGAACAATAAAC
>JAHJQO010000013.1 GCA_018819305.1 Nanobdellota archaeon
AGACAGCCACGCACACTCAAAAAGCACAATCACAATCAGCGGAGAAAACGTAACAGCAGGAACAATAGCAGACGCCAGAATAGCAAGCACCATAGCAAGAGACAGCGAACTACCAATAGGAGACTGCGGAGCAGGAACATTTGTTCAAAACACAACAAGCGGAAGCGTAGAATGCGCAACACCTGTCGGAGACGGAACAGGAACAGACGACCAAACATACGCAGAAATCGGAAGCGGAACAGCCACAAGCAAAACCTTCAGAGTAGGCGACAGTAGCACACTCGCAGCCACAGGAACAGGAACAATAACAGCCAACGACACAGTATGCACAGACTGCCTCGGAACAACAGAAATAGCAGGACTACTATCAGCAGACATAAGCGGACTAGCAGACGTAGACCTAAACGACGACTTCGGAGAATTCACATGCACAGGCGCAGCACAAGGATGCACACTAGACACAGGAAGCTTCGACGACGAATACATAGAACTAGGAGACAACTTCATAGGAGACGTAACAGGACCATACAGCGCAACAATCGTAGGAGACGACAGCCACACACACACCAAAAGCACAATCACAATCAGCGGAGAAAATATCACAGCAGGAACAATAAACGACAACAGACTCGACTTCACACTAGCAGACGCACACGCAGACGGAGGATGTGCAGACTGCATAGACGGAACAGACCTAAAAGACACAATAACACTAGATGCAAACCTAGCGATAAACAGTTATGATGTAACAGTAGGAGAAGACTTAAAGGTTTCTGGAAATCTTAATGTTACAGGAAATGTAACAGTAGGTAAAGGTCTCTTTCTTGGTCGGTACAGTTCAAAACCATCTTGCGGCGCAGCTCAACAAGGAATGCTTGTTTTTGACACTGTTGAAGTCAAACCTTATGTATGTAGCGGTAGCACTTGGAAACCTTTAGACTCGGATTATGATAGCGATGGCATAACTGATGCTATTGATACTAATGATGCTAATCCTAATGATGCAACTGCTGTGGAAGCAGATGTAAGGACTGGTGAAACATTTTATGCAGGCGGTGCTGCAAGAACTGGTAGCATGAATGATTGTTCAAACGGTGGAAGTACCTGCTACGCAAACGGAGGATACTGGGCAAGCGCAGCATGCGCATCACAAGGAAGCCAAAGCTGCTGGCCAACAGGAAGCTACTACGCAGCAACAACACAAACACTAAGCGCAGCATCAACAACAGTAAACCAAGGATACTACACAGCAACAACCTTAACAGCAGTAGACGCAGACCTAGCAACAGGAAACATAAAAAGCGGAACAAACATATTCGGAATAGCAGGAAACAGCAACGTAGTAGACACATCAGGAGGAAACATAGACAGCACAGCAAGAATAAGATCAGGATACACATGCTACAGCGACGGAACATCATACGCAGGCTCACTAGCAAACTGCGGATTAGGAGGAAGCAGCTGCTACGCAAACGGAGGATACTGGTACGACACAAGCGGAACAGTCTCAAATAATAATCAAATAAAAAGTGGGTACGCAGCATTCAGCGACGGAACAAAATACACAGGAACATATACGCCTACAGTATTCTGGTCAACGACTGGGTGTTTACCAAATGACCCTTGTTCTACTAGATGTACTGGGACTGTAACTGGTAGCGTACCCGTTACAATGTCAGGAAGCTGTGTTGTTGATAGGTATTGTCTTGATGATCTTTGCTTATCAAGATATCAAAGAGTAGAATTGTATGGCTGTGCTGACCCTGGAAAGGTAGAGTGTTTATGTGTGCTATAATAATCTAAATAGTAACCTGTCAAATTTCTGTAAATAATAAATTATTTTTAATTAATTCTTTTTTTTAGTAATCGTATAGAAGTCTGAAAATAATATTTTTTCTTTTTTGTTTTGGAGAATTCTTCTTTTCTCCCTTGAGTGTTGTATCAGAACAAAAACTATTTTAAATAGTAGGATTATCCTTGTTTTCAGAGAAAGGATTATAATGATACTAAAAGACGCAGTTAAAAAAGTTGAAGAAAGCAAAGTATTCAAGGCTTTCATTAAAGAGCATTCTGATTATTATCTTGTGCATTGCTTTACAATGTTTGATGAAGGCGAGAGAAAGCATAAGTGGGAGCTTGGTTATTATTCTCAGAAAACAGATAAAATGGTTGTGTTTGAGACAGACCCAAAAGTCAACATGAAGCCAGAGGAAGAGGCTTTTAAAAAAGAAGGAACTGTTAAGAAGCTTGAAATCAGCAAAGTAAAAATCAGCCCAAGCAGTGCTCTTGAAATCTCTACTGGACTTGTTAAAAACAAGTATCCTGCACAGCTGATAACTAAAAGAATTGTTATTCTTCAGAATCTGGACAAACAAGTTTACAATATAACATTAATAAGTGCAAACTTCAGCATTCTTAACATCAGGATTGATTCCAGCACAGGAGAAGTCCTGCAGGATAATATTCAGAACATTATGAGCCTTGGAAAAAGAGTTTAAACAAACTAACTAAAAATAATTCAATCTTATTTTTTAGAAAGAACTAAAGCAACAAAACAGCTTCTTCAGGAGTAATAACCTTTATTTCTTGATATTTTTTTAATTTCAATAAATGTTTATCTTGACTTATAATAAAATCCACTTTACCTGTAATTCCTGCTTCAAGAAATTTATTGTCATCAGGGTCATCTTTTACAACATTTATC
This sequence comes from Nanobdellota archaeon, assembly GCA_018819305.1. GTDB lineage: Archaea > Nanobdellota > Nanobdellia > Woesearchaeales > SM23-78 > SM23-78. The sequence continues at coordinate 2,705 of JAHJQO010000013.1, forward strand.
TTTATTGTTGACTCAACAATAATAGAATTTTCAATTATCAAATTTTTCCATTCTGTAATCATATCATAAGGTATTTTAATCTTAAAATTTTTTAATGTTTTTACGAATTCATCTAAAATTTCCATAGAGGTAATTAAATCGAATTTTCTATTTCTCCATTTATCTATAATTTGAGAACAAAAATTTCCCTTCCAGAATATTCCAGAAACAAAAACATTTGTATCAATAATTACTCTCATTTTTTTCGAGCTTGTTTAATTGCTTCTCCTACGTTAGATAAATGCATTCCTTTCTTTTTAGCAAAATCTCTTGTTTTCTTAAGTAGTTTATCAATTCCAGTAAAAGAAGGCATTTCTAACTTTCTCAATACAATAGTATTATCTTCTCCAATAACTACAAATTTCTCTCCTGCATGAATTCCCATTCTGTCTCTTAAACTTTGGGGAATAACTACCTGCCCTCTTGAACTTACACTTGTTACTTCAATATCTCCCATTTTAACCTCCAAATAAGTTTGTATTCTAAGTAAGATTATCTTATTTATAAATTTTTTGTTTTGCGTCTTCATTTTCAAAAAAAGAAGTTTTTGCTATTAGAAAGTTAATAAGGTGTAACTCAGGCATATATTTCTGAAGCAATGGTTTGCAAGTTATAGTTTCAGGGGTCATCATCTTTATAAACAACTTCATCTTAAAAAGTTGTATGGTTATTAACAAGGATTCTAAAGGCATCAGTTATAAAGCAATGATTAACAGTAAAAACCTGAATTCATTTTTTCCAAAAGATTCTGATAATAAAGAAGAGGAAGAATAAATTTATACTCTTAATTTCTTGTTTAGTTCTTATTTATTTTCTACCAATATAGGGAGCAACAATATTAATAGCATCAGCAATTTCTTGTTCTTCAGTCCTGTTCATATCCAGATAAACAACTTTAGAACCATGTTCTTCAAAAAGCTTTTTGAACCAATCAGACATGTATCTTTCATAGAGGTTTTTTTGAAATTCATACTTGTCAAAAATAGACTGGTCTTGTTTTTTTCTTTTTTTCATTCTGTCCATAACAAACTCTGGCTTGGCATCCAGAATCACCAAGAGATCAGGGGCGTGCTGTATTGCTAAATTATTTCCTTCAAACCCAAGAACAATATCAAGTTCCAAAGGCTCTGCCTGAATAGGCTGATAGGCAACAGAAGAAGTAATTCCCCTTCCTTGAATAATCAACTTGCCTTTTTCAAGCAAAGGAATAATAAGCCTCCTATAAAGAATCATTCTGTCAAGTGAATAAAAAAGAGCAGTATCAAAAGCAGAGTAATGTCTTGAATTGTGTTTAATTATTTCTTCTCTTAAAACCTTACCAATGCCAACATATGTAGGTTCTGAAGAAAAAATAATGTCATATTCAAATAATTCTTCTGGCTCTGGAAAAAACTCATGTTTTTTTGTATATTCTTCAAGGTCAAATATCTTTTTTCCTTTTTCCAGTGCATATTTTTGCAAACCATCAAATAAAATGCCTTTGCCGCTGCAGTCAGGGCCGTCAATAATTATGAATTTTCCTTTATTTCTTTTATTTTGATTATTTATCCCCACTATAAACCTCTTTATACTTCTTATTAAATTCGTGTTTTCCACCTAAAAGCATCATAGTAAGAGGCATTGCCTGCCTAGCAAGGTCAGCCATTGTATTAGCTTTGCCGCGTATATCCCATTGTGCATGAAGGTCCTCTCTAAAACGAGAGATATGATAAAACTCACGAGCATTTGCTTTGAAAACAACACTCCTATTATGAGCATTGGTTAGAATATAATCTGCTCCAAAAGGTTCTTTTTCTTTGACTTTGTCAAATAAAAATTGTGTTTTATACATTACATTTCTAAATTTCATTTCTAAACCAGATTCTGAAATTGAAGGAGGTATTGTATAATGGTTCCTGGCCTTCACAGGATTATACTTCTGAGGCAGCAAAGTCATCATTCTGTGTCTTTTGAACTGGGCAAAAGCACTTGCACTCATAACCACTTCAAAAGTAAGGTCAGGAAGCTCAAACTCTCTTGGCAGAGCATCCCACTGCTCAATATTCTCAAGTTCCTTCTTCACAATAGTTTCCTTGTGTTCATAACTGAGAGCAGAAGCAGAAGCATAAGACTCTTGAAAAGATTTGCCTGTTGCTCGTTTGATAAGCATTGCCACTAACTTTGTATCAGCATTCCTGTCAGGGTCAAGAAGTCTGACCTCAGAATCACCTACGGAGGATAAGTAACGCCTCAAATAATTTACTTTTTCATTTTGCAGCATAGGAACAATTTGATTTCGAATAAATTCATTGCTTCTTTCTTTGCCATTCTTCAAAAAATCATTTGGCTCTGTGAATAAAAGCAAAGAAGGAATTATCTCTTTTCCCAATTCATATAATTGCCTTCCCAAGTCCTGCACCTCTGCCAATGGATGCACAGCTGTGTATTTGATAAATTTCTCTAAATCACGGGCATTGGTTGTAAAGCCAAGCTGCCCCTCGCTAGCCAAAGACAATACATAACGAGCATCTTCTTTTGCCCATCCATCAAGAATACCAACAGATTTATTTGCTCTTATCTCATCAGGAAAAGTTGTTCCTATTTGTTCTTCTTCTGCATCAATAACTTCATTAACAAGGCGAATCATTCTCTCATCATTTAGAAAATAATTTTTGAGTACAGGATAAAATTCTTTGTATTTGTTGTTTTGATACTCAACAAGCTCTATGAATTCATTTTCAAAATTCCTTAATTCAAAAGGCATCATATAATCTCCTTCCATAGTAATATATCTTTGGGATTTTTCTGTGTAAGCACATAGTCTCTGGGATTCTAATGTTTCAATTGCAAGCCTTGATATATTAAGGACATCAAAGTTAAGAACTGCATGCTCTGCAACAGAATGATGCCCCATCTTGAAAACAATAGCTCTGTTTGATTTTCTGGCTTGTTCTACATCTTCTCTTGATTCTTTTCTTAGTTCTGTAACTGATTTTGGATCTCGCGAGATACGTGCATAAGCTGCAGAAATTGATTCTGGAGTTAGAAAGTTATGTAAATCATCTTCTGTTATAGTTCCTTTTTTTACAAGCTCTTCAAGAGCATCTCTGTCAACATTATAACCTGCAAGAATAACATTTAATTTATTCATTTCACACCACCCTAGAGTTAAAACTTTTTAATAAAGTAAAAACTTGATATTTATATAAATTATTAAACCAGAACATACAGTATTAAAACATAGAGTTCTAAAATAGATTTGCAAACATTTATTAAAAAAGACCATTTTCCTCACCACAAAAGGGAATTAATAAGATTAAGAAGGTGAGGGGAAGAAATTGATTATTGGACTTACCAGCTTATTAGGCGCTGGAAAAACAACAATTGGTGATTACTTAGTTAAAAAAGGATTTGTTTTCTATTCATTATCAAATGTTATCAGAGATGAGGTAAAAGCAAAAGGCAAAGAGCTTACAAGAGACGTGCTTCAGCAAACAGGCAATGAACTTAGAAAAGAATTTGGCAGGTCTGTTCTTGCAGACAGGATTCTTGAAAAAATCAATAAAGAACCAGACAAGAATTTTGTGATTGATTCTATAAGAAACCCTGCAGAGATTGAGGCTCTGAGAAAAAGAAAAGATTTCACTCTCGTATTTGTTGATGTACCTATTGAAATACGTTTTGATAGAATAAAAAACAGAAAAAGAGAAGGAGAAGCAGAAATCAACTTTGATGAGTTCAAAGTTTCTGAAGAAAAAGAGCTTCAAAGCCAAGACTCAGCAAGCCAACAGCTTATCCATTGCAAAGAAATGGCTGATTTTATTATACATAATGATTCAACTGTAGAAGAATTTCATAAAAAGATTGATGAACTATTAGAGGAGTTACGATGAGTGGAGAAAAAATAAAAGATTCAGAAGAACAGGTGAAGAAAGGAAATACTGAAAAAGAAAAATACATCAGACCAACATGGGATGAATATTTTATGGAAGTTTCGCGTACAATTGCAAAGAGAGCAACATGCGACAGAGGAAGAAGTGGATGTGTGATTGCAAAGAACAAGCAGCTCCTTGTTACAGGTTATGTGGGCTCACCTATTGGAATGCCTCACTGCGATGATGTAGGGCATTTGATGAAAAAAGTTATTCATGACGATGATAGTATATCACAGCACTGTGTGAGAACAGTTCATGCAGAGCAGAATGCAATATGCCAAGCTGCAAAGCTTGGAGTTCCAATTGAAGGAGCAACTCTTTACTGCAAGATGACACCCTGCAGAGTATGTGCAATGCTTATAATTAATTCTGGAATCAAAAGAGTTGTGTGTGAAAAGAAATATCATAAAGCAGAAGAAACAGAAAAAATGTTTCTCAAAGCAGGGACTGAACTAGATTATTTTGATGAAAGCATTGAAAAATATGAGAATATGTAAATAAGATACTCAAATAAGCAATAATATGAATTATTTTTTTGCTGTTCTCCACAATATCTGAAAATATTCAATAAAACTCTTAGCCACATCTTGCGATTTAATATTAATAGCAGAAATCTTCCTGCCAAATATGATAATAACAGTGTGGTTCTTGAAAATATTTATTGCCACAGGAGAAGTATGCAAGATATATTTTGTTTCTGTTCCAGAATATTTTTTTGAAGAATAAAGCCTTTCTGTTGATTCTTTTTGCCTATAATTGAATAGCATTTTAGTTTTAATCTTGTTTTTTTCTCTGAGCAAATGTATTTTCTCAAAAAATGCCTGGATCGCAGTTTCATCTGAACCTTTTGTTCCGCCTATAACATAGCAAGTCTCATTTTTCTTCATAATTCTTATTTGCTCTCTAAATATTATCTCTAATCCTTTTAAACCGGACAGTAATTCTACCTCTTGCTCTTCCTTAGAAGAATTATATTTCAAAAGGAGTTCAGGCAGAATATTATGGGCTTCCTTTTCAAGAATAGCCAGCTCATTTTTTTTGTTTTCCAGATAAAGCATTACCTGATCAGGATGTATGGGTTTAAAATGCTTAATTTTATCTTTAATATACACCGACACTAAGCCTTTTTCATGCAGTTTCTCCAACAATTCATAAACCTTAGACCCTGCAACTCCTGATTTATTCACTATATCTCCTCTAGTTGAATCCCCTAACTCCAAAAGTGCTAAGTAGACCTTGCTTTCTGAACTCGTAAGGCCTATATGGGCTAAAACATCTTGTATCATAGTCCCCCTTTAAGGGGAACTAATATTTAAATATTACTTTTTATTCATATATCATACTAACTAAGTGCTTAGTCCACAAGAGGTTATAAAATGAAAATAAAAAAAAATGACTTAAAATTTACTGTAATACCAGCAGCAATCCTATTATCTGCAGCTCTTGCAGGGACTGGATTAAACTCCATAATAAATCATAAAGAAAGAAAGACCCAACAAATAGCAATAGAAAACAGAATAGATAATCGCATTCCAATTCCAAAAGAAAATCAAGCACTAATCAAAGACCCCAAATATCTAAGTGGACATATTTCTTTAGGATATACGCTGTTAACAGACATGGATTGCGATGGGAAATGGGATGCTGCAGAACAAGTGTATGCAGGATGGACTACTGGAAATTATTATCATAAATTACTCTTTAAAAAAGGATTTGGGCCTTCTCAAAGCATGCCTGAAAGCATCAAAGTCTACACAGTAGAACCAAATTTTTTTGAAAAATATGAATTAAAGTAAGATTGTTCAGTAAACAAACAAAGTCTTCAACTTACTTGTATGCCCGCTCTTAATCCTGACTCTTTTCTTTAAGAGCTTTGAAAAGAACTTAACAACCTCTTTGTTGGCCTTGTTATCCTGAGCAATGGCAGATATCTCAACTATTACTGCTCTTTTTTGATAATCATAGCCAAGAACATAGTTTTGTTTTTTGCCAGGCTTAACAAAAATTCTCAGAGAATTATCAATAATATAATCAGTTGGATTAATCATTTTTAACTGTAATCACGCCAAACATGCTTGCATTTCCTGCATTTCAAAAACTTGGTTTCGGGCTCGTCGCCTGCTCTTGTCTGCAGCATCCAATAACCTGCTTTGTCATGTCCGCATTCAGGACACTTAACATCGGTTTCCGGGAGAACTGAATCATTTTCTTCAACAACTTCAATCTCTTTCTCATCTTTAGCCATATCTTCTTTAATCTCTGCTGATTCCAAATCTTTGCTTGTATAGCCGCAGCTGCAGGCAAGCACTTTTTTCTTTTTTTCAGTTTTTGGCTTCAATAATGAGCCGCACTTTGGGCAAAACATAGTCATAGTAAAAAACCCCCATTTTTCCTATAAACTCATACTTTTGAGAATTGTTTAAATATTTTCCGATTTAATGCACAGAATTAAACATGAAGGCCAATCATCTTTAAAAAATCAACAAACCATATCTTAACATATCCCAGCCAGGGCACCCTTACTACAGCTTTACCTAATAATTGCTTTTCAAGAATACGGGTTTCATCAAGCTCAGCATCTCTAATCTGGCCTTTGTTATGGTCTCCTAAGGTTTGAAACACCCACATATTCTGATTTTCTTTAGCTACAACTCTATGAATTATAGGATAATCTTTTTTAGATTGGAAAACAATAATGTCTCCGAGTTGTATATCTTCTGGTTTTTTTCCAACCAAGAACATTATATCTCCTTTGTAAAAGCCATTCTTAAAAGGATAATCTTCAAAATCATAACGAGTTATGTTTCTCTCCAGATAATGGTCTCCACAAGTTTGCCAGAACTCGTCAAAATCAAATTTCAATTTCTCATCAAACTGCTTTCCACATATCTCATACTTATACTCAAAACAAATATCATTTGATTCATTTACACAAAGAGGCGAAGTCCTGTGCTCCATGCTGTTGCTCACAACAGCCACAATAGGAAAATTAGTGCCAAAAACAAGGCCTAAGCTAGGATAAACAATGAATTTAATAATTAAATAAGCAAGAATAATATTAATTATCCAGCTGGCAGCAGAATTGTCATGCCAGATAAAAAACCAAATCTTCCCATACCAAGTAGTTGGCTTCTTAGGTGTTTTATTCTTTTTTTTCCAACCCATAGTTAAACATGAAAAACTAGCTATTAAAAAAGGTTGTGGTTTTTGCAGAAAAGTTTAAATACAAATATCACTTTCCAATAGCAAAATGGGGAAAAAAATAAAAAATTTAGTAATGAGTGGAATTGCCGCATTATTTCTTTTACAAGCAACACCTGCACCATCAAGTGTAGTTGCTTCAGCACCTGAAAAAATTGTTTATTCTATAAAGAAAGAAGATCTGGAGAAAAAGTTTTATTGGTCATTTGAGAAATGTCACAAATCATCAAATTTTGATGATCTTAAAGGCAAAGGGGCTGAAAAATTTAAGAAAAATCTAGAAGACTTGCTGGGTTTCTCGGATTACAAAGGAATATTAAACTATGCAAACGAGTTTAATGTCATACTTGAACATGTGCATACTGTGATAAACTATCATCTAGCAGAAGGAGTCGGAAAAGCCCACGAAGTACCTACAGAAATACGACGTTTAGGAAATGCCGAGACTTACAGAAGAATACCTACAATTGAAACTTCTGATTATAAGCTTGACCTTTCTATCAACAATGATGGTGTAAATGTAATTGAAATCAGATTCGAAGACAAAGATATTGAATACACATTAGATATTCGTTTCTTAGATGAAAATAGTTTTAATAACAGGGAACGAATAATCCAAAAATCTTCTTCAGTAGGTACTCCTGTCATCTGGAGGCATACAGATAGTTCTATGATAATGGGATCTGATGGAAAATATAATTTTAATGGCAAACCAATTCAAGAATTTCAATTCTCAGATTTTGAATCTGAAAAAAACCCGGATGGTTTTGTTATGACTGGATATGTACCTGTGTTTGAGAACTTTGATTTAAAGAAATATAATGACTTATATTTGAAGCTAATAGACAAGTTATTATATGAATCGATTATCCCAAACCTTTAAAAACCCGTCTGCTCTCCCATTATTGAGGGGAGTGTATGAAAGCTATCAATATTACTTATTGTTCTTGTAACAAGTATTTTTTTCAGAATCAATGGAAGTCATATACAACTATGAAAGACCTTGTTTCTAAGAAGATTCGTGAGCAGATTCCAAAAGCTCAACTTAAGTTCGAGGATTTTAATTTTCCTGACCAGCCCAAAGAAAAAGTAGAAAATGAAGTGAGCGCCGCTGCCAAAGACAAAGAGCACAAAGTCAAAGTCATTCTGAAGCTTGCCAAATGCAATCTGTGTGAAAAAGAAGGCACTGAATATTTTGAAGCTACCTTACAGATTAGGAGTGCTAATTTTGACATTCTTGAGGAAAGTATTGAATACCTGCAAGTAAGAGTTGCTAATCTGAGGCACAGGGGCATGTTTATCAACAATGTCAAGAGGCAGCCTGAAGGATTTGATTTGTATATGAGCAATAAAAGAATTGCCCAGAGCCTTGGAAGAGAGCTTCAGGAAAAATATGGCGGAGTTTTCAAAGCCAGCCCGCGTCTTCAGACAAGAAATCATCAAACCAGCAAAAATGTTTACAGAATGAACATTCTTGTTAAGCTTCCTGATTTTGTCAAAGGAGATATTATTCTTACAGATGATGGAAATGTTCTCAGAGTTGATAAATTAGGCAAGAAAATAAAATTATATGATTTGGACAAAGGAACAAACATTGTTATTGATTATGAAAAACTCAAATACCACATCCTGAAAAAACATTCTACATATGTATCAAAAGTGCAGCCTGGGCTTGAAGTGATTAATCCTTTTGACTATCAATCAAGCATGGTAAAGAATAATCCTGAAAGAAGGCCTGACTTGGGCGCAGAAGTCCAGGTAGTTGTGCATAAAGGTATTTATATTTTAAGCTAAAAGGTAAAATTAAATGGAACCATATACACGAGGAAAATTAGGCATTATTGCTTGTGAATCCAGCAGACATTTTGCTGAAAAAGTTATTGAACAGCTGAAAAAAATCACTGAAAAAGAAAAAGAAACTAATGGAGATTATCTGATTAAAACAAAAGAAACTCAGTTCAGCAACACTGAGATAAAAACCGAGCTTGAAGAAAGCATAAGAAACAAAGATATTTATATTTTTCAGGATGTTGAAAATAAATCAAATGGTTTTAATGTTAATGACAATCTTTTTGCCCTGAAAACAGCAATACAAGCTGCAAAAATGGCAGATGCTCATTTTATCACTGCTGTCATACCTGCTTATCCTTATGCAAGGCAGGATAAGCCCAAGACCAGAGAAGGTATATCTGCAGCAATGATTGCCAGAGAATTAGAAGATATTGGTGCTGGCAGGGTTATAACACTTGATATTCATAACGAAGCAATTGGCGGATTTTTTAGAAAAGCCATCTTAGAGAATCTTCGCGCATCTAAATCATTTATGGATTATATAAAAAAGAATATTGGACTTAAAGACCTTGTGATTGTTGCTCCTGATGCAGGCGGGGCTGCCAGAGCAAATTTTTATGCAAAAAAACTAGGCACTAAGCTTGCCTTGATTCATAAGGAAAGAGATTATTCAAAAACAAGCACAATTGAAAACATGGAGCTTATAGGAGATGTGGAAGGCAAAAATGTTTTTGTTGTTGATGACCTGCTTGATACTGGCGGAACAGTGGTTAATGCTGCAAAAAAACTAAAAGAAAAAGGCGCAGATAAAATTTATTTTGCAGTCAGCCTTGCACTGCTCAATGGCCCTGCTGTTGAAAGAATTGAAAAAGCATACAAAGAAGGTTTCATAACAAAAATCATCGGCACTGATGTCATTTTTCATGGCAAAGACTTTGCAAAAAAACATGACTGGTATGAAGAAGTAAGTCTTGCAAAGTATTTTGCAAAAGTAATTTATAATATTAACAGAGGAATATCAATAAGCAGATTATTGGAATGATTATTCTTCTAAGAATTGTTCTATTTCTTTCTTTTTCCTGATATTTAAGGATACATGAGTTTCACCTGTTTTTTTGTACCTGATAATCAATTCCATCTTATATAATTCTTCTAAAGCATTTTTTACTTGTTTTGTCCCTCGCATGTGTTTTGGAAATCTTTTGAAAAGATTTTTTTCTTCTGTATGAGAAGCATTCCATTTTGCTGGTCGATGCTTTTTTAGAGTGTCTAAGATAGTTTGTTGTATTTCTTTTTTATCCATAAACTAACAGTTGCAAAATACTGGTTTATAAAATCAATGATGAAATTTCCGAAGATTTTCCGAACAAGTTTGTATTATTATGAAACATGCATGTATCAAAACGAAACATTTAAATATTTGAATCGACCACATCTAATCATGGAAGAAGAAACAATAATAACGCATCTATTAGGGAACAGCCCCCGAGTCAAAGTTTTGGACTTGTTAATCATAGGCAGACGCTTAGAATACTGCATATCAGATATGGCTGAATTTGCAGGAGTAGGAAGATCAACTATTTACAGAATGCTAGATGACATGTTAAAAAGCGAAATAATAAAGCCAACAAGAAAACTTGGAAGAATACAATTATACCAATTAAACATAGAAAACCCGAAAGTCAAACTGATAGTTGAAATGTTTAATAAGATAGCTAACATAGAGTCAGAAAAAGAAATCGCAAGGCAGACAATGAAAGTTAAGGTTAAGAGGTGATTATTTACTTTTTTCTTTCTTTTTCTTATCATACTTCTTCAAAGAAGTCTGCCCCTTTCTAGTTCCTTTTTTTACAACAACTTTTTCTTCTCTTAAGTCCTGGCCGACTTGTTTTTTTATTGAAAGAGAAGTTGCTCTTCCTATCAATTGGCTTAATTGTGTGAAATCTACGTTTTTCACATCTTCAATTGTTTTTATTTTGTTGTTGAAAAGTTTTCTTGCTCTTGTTCTTCCAACAGATTTTAGTTTCAGCAGAGGAAGCAGTTCTTCTTTCGCACCATACTTAAGCCTTAGTCTTATTTTTGCTAACTCTGAAATCAATCCATGCAATTTTATCAGCCTGCTTAACTCTTGCGAAGCATATATCAACCAATCTGCTCTTTCAAGCTTTGCCCTGCTCTCGCCAGGCCTTACATTAAATTCTTCAAGAAGAATTTCATCGTCTTTTTCATTAATCCATTCCTGAAAAAACAAAGCTGTTTTTATGCTTTTGATGTATTCCTCGTATTCTGGCTCAAACATGCTTGGTTCTAAGCTCAAGATTGATGTTTCATATTGCGCAGCCTTGTTCTCGACAAGTTCATATTCACGCACTCTGACATTCAAGAGCGGCCGCAACTCCAAGGTGTAAGAAACCATTTGCAAAAATGATATGTCTCTGAGCAATTTGTCTTTTGCTCTTTTCAAACAAGTAATTAGATAATGTGCTGTGTAAGGGTCAAGATAGAGCTGGCTTACTCTGGCTCCAAGAAGAGTGGCTTCTAATTTATCAATCTTAATAGATATGAACTCCCATTCTGCTAACTTATTTAAAATTCTATCAATAATCTCACTTAATTTCTGAATATCCTTGAACTGATGAGCATAAAATGTTTTTTTAAAAAAATCCATTAATGTTTTTTTTGAATTTGCAAAATCAGTGGCAATAAGGCTTAGAACATAAGTTCTTAAAATAGGTTCAACAGCCAGTTTGCTGAGAATCTCTTCTGTTTCTCCTTCAATATAATTATCAATAATATTTTCTTTCTCACTTTCTGATTGTGCAATGCAAATTGCTTCTCCAAAAGTATCATTAAAATCAGGCCTGCCTGCTCTGCCGCAAAACTGTTCGAACTCAAGCACAGGAATCCATGTCATTCCGCGAGGACCAGAAAAACGTTTAAGATCACGAATAATAACTCTAAAGGCTGGCAAATTTATTCCTAGCGCAAGACTTGGAGTGCTACAAATAATCTTTATCATTCCATTTCTAAAATTATCCTCAACTAATTCTCTTTGCTGTGAATGCAGGCCTGCATGATGAAAAGCAACACCATGTCTGAAACATAAAGCAAGTCTCTGGCATTGTTTTGTTGGCTTGTCAAGAGTTTTTAATGCTTTCTGGCTTAATTCTTCAAGCTTTTGTTTTTCTTTTTCAGCAGGCTTAATCTTTTTGCTAATTCTCTCTGCTTCTGCTTCTGCACTGTTCTTAGTGTTAACAAAAACAAGAGCCTGCTTGTCTTTCTCAAGTGTATCCAAACATATATTCAGAACATTATTATCATACAAATGTTTGATTTGGGTTGTTTTTTGCATTGATTCCCACCAGAATAAAAATAAATGGGCCCGCCGTGATTTGAACACGGGACCGCACGATGTCTGTACGCACGCTCAGGAACAAGTTCCTGGCGCGCTCGCCCAAAAAAGGGCTACGCGTATCAGTCGTGTGCTCTAGCCAGGCTAAGCCACAGGCCCAATATATATGAAAATATATGAAAATGAAAAACCAAGTTTGGGTTCGACCGCAGGCTAGAACCCAAGTAGTTTTCGCTAACCTCATCAAAAGCAAAGCTTTTGGGAATCAAAAACACGGTTTTTGTATTTTTCTAAAAAGGTTACACGCCTCCACTCGGATTCGAACCGAGGACCTTGTGGTTTCTACGGTCGCTCAGAAATCAAAGATTTCTGGCGTGCTCGGACAAAAACGTCCTACGCATAACAGCCACATGCTCCACCGCTAAGCTATGGAGGCATTTAATAGACGATATGAACCAGAAACTGTTTATATAGTTTATGTTTTATTGCTTTTTAATCTTAGGTCCTTCTTTAGTATCCTCAACAACAAAACCTTTAGCTTTTATCTCATCTCTAAGAGTGTCTGATAATGCAAAATCCTTGTTTTTTCTTGCTTCTTCTCTTTTATCAATTAAATCCTGTATTTCTTTGGGAATTTCCACTTCTTCCTGCTTCAATAAGTCTAATCCTAAGATGTTATCAAAATCAGATATCAAATCAACTTTGTTTTGCTTGCTTAAATTATTATCATTAATCACTTCATTAAGAACAGCAAGTGCTCTTGGCATGTTTAAGTCGTCATTAATTTCTTTTAAGAATTTGTCCTGAAAAGAAGCTTTGAGTTTTTCATTATCTTTTCCAGAACCATCTACTTCAGCAATCTTGTTTTTCAAAGCTTTGTAAGCACTAGATGCTCCTTCTAATCCTTCCCAGCTAAACATTAATTGTTTTCTGTAATGTGTTCCCAGGCAAAAGAATCTGTAAGCAATAGGGTCAAATCCTTTGTCAATAACAGTCTGCAAAGTTATGAATGTTCCTGAGCTCTTAGCCATTTTGCCTTTGTCCATTACCAAGAATTCTCCATGAATCCAATACTTAACCCATGGTTTTTTACCAGTTGCAGCCTCTGATTGGGCAATCTCATTAGTATGATGAACAGGAATGTGGTCAATTCCTCCTGTATGAATATCAAATTGTTCTCCAAGATATTTGCTTGACATTGCACTACACTCAATATGCCAGCCAGGATAACCAGTTCCCCATGGGCTGTCCCATTTCATCTCCTGTTCTCCAAACTTTGATTTGGTAAACCATAGAACAAAGTCAGTATGATTTTTTTTATTATGGTCTTTGTCTGTTCTTGCACCTTCTTTTAACTCATCAAGTTTTAGACGGGCTAGTTTTCCATAATCATCAAGTTTGCCAGTGTCAAAATAAAGATTGCCTCCTGTAAAATAAGCAAAACCATTTTTTTCAATCTTCTGATCCATCTCAATCATTTCTTTAATATGGTCTGTTGCTTTGCAAAGAGTTTCAGGAGTCTGGATGTTTAAATGTTCAGTATCACTGAAAAAAGCATCTGTGTAAAACTTTGCAATATCCCAAACTGTTTTTTTTTCTCTCTTCACAGCAACAAGCATTTTATCTTCGCCTTCATCAGCATCAGAAGTCAAATGCCCAACATCAGTGATGTTCATGACATGTTTTAATTTAAAACCATTTTTCAAAAGAGTTCGTCTGAGAACATCATTAAAAACATAAGTTCTAAGATTGCCAATATGAGCAAAATTATACACAGTCGGACCACAAGCATATAATCCGACATTTGGAGGATTAATAGGCATAAACTCCTCTTTCTTCCTGCTCATTGTATTATATAGTGTTAAACCCATATTATATACTGTTAAGTGAGTGGATTTTTTAAAGGTTGTTATAGAAAATCCATATTTTCCACTTCATAAATATTTATATACTAATTGTATCTTTATTAGTTAATGCCTGTAAAAAACAAAACTGACAGAAAATTCATTGTGGTCACAGGCGGTGTTCTCTCTGGCTTAGGAAAAGGTGTTGCTGCTGCTAGTATTGGAAATCTGATTACTAAAGCAGGTCTTAAGGTTATTCCTATCAAATGCGACGGATATTTGAATGTTGACCCTGGCACTATGAACCCTGTTGAGCACGGCGAGGTGTTTGTTCTTGATGATGGCGGCGAAGTTGACATGGATTTTGGCCATTATGAAAGATTTCTTAATGTAACCTGCAAGTTCAAGTGGAATCTTACCATGGGCAAGGTTTATGAATCAATTAGAAAAAAAGAGCGACGTGGTGATTATCTTGGTAAGACTGTACAGTTGATTCCTCATGTTTCTGACTTAATTAAGGAGTGGTTTTTTGAGATTGGCAAAGAAGAAAATGCAGATGTTGTTATGATTGAAGTTGGAGGCACTGTTGGTGATATTGAGAATGAATTATATATTGAAGCTTGCAGGCAGTTGAAAAGAAATGTTGGAGAAGAAAATATTCTATATATACATCTAACTTATATTCCTATTCCAGGACATGTAGGTGAGCAAAAGAGCAAGCCAACTCAGCAGTCTGTTGCACTTCTCAGAGAACGCGGTATTGAGCCTGATGTGATTATTGGAAGGTGCTCTGAGTATCTTGATGAGAAAATCAAAAAAAAGATAAGCACTTTTTGCGGTGTTGATGAAAAAGCTGTTATCACAGGTATTGATGTTGATAGCGTATATAAATTGCCTTTGAGTTTTTCAAAAGAAGGAATCAATGATATTATAAAAAAAGAATTAGGAATTGAATCAGGAGTCAAACCTGAATGGAAAAAACTTGTTGACAATCTTTCTAAACTTGACAAAGAAGTAACTGTTGCAATATGTGGCAAATATACTGAACTTGATGACTCTTATGCCAGCATTGTTGAGGCTTTAAAGCATTGCAGTGCTAATTTAAAAGTTAAGGTAAACGTCAAGATGGTTGAGACCACTGATATCAATAGCCCTGCAGATGCAAAAAAACTATTAAAAGGAATTAGCGGCGTGATTGTACCTGGTGGATTTGGAAGCAGAGGAACTGAAGGCAAAATCAAGGTCATACAGTATTGCAGAGAGAGCAATATTCCTTTTCTTGGAATATGTCTTGGCTTACAATTGGCAGTTGCTGAATTCGCAAGAAATGTTTGTGGTTTAAAAGGTGCTAACAGCACTGAGCTTGACTCTAAAACAAAACATCCTGTTGTTGATATTCTTCCTGAGCAGAAAAACATTAAAGATAAAGGAGGAACCATGAGATTAGGTGCTTATCCTGCTCTAATAAAACCAAATACATTAATTTGGGAATTATATGGTAAACAAAAAGAAGTGAGCGAAAGACACAGGCACAGATATGAAGTCAACCCTGAGTATCATGATATTCTTCTAAAGAATGGCTTGATTTTCTCTGGCATGAGCCCTGACAGAAAACTGGTTGAATTTTTTGAACTTCCAAAGAACAAACACAAGTATTTTGTTGGAACTCAGGCTCATCCTGAACTCAAAAGCAGGTTTGAAAAACCAGCACCCTTGTTCTATGGATTGGTTAAGGCTTGTTTGGAAAAGTAAAGTTAAGAAACAGTATCATTTCTTCTTGCAAACAAACATTGCGTGGTCTCTTTCATAAGGCTCAAGATTTCTCTGGTCAACAATAAGCATTTCACTCTCTTCAAGCTGCTTTCTGACTTCTTTGAAAATCTCAGATGGCCTTCTCGCAACATCAACACTTCTTGCCTTAAGAGCAAGCAAACCAAAACCGCCTTTTTTCAAATAAAATGCGCAATTCTTAAGAAAAATTTCAACCTGGTTTCTCTGTGCAATGTCCTGAAAAACAACATCAACTTCTTTTGTAACCAAATCCTTATAATTTTCAGGATGATTAGCATCAGCAAGAATCGGAGACATGTTTTTTCTCTGCTCACATAAAAAAATAAGGTCTCTTACAACTCTTGGAGCATTGTCAACACAAAAAACAAAGCCGTCATTCTCGACAATATCAGAAACATAACTAGGAGTAAATCCATGGCTGGCGCCAAGATAAAGCACAAGACTGCCTGGTTTCAGCCCAATCTGGGATACGCCTTTCATAATACTTGCGCCAAGTTTGCTCCTGAAAACATCCCATGCTCTGAATTCAACACCATTAGAGTGCACAAAATCTTCGTCAAAAAACCTTTTGCCTTTAGTCAGATTCTTAGTAAAAAGATTCCTTCTGCTCTTTCCATCATCAAAAACATTGAACTTATTTATTTGCTTCATTATACACCTTTATTTCTTAAAAACTGTTTTGAACAAAATAATCCTGCTTAAACCAATAGAGTACATAATAACACTTATCACTAGGAAAATAATTATTAAATACTTGACATCAAGATACAAAAATAATAATCCCAGCACAAGAACTGTCTGAGCAACCATGATATAACTTGAAGTATGCTCAAAATAAGAATGTTTTTTTCCTGTCTTATGGATCTTTTCCTCAAATATCATCCAAAAGAACAAAATAAAACCAATCAAAAGAGTGACTAAATAAAAAAAGATATGAAATTTAAACCAGTAAAAAACAAAACCAAGAATAATAATAAATATTAAAGCTACTAATTCCTGCTCAAACAATAAAAACTTGTCATGTTTAGTTATCCTCATTTGAACCTCACCTCTAATCCTTTTAGCAATTCATCTGCGATAAATTCGCCCTGAAAAAAGTCAATTCTTGCAGCAAGGAAAATTTTGTCAGCCAAAGCCCTTGCAACTTTGCCTTTCATTTGTTTTTTTGCACTCTGAACCATGTTATGCTGCATTAAAAAACCATACTTTGGAGGCCTGGCTCCTGTCTTAATATGCCTGAACAAAGCTTTTTCTGCACCAAGAAGCTGGATTGTGCTGCTTCTCATCATTGCTAGTTTTCTCAAGCTTCCAGCTCCTCTTAAAAGCTTGGCACCAACTGTTCCTCCTGCCAGTGTAAAAAGATTAGGGCAAAACTCTTTCATAGTGTTTTCAAGGTATGTTTCTAGAAAATCCTTCTGCGTAATTAGACTCCCTATAGTCTTTGCCATGGAAATCATAGGTTCTATATCTTTCTGCTTAATATCAGCACCCATGGTTTTATTAATCTTGAATTCTGACTGCAAAGCTTTTTTAGTTCTCTTTGCAACAAAACTGGCAAATGATTCATTATCATCAATTATTTTGTCAAGCTCAGGCAAATACAAACCATACCACTCTCTAAGGCGCTTAGTCAATACATTTATTATTCTCTGCAGCTCTTCTATGTTATTGACAGTGTTAATTATATATAAATCAGGGCTGACACTCTCTATGACAGCTTTTCTTGCAGCCTCAATAGCTTTTTCCCTGAGCTTCAATAGCTTTGACATAAGGATGAATAACCAATAGAATCTTTTAAATGTTGTTATAAATCAGAGCTATTTCAGGAATCTTTCAATTTACTCCCAACCCCGATTCTTATAAACAGCTGCAACCAAAGCACAGGCAGGTAGTACTTATCTCATAAAATTTACGAATATGAGAATGTTAATGACAAAAAAAGTTTAACAAATTTCTTTTCACGTTTTTTCTTCATAACCTTTATAAACCCTTTCTGACTATTGTATTTTGATTAAAATGAGCGAAGATAAAAGAGAAAGCATGAAAGTAAGTGCAAAGGAAAAACTCAAGCTCAAGCATTTTGTAAAGGAGCTTGCTCAACATAAAGGGCGCCATACAGAACTGGTGAGTGTTTATGTTCCTACAGGTTATGACATGAACAAGATTATTAATCATTTGCAGCAGGAGCAGGGAACTGCAAGCAATATCAAAAGTGCAAGCACAAGAAAGAATGTTATTGATGCTCTGGAAAAAATGGTACAGCATCTGAAGCTTTTTAAAAAGACACCGCCTAACGGAATGTGTGTTTTTGCTGGCAATGTTGCTGAACGTGAAGGACAGCAGGATTTTGAAGTATGGAGCATTGAACCTCCTGTTCCTATGAATCAGCGTCTGTACAGATGCGATAAAGAGTTTGTTCTTGAGCCTCTCAAAGAAATAGTTGAGCATGAAGAGACTTATGGTATGGTTGTCCTGGACAGAAGAGATGCGACCATTGCATTGCTAAAGGGAAAAACAATTGTTCCTTTGCAAAAAACTCATTCAGAAGTTCCTGGAAAAATGCGTGCAGGAGGTCAATGCTGCGTACCTAATTCTTTAGTTCAATTATCTGATGGTTCTCTTCCTAAAATTGAGATTGTTCATAACCCCCACATTGTCAAAAGTATGGTTATAAACAATCATTCAATTCGGAATTCGAACATAACAGACAAATGGAATGTAAAAAAGAGCCAAATTTACAAAGTTATCACAAAAAACCCACGTCTTGAGCTGGAAACTTCTAAAGACCATAAATTCTTTGTAACAACAGAAAAAGGGATTATTCAAAAAACAGCTGAGGAATTAAATTCTGAAGATTTATTGATAATGCCTGAAAAGATTGATGTAAAAGGGAATGCTCAGAAATTGAACTCAAAAAGATATTATAATTCTTTCATAATAACAAATGAAGGTAAAACTTATTTAAAGGAAAAAAGGGTAAAAAAAGGTTTGCTTCAAAAAGAACTATCAAAAAAAATAGGTTTAACACAAACAGCTATCTCTTCGTATGAGTTAGGAAAAATAAATCCTAAAAAAGATGAATTAGAGAAACTCTGTAGAGAACTTAACCTAAACTTCACAGGATTCTTAAAAAAATATACTAAGCCTTATCTTTATAAGGATATTAAATTACCTGAAGTTTTATCAGCTGAATTTGCTCAGTTTATAGGATATTTAATAGGAGATGGATGTATAGAAAGAGACAGAATAAGTTTTTATGAACAAAATAAAGAAGTGGCCTTGGAACTTCAGAAAAAATTCAATAAATATCTTCAAACAACATCTTCATACAAGTTTAGAGAGGGTAAAAACTATCATCAAGTCAGGTTCACCAGCAGACCTTTGGTAAGATTAATTACTGAGGAATTTCCTGAAATCAAAAAAACCAAGAATAGTGATATCCCTAGAAAAATACTTTTATCAGATAACAAAGTTCTTGCAGCTTTCTTAAAAGGATTGTTTGACGCTGAAGGATATGTTCATAAGAAAAGAGGGGTTGCTTTTTCTGTTAATAATAAGAACCTTGCTCAACAAGCACAACTCGTTCTTCTGAGATTCTCTATTCTAAGCTCATTACAAGAATATGATAATCGTGCAAATAAGTATTCTGATAATCCAAGATTCACAGTTGACATAACCGAAAAGAAATCATTGGACTTATTTAATAAATACATTGGTTTCACTTCATGTGAAAAAAATAAAAAATTAGCAAATATACTAAGTCAGAAAACAGATAGAAGCTACAATAGGCAGATAATCGTTCCAGGATCAAAGATAAGGAAACTTATTGAAAAATCAGGTTATAATCTTCAATTATTCCCAAGAGTAAGCGGATTCTTTAATGACAAAAGAATGATGAGCAAAGAAATTTTTATGAATTCAATCCTTAAACATGTTAAAGACCCAAAACTTTATGCAAAATTAAAGGATATCTATGAGTGCCCGATTCTCCCTGTTAAAATAAGCAAAATAGAGAAATCAAAAAAAATTGTTGAAATGATAGATATTAGTGTGAAGAATCAAAATTTCATAGCAAACGGCTTATTCGTGCATAATTCTGCACCCAGATTCGCCCGTCTCAGAGAGGGCGCTATTAAAGAGCATTACAAAAAAATTGCTGATTATATGAAAGACCAGTTTCTTTTCCTGAAAGATCTCAAAGGTATTTTAATAGGAGGTCCCAGTACAACAACTAATGATTTTCTGAACAAGGGTTATCTTACTACTGATGTTAAGAACAAAATCATTGCAGTCAAGGATCTTAGCTACACAGGTGATTTCGGGCTTCAGGAACTTTTAGAAAGGTCCCAGGATGTGCTTGCAGAAGAAGAAGTTGCAAAAGAAAAAAATCTCATGCAGAAATTCTTTAATCTCTTATCAACAAAGCCTGACATGGCGAGTTATGGAAAAGAGCAGGTCAAGCAATGCGTGATAATGGGTGCAGCAGAGACAGTGCTGATATCTGAAGCTTTAGGTGATGATTTGATTGATGAGTTTGATGAAGAAGCTCAAAAACTCGGCACAAATGTCGAGGTTATATCCACAGAAACCAGAGAGGGAGTACAGTTAAAAGAAATGGGTGGAATTGCGGCTATTCTAAGATATCCTGTACATAGTTAGTATTATAAAATGAAAAAAGAGATTTATGTTTCTTGGTGCAAGGGACTTGCAGACAGTGAAGAAGCATTAAAGATTCTCAGAGAATCACCTTATGTTACTGGTGTTGAGACTCTCAATTATGACCGAGATGAGAAAAAGTTTCAAAAAGCAGGCTTAAAAGTTTCAATACATAATCCAACCAGATTCTTGAATATTGATTTGAGTGACAGTGAATTTATTGATGTCATAACTAGTAAGGAAAATTCTCATATGCTTAATGGAATCAGAACAGAAAACGCCTATACTGCAGGATTTCACATCTGCCATAAAATTTATTTTAAGGAAGGTAAGCTGGTTCTTAAAGATGAAATTGATGAGAAAAGCATTACAATTCATGATGAAGAAGTGGTGTTCAATAATATCTTAAATAATCTTTTACAAATAGAGAAATTAATCAATAAAGGCTTTCCCGAAGATAAAAAAAAGAAAGTGCTGTTTGAAACCAATACTTTTTATGACCCTAAAATTCTAGAAAAAAGAGATTATAAATCTGAAAAAGAAAAACTAACTGTTGAACTGGTTAAATATTTCTCTTCACTTGAATTTTATAAAAAAATATTAAATCATCCAAAGATTCATAATGAAAATTTTGGATTGCTTTTTGATGTTGCACATGTCATAGCTACAGCTAGCACCAATGTTCTTAGCAAAATATACAAAGGCACCCAAGATGATTTTATTAATGAACTCATTAATATAAGCAAAGGAAGAGTATATCAGCTGCATCTTAATGCACCTAAAGGTAATCTAAAAACAGGAATCATAGATGGACATAAATCTTTTACACTGGATGAACCAAAAACTGAGCTAATATTAGGTTATGCAAAAGAAATATTAAATCAAAACCCTAATCTAACTACAGTGACCCTTGAAATGTATACAAATCAGGAACCTGTAAAACATGCTCAAATACTTGCTGAACAAGCAGAGCTTGTTGCAAAAAAACTAGATATTGAAGTGGAGAAGTAAAAAAAATGAATCTCGCTGAAAAAGCATTCTCAGAACTGTTTCCAGATAAAAGATTAACTAAAAATTTGAGTGTAAAATACTCAAGAGCATTCAGGGCTTACAATGCAAATGTTAAGTACACTGCTTCTTCTATGGTGTTTAATCTTTCGTATGAATGGAGAAAAGTGAGCAATGAGATAAAGATGGGTTTGATTCAGTCTCTTCTTGCCAAAGTATACAAAGAGAAAAACAAACCAATCAAAAAGACAATAAACATGGATATTTATGAGAACTTTCTCAAAAACATTGGCGATTATGCAGAAGTTAAAGAGAGCGACCCTATGCTGGAAGAAAGCTTTGAGCGTGTTAATGAGAAATACTTTAATGGATTTATTGACAAACCTAATCTTAAATGGGGAAGCATAACCTTTTCAAAACTCGGCACGTATGAATACGGAGCAAACACAGTCACTATATCAAAGGTTCTTGAAGAAGACCAGGAACTGCTGGATTATGTAATGTACCATGAATTGCTGCATAAAAAGCACAAGTTCTACAGTAAGAATGGCAGAAGCTATCATCACACCAGCAAATTCAGGAAAAAAGAAAAAGAGTTTGATAATCCTGATATTGAAGAAAAACTAAAGAGATTTCTGACTAAAAAACGAGTCAAAGCTGTTTTTTCTTATACAAGGAGAAAAACGACGAGAAAGCCTGGTTTTTTCCGCAACCTTTTTAAATAAAACTCAAATCTCAGGAAATATAAGAATATAATAATCCTTAGGTGATAATATGGCTGGAGAAGTAAAAAGAAAGAGCGTGGGAAGCTTACAAGTAGGCAATTACTGTGTAATTGACGATGCAGCATGCACAGTCAGTAATATTCAGACTTCAAGGCCAGGAAAACACGGCCATGCAAAAGTAAGATTAGATGCTGTTGGCATGGTTGACGGCAGAAAAAGGCAGATTGTTATGCCAGGACATGATGAAATTGATGTTCCTATGATTGACAAGAGAAATGCACAAGTATTAAGCATTACAGGTGATACTGCCCAGGTAATGGATGCAGATACATATGAAACTTTTGATCTCGCAATTCCAGAAGAATTAAAAGAAGAACTAGCAGAAGGAGCAACTGTTGTTTACTGGCAAATCCTTCATGACAGAATTATGAAACAGATCAAACCGGAGTAAGCCGGTTTGAGCGTGCCAAAAATCTTTGATTTTTAAGCACAAATCAAAAATGAGTGAACTCATTTTTGGTTGCACCAAAAAGCAAAGCTTTTTGAGTGCAAATCAAAAACGAATAAATGTGAAACAAAATGGTAAAATTCCCAGAAGCAGAAGCAAGGCTTTTTAAGAACATATTTGTATGCAGAAAATGCAAAAGCAAGGTTCGAGCATCAAACCTAAAAGTCATAGCTGGCAAAATACGATGCAGAAAATGCAATTCAAAGGTTTTAAGGCCGATTAAGAAGAAATAAATAGTTTTCTAACCAAAACTTTAAAAACCCGTTAATCAATAAATTGAATTAATATGAGTTTTTTGAGTTTTATTCTTCAGAATAAGTGGATAATATTATTTTATCTACTAATTATTGTCTTTATAGTTGTCAAGAGAAAAAAGTTTCAGTTTCAGGCAAAGTTCATTGCTTTGTACAGAACA
This sequence comes from Nanobdellota archaeon, assembly GCA_018819305.1. Classification (GTDB taxonomy): domain Archaea; phylum Nanobdellota; class Nanobdellia; order Woesearchaeales; family SM23-78; genus SM23-78. Next base: position 25,949 of record JAHJQO010000013.1, read on the forward strand.
AAATTCGGCCTGAAATTCATTGATCGAATAGGAACAAAACATTCTGAATTCATCAAAATCCTCGGATATATGGGAATTGGAATTGGTTATGTTGGCATGATTACAATTATAGGATTTATTGTCAAAGGTATTGTTGACTTAATACTCAATCATAATGCACCAGCAGTTATTGCTCCTGTAATACCTGGTATACCCATACCTGGCAGTCCTATATTTGTTCCTTTCTGGTATGGCATAATCGCATTATTCATTGTAGTGCTTATTCACGAATTTTCTCATGGTATTGTTTCAAGAGCACACGGCATACCAGTGCATAACTCAGGCATTGTATTCTTTGGTCCTTTAATTGGTGCTTTTGTTGAGCCTGATGAGAAAAAATTGCAAAAACAAAGTGATGTTGTCAAATACAGTGTTTTTGCTGCAGGACCCTGGTCAAATGTTATAACAGCAGCCCTTGCCCTGCTAATACTTAGCTTTGTATTTAATCCAGCAATCAATGCTGTTGCACAACCAACAGGATTTAGTTTTTTAGAAATAACTTCTGGCATGCCTGCAGAAATTGCTGGTCTTGAAGCAGGCGTTGTTTATAACAAGGTCAATAATATAATAGTTCTAACAATTCCTGAATTCGCAGCAGCTCTTGGCGATTTAGAAGCTGGTGAAACAGTGCTTATTGGCAATGATGATATAATGTATTCTGTTATAGCTATTGAAAATCCAGAAGCAGCTGATACTGGAATCATAGGTGTTCAGTTTCATTCTCAAAAAAACACGCATTTTACAAATCAAAATAATGTCTTTGTTAAATTATTAATCTGGTTCAACGGCCTGTTCACATGGATATTCATCCTCAGCTTGGGTCTTGGACTCGCAAACCTGCTTCCATTAGGTCCTGTAGACGGAGGAAGAATGATTCAGATAAGCCTTGAAAAAATCATAGGAAAGAAAAAAGGCGACCATGTATGGAAGAAAATAACCTTATTATTAATAATAGTACTAGTCATACTTTTGATTGTGCCAATACTTAGAGTTATAATTTAAGTGATAAATTCTTTTTTTAATTGTTAAAGTTTATTTAACACCAAAAACCATATGGTTTTTGATTGTTAAAGTTTATTTAACACCAAAAATAATATGATTTTTGATTAACTTTTTAAACCATTCTCAAATTCTAAGATAAATGATTAGTGTTGTGCTTATTGAACCAGAGAACTCTGCAAACATTGGAAGTGTTGCAAGGGTTATGGCGAATTTTGGTGTCAATAATCTTGTTCTTATTAATCCAAAGTGCAAGATAAATGAGGAAAGCAGGCGCCTTGCTAAAAATGCACAAAAAATTCTTGACAAAGCAAAAATTAATGGTTTTAACTCACTGGCTAAATTTGACTGCTTAATTGGCACTACAAGCAAGCTTGGTAATGATTATAATATTCTAAGAAGTCCTTTAACACCTGATCAGCTGGGGAAAAAACTTAAAGAAATAAAAAACAGAAAAATTGCATTGATTCTTGGGAGAGAAAGTGATGGTTTAAGAAACAAGGAAATCAAGCTGTGTGATTTCACAGTCACTATTCCTACAAGCAGAAACTACAAAGCCCTAAACATAAGCCATGCTGTTGGTGTTCTTCTTTATGAAATTTTCAAAGAGCAAAACACAAAAGAAATAATGAAACCTTATACTCCTATTAGTATTAAAGAAAAAGAGCAAATCCTAAAGTTACTTAATAATGCAATGAAAAAAATGGATTTCACCACTCTGAGAAAAAAAGACACTCAGCTCAAAGTTTGGAAACGAATGATTAGCAAGAGTTTTATGACCAAAAGAGAAGCATACGCATTGATGGGATTTCTGAAGAAAATAAAGTAGGGGCTTGACGACCAAAGGGAGGAAACCCCTGCTTTTGACGAGATTTTTTGCAAAAATCTCCGCAGATGGGATTTCTGAAGAAAATAAAGTAGGGGCTTGAGCGTTTTTTAAGCGAAACCCCTTTTTTGATTAAACTTTTCCTAAAAGTTTACGCAAATGGGTTTTTTGAAGAAGATTAAATAGCTTTATAAATCACTGAAAAATTCTAAACATTTATATAAAAAAAGAGGAAGGTTATATATAATGATCGTTGAATTAGCTTCGGGAACTCTTTTTGACATGAGTACACCTTTAGGAAAAGTATTCATACCTATATTTATAGGAATAGTTACCATTATAGTTGCCAACTTAATCAACATTCTTATGAAAAAAGGCTTTAAAACGGCAGAGCGCGCACTTGAAAAGCATGCTGCAAATACAAAAGATGAATATCATAAAGATAAAATTGCTTCTGAAAAAACCAAGTTTGTATTTATGAGAAGGATTACTACAGGGATTATTTATTTAATAGGAATCATATTACTCATAAGTACTATTCCATCTTTGAAAACATTTTCTTATTCATTACTGGCAGGAGCAGGAGTGTTTGCTATAATAATTGGTTTTGCAACACAAAAAACTTTTGCCAACATAATATCTGGGCTTATGATTTCTATAAGCCAGCCTTTTAGAGTGGGTGACAGAGTTAGATTCCAGGATGAATATGGAACAGTGCAGGACATAACATTAAGGCATACTGTACTTAAAACCTGGGATAACAGATATGTAATCATACCAAATGATTTGATCAACCAAGAAGTCATCAATAATTATACTATTGGGGATGAAAAAATTCTAGCCACAGTGGAAATAGACATAAGTTATGACTCAGATATTGATTTAGCCAGAAAAATCATGCATGAGGAAATACTTAAACATCCAAAATATATTGACAATCGAACAGATGCAGACCTGCTGGAAGGAAAAGACCCTGTAAAAGTGCGAGTTGTGGGTTGCGGTGATTTTAGTGTAAAACTCAGAGGCTATTACTGGGTAGCCAACCAGCCAGACAACATGATTTCAGGATATGAACTAACAGAGAGCATAAAAAAGAGATTTGACAAAGAAGGTGTTGAGATTCCTTTCCCATACAGAACTGTTGTGTTTAAAAAAGATATTCAAAAACCTAAAAAACTCAAAGCAGGTAAAAAGACTGCAGTAAAACAAGTAAGAAAAAAAGCATCTAGAAAAACAGCAGGAAAGAAAGCCAAAAAAAAGAAGAAATAAAATAATAAAATAACTACATCCATTTCTTTTTTCTAAAGTACCAGAACATCAGAACAGCAACTGTTATCATTATCCCTATAATAATATAATAACCTACAGGCCAGAAAAGTTCAGGCATATATCTAAAGTTCATACCATATACCCCTGTGATAAATGTCAGCGGCATAAAAATAGTGGTTATTATAGTCAGTTTTTTCATAACTTCATTCATTCTGTTAGATGCAGCAGTCATCTGAGTTGAAAGAACAGATGTATAAGCTTCAAAAGTGCTGTTAAGCAAGTCTCTTTGAGTTTCCAGCTCAGTATGCACTCGCATAATATTATCATAAACATCCCTAAAGTATATGCATGTCAAAGGCCTGACATAAGGAACATCCCTCCGCGTCAGCTTATTAATAACATCCCTTTGCGGAGCAATACTTTTCTTCATATGCAGCACTTCCCTTTTCATTCGCATAATCTCTTTTAGTATGTTCTTCGGAGGATTATGAGATACCACAGCAGATTCTAATTCAGCAATATATCCATCCCATTTCTCAATCATAGGAAAATAAAGATCCAGAAAAAAGTCAATTATTTCATACATAAAAAAATCAGGTGTTCTGTTGGTGATTTTTTTAGACTTTTGCAGCTTATCAGCCAGGTGCTCAACACTTGGCGATTTATAATTATGAATCGTAACAAGAAAATTATTGCCAAGACAAAAATCTATTTCTCTTTGCCGGATAGCACCATTATTAAGGTCTGCTGCCACACTGTGCAGAACAATGAAAAGATAATCTTCAAATAATTCTATCTTCGGCAATTCAATTGACTTTTTACAGTCCTCAATTGTCAGTGCGTGCACATTGAAAGTGTTCTGAAAAAACACATATTCATCATCTTTAGGTTTTTCAAAATCAACCCATATCGCTGCTTTTTTATCTTTTAGATATTTCTTCAACTGCTTAGGAGAAACATTACTCAATACCTTCTTATTTTTACATACAAAGATTCGCATCATTTTTCAAAGATTATTTTTCAAAGCTTAAAAATTATTTTCCTCTTTTTTTACCTTCAAAATAAGCTTTTACTCTGGCTTCTATCTTGGGCTTTGCACCTGTACCTAGCGCATAGTATTTTTTCTCTGCTTCACCGCCCCAGGAATAATCTCCTTTTTCCATCTTAATAGTTTCCAGTTTGAACTCTCCTAGTGCAACGCCTTTTTTCAGATGATAATAAATAACTCTCAAAGTAACCTTGGGAAAAAGAGCAACATAATCCTTGTATAATTCATATCCATATGCTTTTCCCTTGAAAAACAGAATTTCAATAAGATTCTGTCGAATACTGCTGCCTATAGGCCGCCCCCTTTTTTTCTTCATAATAATATTTTTGTATCTTATTTATTTAAATGTTGCGATTAATTTTCAATAGGGTAAAGAAATATTATTTTTTTGTTTTTATTTCTCCTTTCAAAGCACCCAAAATCTCGCATCTCTTGCAGATTTTTTTAGCGCATGGCTCTCCGCATTTCTCACATTTGCCAATCTCGATATCTTTGTCTGCTTCTTTATCAATATCTTTTTCTTTCATCTGGTGCACTGTTCGCAGGAAAAACTGGACTATGTTATATTTTGTCGGCGGAAATTTCTTTTCAAAAGCATCAAGCATGTCTGCATATTCTTTTCTATAAGCACCTTCTCTGCAAGGGCATGGCTCGTAATTCACAGGAAACTTCATGAACTTTGAATATTTTATGATTTCTTCTTCAGTGCAAAGATATAATGGCTTTACTCTTTTGACAAATACTTTGGTTGAATTGGCTTTGCCACTGCCACTAACAGGTCCTTGTCTTTTTGCAAGAATCAAATCATTTCTAAACACATTCATAATAAACGCCTGAGCTTCATCATCAAGATTATGCCCGGTGACAAGGCAGTCGAATTTCCATTTCTTTGCATATTTATTCAAAAGATACCTTCTGAGAACACCACAAATCATGCAGGAAGAATAAGTGAGGCCTTTTTCCTGGGCAACAGATTTGATAAAGCAAAGAGAACTGCCAAATTCTTCTCTAAAATTAATCTCATTAAGTTTGACATCGTATTTTTTGCATACTTTTCTCAGGTTTTCAAGATTCTTTTTTGTGTAATTGCCAATAACAGCATCAACAGTAACAGCTTCAATATTATAACCAAGCTTTTTCAACACATAAAGAGCAGTAGTTGAATCCTTGCCACCGCTGACAGCAACACCCACTCTGTCTTTTTTAGAAAACAAATCAAATTTCTTTATTGTTCTTTTGATTTTCTTCTCAAAATAATCTTTAAAGTGTTCACTGCACAAATCACTGCAATACACGCTTTTATCACATTTAATACATTTCTTTGATTTATTGGATTTTTTCGGTTTGTCAGGCATAATAACAAAGAAATAGAGTCTTTTTTTAAATCTTTAGAAAATAATCAAGTACTAATCAATCATTAATCATTCACGCCTTATTCATGCCTTATTCTCTTGAGCAAATCCTTGATTTGCCTGGCTTCTTGATTGTAAGATTCATGATTCTCATTCAAAGCATGCTCTTCCATACGCTCAACAAATTCTTTTATCTTCAGAACTTCTTCCAAAAGATGGACTTCTTTATCAACTTCATCTTGTACAGTTTCTTCATCAGATGTCGTCTGCTCTGCAGAGGGCTCAGAAACTTCAGTTTCTGTTGTTTTTTCTTTTTCTTGCTCAATCTCATCAAGAAACTCAAGGTCTTTTTTCAAGTTCTCATCAATTTCTTCTTGAAGCTCTTCTTTTTCTTCTTTTGCTGAGGTTTCCTGCATAATTACTTTTTTTGCTTCTTCATTAGAAATAATCTCAGGCATTTCAAATTTCTGCTCTTGTTCCTGGCCTGCTATTGTCTCAAGCTTATGCTCCATTGTCTTCTTTCCACTATCATCAACAGTCAATTTAATTTCTTCTTTTTCATCAGTCACTCTTTTTGGCTCGCCTGTAATTCTATTTGCTATGAATACATAAGTATAATCATCTCTCACACTAAGATAAAGCTTTAAATCAGTTCCGACAAAACTCTTTGCTCTTTTTGAAATTCTGGCAACCTCATAAATCTGCTTGTCATCAAGTTTCTGCCGAGAACCAGATTCTTTTAATTCATTTCTTACGATTTCATCAGTTTCAGGATTCCTCACAAGGCTATATTCCTGGACATTAACATCTGCTTTGTTAATAATCAGACTGTCATGGTCTAATTCATGATAATCTTTGCCTAAAATTTGTTTATCCTGAGAATAATCCTGATAACCAAAAAAACTTTGCACAACAATTGTGCTCTCATCAATATTTGAACAGGAGTATGAAACAGCAGACTGTTTTATCTTCTTCATCTTCTGAATAATTATTCCCATTCCAAAGTCACCAGAAATATCTATTTTCTTTCTATACCCAATTGATTCTGGTGAATAAACAGAAGCCCAAGAAAGCTTAATTGCAGTTATTAACACTTCTTTGCCTTTAATATTCTGCATAAATCCTTCTGTATCATCTGTTGGTAAAAGATAAGAAGGGCTTCTAAAAACACTGACAAAAGGAGGATTCCAATCTGATACAATATTGCTTGCAGTGGCTCCAGTATCTATGCTTAATGATTCATAAGCCTCGCTTAGTTCTTCTTCAAATTCTTTAGGAAGTTTAGCTTCATTAAATAGCTTCAGAATCTCTTTGTATGCATCTGCAGCTTTTGTATTGTGAAAAATCTTTTCAAGCTTGACCTTTAACCCGTTTTCAGCTAGAAAATCTTCAAAAGCATTGTTATTTATAATAAAAGATAGAGGAATATTAATTTTTTTTTCCCTGAGCACAGCAAGGTCAACTGCTCGAAACCCGACGCTGTCTAAGTCAGAACGCTTCACATTGTTTAGAGTTATTATATACCTCACTTCACACTCACCACACTATCTTTAAGACGGGTGGATGCAGGGTGATATTTAAATTCTTCGAAGTATTCAAGAAACTTTTTGCCCGCTCACTACGTTCGCTCACAAAAGTTTGCAAAATGCAAGCGGTTCCTAGCACATGCTCAGAAGCCATGCTTCTGGCACAACAAAATTAAAAATTTTGAGTGCCAAAAAAACAAAAGTTTTTTTGAGCATCACAAAAACCAAAGGTTTTTGCTGAAAAAAGTGCCGGAACCCCTTATAAGAAACTAAGCAAAATAAATAAGCAAATTTCACATGTCTTGGTTAAGCCTTTCTCTTCTCAATTTTTCTCTTGTCTTTTTTCACAGCTTCAAACAGGCTCTTGCGATGAAGCAAAAGGTTCTGGGCTCCATGATGGCAGATAACAGATTCTGCATTGATTATTGCCATTTTCAGGCAGAAGTCAAAAGGTTTTTTCAACATCAGGCCTGCAACCAGAGTTGATGCAAAAGAATCTCCTGCTCCTGTTGATTCAACAATCTGAAGATTCTTGTGAGGCAGAATTTTGTAAAAATAACCATCTTTGTAAGCCACGACACCGTTTTTGCTGTCTGTTATTGCAATTATTTGAGGACCATAAACCATTAATTTCATAATATTAACTTCACGCGTGCTGTTGCCCACAAGAGATTCTGCTTCCTCTTTATTTAGCACAAGCACATCAGCATATCGAATCAGATTAATTGCTTCTTTAGGATAAGAATCCAACATAGTAGCAGAAGGATTTAAAGCAATCTTTATTTTGTTTTTCCACGCATGTTCTGCTATTTTCAGCATTGTATGCAGGCTCTGGTCACGCATAGAAGTGAAGAAAAACCATTTGGTTTTTAGTTTTGACATAGTAAGTTCTGTAAATTTTAATTCACTGTTGCTTCCTCTGTAAGTCAGAATTGTCCTGTCATGTTCTACAGAATCAAGAATTATAGAAAAGCCGTTTTCTTTTCCTCTTGCACCAAGAAAAGAAATTTTTTCTTTTTTCAGACCTTTCATGATAAGCTCACTGTTAGGATCCCTGCCTGTCTTTCCAATGTAGCCTGTTTTCAGTCCAATGCGAGAAAAAGAGACTGCAGCATTAAATCCAGAGCCTCCTAGATTTTGCATGTGCTTATTTATAAGTATCTTTGCACCTACAGGATAAGAAATAAGCTCAGTCGTATCATTTTTGGAATGAATATCTATGACTTGAGACTGGTCTGTATGAACAAATAAATCAACCATGTTGCTTCCAAAGGTAATGACATCGTACATGTTAAATCTATTACAGAAACAGAGGTTTATAAAAGTTATTATTAATTATAAGAAGTGTATGTTCCTTTTTCTGCATGGAATGATTTTCCCCATGGCACAGGCATCTTTAGGTTCATGAATTGTTTTATTGTACTGTGAAGCCTGTAAGCTGTTTTATACAGGTCTTTTTTGTAAGATTTTATTTCCTTAAGATAGTGCCTTTCTCTAAACCACATTTCCAACCTGCTCAACAAACCACTTTTTTCCCATTCATTTCGATAATCCAGCTGAAGCCATGCTTCAACTCTCATTATAATCTCGCCTTTATTAGTCTTGAATTTTTGCCCTTTATGCATTATCTCAACTGTTTTCATAGCAAGGATTTGCCAGTCAATTTTTAAGAAGTACCTGTAATATCTATTTCCTCTTGGAATCATGACAGCTCGCCACCAAATGTGGTTTTCTTTCATGCCAGCCTGATTTATTCTCTCCAGATAAAGAGTTTCAAATTTGTCATCACCTGGCTTGCCATCAGCAGCAGAAAACCCTTCGTCAACCAGCCAAGCATGCACAAGCTTGTAAAGGTTCTTGAGATGCATAACTTCTTCATGATCTACTTCAAACTTAGCAACATTAAACTCTCTTTTTCCCACCTCTTCAGGCCTTAGTCTGGCACCCATAGAAATAATAATCAGCAAGGGATTATTTAAAGCTTTTGAAAAATTAGGCTCCATCCATTAAATGATTTTGTATTCTTTTGTGGTTTAATAGGAAGGATTCGTATTTTTATTGAAAAAGTTACTTTTTTCTTGGAAAAAGTAACTTTTTGTTTTTAGAATGTTTCATTTTATGCTTTTTCTTTTATA
>JAHJQO010000014.1 GCA_018819305.1 Nanobdellota archaeon
ACATGCTGGAAAATAACAAGAGCAAACACAACAAACTCCAAATACTACAAAACAGTTGACGAATTACAAGACTCTTTAGAGAATTTCTGGAATAAACATTTTTTTAAGCTAAATTTTATTAATTACTTATGTCGCTGACTAGTTTTTCAAAACATTCTCAAAAACTTCTTGTATTTTTGTTGAATGTTTTGTGTGTTTTTCAGGTTATTTCTTTATCTTCTGCTCTTCTTTTGTCTTAAAAAACAGCCAATTATTCTGTCCAGCTCTTGCAAATCTCAGAATTGTGTATCTGCCTTTTAGTTTTTTCCCATGGAGAAAAAAAACTAATTTATCATCTTTGCGAGTCTCCATCACATATGTTCCATTGTCCCAGAGCTCTACTTTGCCTGCACCATAAGTGCCTTCTTCAATTGTTCCCTGAAAATTAATATAACTAATATCGTGAGGTTCCACAAGGATGCAAAGCCTGCGTATTCCACTCTTTAAAGGAGGTTCCTTTGGCACAGCCCAACTCATAAGCATCCCATCTAGCTCCAATCTGATGTCCCAGTGGTGATGCTTTGAAAAATGTTCATGTACTACAAATCGCGGCATTTTTCCCTCCAATTTTCTTTAATACATATTCTTTCCAATTTCTGCTATTAAAATCTTTCTCCCAGATAACAGTGCAAACATAACCTCTCTTCTTAAAAGCTTTTTTTCTGCCTTTTTCAGTGTTTTTCTTTTTACAATTTTTATTTAATTTAGGATTATGCCAATAGTCACCGAATATTTCAACAACTTTTTTTGAGTTTTTGTGAATAAAATCAGGGTTTAAATTACCAATCCAGAATTTACCATCTCCAACATAATTATAAGGTAAATCAAATTCTTTAATTAGTTTCATAAACATCTTCTCTGGTTTCGTAGGTCTAACTAGAAATTGAGTTGTTTGTTTATTCATGCATTCCATAGAACAAAACCAGCAATTGTATTTTTCTAATCTATATTTAGCTCTGTACACTAATTTTCCACAGTAAGAACAGTTCACTTCTTTACCATTCCTTTTCTTTGAAATCTTGCCCCTACTATAAAGAGCTCGACAATGTATTGAGCAAAAAAGATTCTGTGATTTCTGAACTCGATACCTGTGAACTTTGATATCTCTTTTACATTCAGCACAATTAATCTTAACTTTTCTATCTTTAGTCTCACTGATTTTTTGCCTGTATTCAGGATCATAACTTCTGCACCTAAATGAGCAATATTTTCTTAGAGAATGTTTTGGTTTATAGAATGTGTTATTACAACATTTACATTTTACTTTCTTTCCACTTCTACTATGAAAGCTTATCCCTTCATACTTACACTTTTTCGAACAGTAATGCTTTCCTGACTTACTTCGTTTAGCATTAGATTCAATCAATCTAATTCTTTTACCACAAACCACACATTTAAAGAAGGTTGAAGGTCTTTTTAAGAAACAATTTCTATTGCAGTAAAAGAGTTTCTTTTTCTTGAGTTTATATCTCCATCTAGGAACAAATATAATTTTATTGCAAGTGTGACAACTAAACTTCATTTGTTTTGGATTTCTTTTATATTCCATTTTAAATCACGAATTATAATTTACGTGAAACTATGTAAATGGTTTTGTGTTTAAATAGCTCACGCGCATATGTCCAGTGCTAAATAGAAAATCATAATTTGATAGTTGAACTTAGATGAAGTGATTTAAATAAATGGAATTAGAAACCCAATTAGAAATTCCCGGCCGGCGCATTTCACTCATTTCCTTTTTTTATTTCTTCTTCCTGGAACTTTTTTCATTAATAACATGTAATGTTCTGGTTGGGAAGGCCATGCTTATGTTTGCTTTTTCAAATCTGTCTTTAATTGCCAGATTCACTTCATGCTTTGTTTCAAGTATTTTATTCAAATCTTTAATCCAATAAATCAGTAAAATATTCAATGAGAACTCCCCAAATTCATTAAAGCTTACAACACTGTCATCATCTGTACTCTTGTTTTTCTTAACAACATCTTTGAGAATTTTTTCTGCTTCCAGCATTTTTTTCTGTGGTGTTCCATACACGACGCCAATATTTAACTTGACTTTTCTTGCTTTTTCTCGCGATATATTCTCAAGAACACCATTTGCAATCTCAGAGTTTGGTATGACTAATTGTGTGCCATCAAGAGTTTTAATCCTGGTAGTTCTTAATCCTATCTGCGTCACCCAGCCGTCATTACTGCCTATTTTCACTCTGTCTCCAATCTTAAAAGGCTTGTCAGTCAAAATAGCAACTCCACCAAACATATTACTCAATAAATCTTTAGCTGCAAGTGCAAATGCCAGGCCTCCAAGACCAACACCTGTCAGCAAGGCAGAAACATCATAGCCAAAATTCTTTATCATCATAACCAATACAATAATCCAGATTACTATTTTTACCAGAGTTCTTATTATTGGCAAGAGATGGTCATCAAGGTCTGATTTTGTTTTTTCAGCTTTGGGCTTAAGATAATTAACAATAAAAGCATCTATTAGGTTCACCACAAGCCATGTTATATTCAAAGCAAGCAAAACCATAAGTATGTTATTAATTGTTGATTGTGCTTTTACAGCAAGAGTTAACTGGTTAAGGCCATAGTACAGGCCTGCCCATATAATCAGAAAAACAACAGGCTTCTCCAGCAAACCTATAATTATGTCATCAAGTTTGGTCTTGGTTTTAACTGTGAAAACTTTTATGAATCTTGTGCTTAACCAGTAAAAAATCTTTCCGATAACAATAGCCAGAATTATAGATATAATTAATATTAAGTATTGAGAATACGTGTTTCCCCAGAGAATGTTTTCTAAAAATGCCATTTTTTTTTCGGAACAATCAATGGTTTATATAGTTTTTTATTAAGATTCACATCTCATAATATGTTCACGGTCTATAATATATATCTTTTACAAAAATCTCAAATTCCTGTGTACTGTCAGACTCTCCTTCTGCAAGGGTCTTGGTTGTAAAATCATTAATCCTGAATTTCACATTGTTTTGCGTTATGATAATTGGCTGAATCTGAATCTGTCTGCCTGAAACAATATAGATTTTTATCTGATTCTCTTTAAGGATATGTTGAAAATAAGATCTTCCTTTTAGCAGAAAATAAAATTCTACTTCACTTTGTCTTTTTGGTTCTGTTGCAGTCTCACTTTGTTCTTCTGGCATAGTCTGTTCTGCAGACTGCTCAGAAACTTCTGTTTCTGTTGGTTCTTCTTTCTCTTCAGCTTCATCAGACAGAACAACAGGCACTGAAGTTATATTCTTATCAAGAACAATCACAACTCCAGATTCATTAGTATTATCCAGAGTTATCACAACTCCTTGACCTTCCTCAGATATATTTATTTCATATGCAGGCTCTCCTGCTTTCCTAGTACAAGAACAAACTGAAAACAGGAAAACAACTAGTACTATCAACAAAAACACAGCAAAGATTATATTTTTATTTTTCATTTTTCTGAAAATACAAAGCAGAATTAAAAATCTTCAAAACTTTAATAATATCTTCTCTTTCAACTTTTTCCTTAAGCTTCATTCTTGCCACTGCTTTGGCCATGTTCATTATTCCAATCACAATTCTAGGGCTTATCTCAACCAAGAACTTGTCCTCATCTGTTTTCACATCTTTTACAAAGCCCTGTATTAGCTCACTCAAGCTCTTGTCAAACTCAACTTCTCTTTGCAAAGCATATGCAACATATTCTTTTACAAACTGCTTGTCCTTAGCCGCAACATTATCTTTATCTCCTTTAATAATCTTGTCTGTAATTTTCAAAAACTCTTCTGTGCCTGGCTTTCTTATAAGGAAAACCAGATGAAACCTGCTCAGCAAAGCAGAATCAAAAGGAACCTGCTTCTTCAATATAGCAATACTTTTGCCAACAAATCTGTCTCCTTCAGGATTAGCAGTTGCAAAAACATTAACTCTTGCATCAAGCTTAAGATGAGTGTTGCCTTTATCATAAGTCACAAAACCTTTTTCCATTGCATTCAGCAAACCAGCCCTGTCAACACTTTTCAAAAGATTAAGCTCATCAATACAAGCCATGCCTTTGTCAGCCAAAGGCAAAAGACCTTTAAAAACTTCGTTTCCCTGCATAACAAGAGTCAGTCCTGCCTTGCTTGCCCCGCTTCCAAGGCCAAAACTTTTGATAGGTGCAAGTTCTGAAATACTTCTAAGAATATCTGTTTTTCCAGTTGCAGGGTCGCCAAGCAAAAGAATATGAACCTTATCATTTGCAAACAACTGAATCATGCCTGCTTTTTTCACATCATCCATACTAATAATATTAGGAGCAATTAAGCCAATAATCTTTTCTTCTGCATGAACTGCAAAGTCTTCAAACAATTTCTTTTTTTCCTGTAGAAAAATTTTCTTGTTAAACTCAGCAACTTTCTTTTTCACCTGTTCATCAACAACATTGCAGGCCAATGATAAATATTTGGAATCCGAAATAAAATCATGACTTGTGCCAAAATCTGTTTCTGCAAAGCGAGCTTTGTGGGATTTAATCAGATAAGTCAGCGTCTTAAGTTCTTCTGGCTCAAAAAGTTCCTGAACCATCTCAAACTTGGTCTTGTCATCCTTGCCAAAAGGCATGATTGAAGCCCAAACACTTCTAAATTTAGGTTTTTTCTCCTGCTTCACATTGGTTTTCTCTTTTTCAGAAGTGCTTCCTGTTTCTTTGCCAGTTTTTTCCACTTTTCTCTTTTTTTGAAGCTCTGCCACGATATAAACAGAAAATCAAGAGAAGTATATATAATTATTGAAAATTTCAATAATAATTCCGGTGTTATTCATGTTCAGGAAAAATATTTAAACCATTGCATCTATCTTATGGTTAAAAAGAGGGTGTTATAGTTTGTTTAAAAAAAAATCTGATTCAGATTCAACAAAAGAATCTAAAGAAATAGCTATTCTTAAGAAAAAAGTAGACAATCTTGAAAAAGAGATTGCCAGGATTGAAGGTTTTGAAAAGATCCTGGCTCAGCAGGAAATAATTCTTTTCAAAAAAATCAGAGATATGAATCAATTTGAAGAAGATGCAAAAAAACTCGTGTCTAAAACTGAATTTAATGAATTAAAAAAGGAACTAAATAAAGTTGAAATTCATGAAAAAGTTTTGTTTGAAAATTCCAGATATATGCAGGAGCTTGTAAGAGAACTTGCCAAAGTCAAGGAATCCCACAGATTAACAAGAAAACAAGTTCTGGAAAGCAAACATGTGAGCAAGAGCCAGTGCGAAGACAGGTTTGGCGCTATAAAAGAAGGTCTTAAGGATTTGGAAAATATCAGAAAAACCCATAAAAAGAAAGCAGGTCATAATGATCTGGCAGGCTTGAAAAACGAGCTCCATGATCGCTTATCGCAAATAGAGCACCAGAACAAACTGCTCATGGCTTATCTTAAAAAAGTTGATGAAATTCTGCAGAAAAAAGAGTGAATTCTCTTATTTTATTCTCCCAGAAATCAATAAATTTCTTAATTTGTTGTTTATTTTTTTCCTTTGCAAAAAAGTCTAATGAAGCTAACACAAAATCATCATATAACTTCTTCATTACTGTAGATTTTTCTTTTTTTATTTTCTGCTTGCAATGAAAAAAAACTCTTTTTTCAAACCAAGAAATAACTGAGTAAAGGTCAGATACTCTTTTATCTTTCCATAACAAACTCTGATTTTCAAGTCCTAGTTTCCAAATTCCTTTCTGAACCAAATCATTAAAAAAAACTGTGCCTTGCATAGGAACTAAAATATTAGTGTATAATCCTTTTTGAAAAAAATTCAGTTTTGTTAGAAATAATAAATTATCTTTCAGAGTTTTAAAATCAATATCATAAGAGAAAGGTATAAATCCAATTATGACATCAATATTTAAATCAGAGCAAATCTGTAAAGCTAAATCAATTTGTTGAATTGATATTCCTTTGTTTAATTTTTTTAGATATGTTTTATCATAACCTTCAATTCCAAGATAAAGTGTTTTTAATCCTGACTTTTTCATTTTTTTAAGCATTTTGTCATCTATATGCTCAAGGCGGGCATCAAGAGAATAAGTTATATTCAGTTTTTCCTTCACAATAAGCTCTGCTAATTTAGTTCCTCTTTCAATAAAATCTTTTTTACCAAAAAAACATTCATCAACAAAAGAAAAATTATTAACACCATATTTTTTATTCAGAAATTTCATTTCTTTGACAATATTTGCAGGGTTTCTTCCCCACCATACAGGACATTTACTTTTTCTAATAAAAGCAGCTTCAGCACAAAAGCTGCATTTAGCCCATGGACAGCCTCTACTGCCTTGGATTGAAATAGGATATTTGTTTTTTACAAGAGAAATAAAAGTTCTATCAGGAAACGGTAATAAATCAAGATTATTACGGCATTGGCGAAGCAGATTAATCTTGATATTTTCTCTCATTCGAAAAGCCAGGCTCTTTATACTATGCCAATCATGATTGTTAATTAGTGCTCTAACAAGATAAAAAAATGTCATTTCAGGGTCGCCAATGATTATAGAATCGATTCTGGAGAACTTTTCCAAAAGGAGTTTTGGCGCACGTGTAGCAAAAGAACCTAAAGCACAAATATGACCTTTGGCATTTTTTAACATCGAAAGAAATTTTTCAAGTTTTTTCAATGAAAAATCAGAAAATCTAATGCCTAAAATAAAATCTTCTTGAAATTTGATCTTTTCAGCAATATGTTTAATACTTAACTTTTGAAGTTTTTCATCAATAACCTCCGAATTAAAACCTTTATTTTTAAGAACTGCTTTAACATAAGACAATTCTAATGGTTCTAAAGAAAAATAAGGTTTCTCATCTTTAGGCAAGTCTACATCCAAATTGACTAAAAATATTTTTTTCATCTTAATTCATTTAAAAACTCTAAAAAGAGTCTATTTTGATTTCCAAACCTGCCTCTACAGGACACCAACCATCAGACCCATTTAAGTCTTTGTTTTCATTGTAATAAACAGTTCTTGCCCTGCAACCACCTCTGCACACATTATAAAGAGAACAAGATAAACATTTTGGATTGCCAGACAGGTTTCTCATGCTGCAAACATTTGGATCTGAATCCCATATCTCTTTCAAGGTTTTATCTTTTAAATTAAATGCTTTTTCTTTGTCTAGAAAATTATCAATAAATGCACAAGGGTGACAATTACCAAAAGAATCAATAAAAAAAGTTATTCTGCCGCCAACACATCCAAAACCTTCATAGGGCTGGGGAGTGTTTCTGATTTTTAAGTTATCTTCATTTTCATCATACACAAGTCTTAGATTCCCTAAAGTGCAGTCCAAGGAAATTTTTTTCTTTGAAATATTTTTTGAATAATATTTCTCTCTAAATAATTTCTCTGCTTTTTTGCAGCAATCTAGATATTCTTGCATAGTAAGCATTATTTCTGGATGTCGCAGAATTTCGCCTCCAGGTTTCAAAGCTCTTATTTTTATTCTTTGGACACCAGTTTCTGCTGCTAAATTTAGATATTCCTCAATTTCATCATAATTTACTTTGGATAATGTAATTTGCATTGCTATGGGAAAACTGCATTGTTCTGAAAGCATTTTAATCTTGCTCTTAAGTAAGTCAAAACAATTAGTCCCTCTAATCTTATTAAAGCTATATTTTGTTGCACCATCAACACTGATTGCAAGATATCCCAAGGGTAAATCTTTTATTTTTTTAACAATGTTTTCTGTAATTGAAAAACCATTTGAAAATAGTTTAAGATGTATATTTCTTTTACCTGCTTCTTTCAAGAAATCAATAAAATGCGGCGCTAAAAAAGGTTCTCCACCAGATACTAACATTTCCCTCACACCTAGTTCCTGCATTTTGTCAAGAATTGATATTTTTTCCTTAAACGAAAGCTCTTTTTGATTTCTATTTAATATGTTTCTTGTAAAGCAGTGTTCACAATTCAGATTGCATTTGCTTGTAATTGCATAATGTATTCTTAAAGGAGCTGACAGCACCTTACTCTTGTTAGCCCTGTTTTTTACAAATGAATAATTTATTTTATTGTTCTTAATCAAGCTCAGCTCTTTACATCTTTTTAAAAACACAGAATTCTTCTTCTTAAATTGATGAGACAAATTATCTACTCCAGTATCTAAAAGTTCTTTCAACAAAATAGTTGTTTTATTATCAAAAGAAACCAATGATTTAGAATCAAAATTCCAGAAGATAGAGCCAAAAAATTCATATCTACCTTCAAACTGCATTAAAATCTCCCTACTCATATAAAAATAAATACAAAAATTAATCTACTACTTTTAAAGGGACAATTGAAGTTTTCTTCCCGTCTAAAGAGTTGATTATATCTGCAAATTCGTATGTTTTCATTTTCAATTTCATAATTAACACTTATTTATAAAACTTACTACTAACATCTTGGAAAATTTTCATAATATGGCTAAAAAAAAGAAAATATGATGAAATATGGGAAAAATATGACAAAATTTAAAAAAGTATGGCAGACACTAAACAAAAGATGTTAGACAAGAACTATGAAGCAGAAAAAGTAGAAGCTAAGTGGCAGAAGTACTGGGAAGAGCAGAAAATATACAAATTCAACCCAAAAAGTAAGAAACCAATATATTCTATTGATACACCGCCGCCTTATGCTTCTTCAGGACACCTTCATGTAGGTCATGGATTATCTTATACTCAGTTTGAAATAGTCGCAAGAATCCGGCGTTTGCTTGGATTTGAAGTTTATTTTCCACCTTGTTTTGATGACAATGGCCTGCCAACAGAAAAATATGTTGAAGAAAAACTTGGCATTAACAAAGCTAAGACTAACAGGGCTGAGTTTAGGAAAATGTGCCTGAAAGAATCAAGAAAAGCAGAAGAGGATTACGCTAATAAATTCTTCAGAAAACTAGGTCATAGTTATGACTGGGATTATTTATACACCACCATCTCGCCTGAAGCACAGAGAGTAACTCAGACCGTCTTCTTAAAGCTGGTAGAGCAAGGTGATTGTTATAGAAAAGAAGAACCTGTTATCTGGTGCCCTCATCATGAGACTGCACTTGCCCAGGCAGAGGTCGAAGACCTTGATAGAAGCACCAAGCTTAATAATGTATATTTTGATGTTGCTGATTCTAATGAGAAAATAGAAATTGCAACAACAAGGCCTGAGTTCTTGCCTGCTTGTGTTGGTATTTTTGTGCATCCTGAGGATGAGAGATACAAGCATTTGCTTGGAAAAGATATTCTAGTTCCATTGTTCAACTACAAAGTCAAAGTCATGAAAGACGAAACTGTTGACAAGGAGTTTGGAAGCGGAATAATGATGGTATGCACTTTTGGAGATACTGCAGATATTGAGAAATGGAAAAAATACAAGCTTGAATTAAGAACAATTCTTGACTTGAATGGAACTCTTAATGATTTATGTGGAAAATACAAGGGCATGAGCCTGGAAAAAGCAAGACAGGCTATGCTTACTGATTTGGAAGCTGAAGGAAAACTTAAGTCACAAGAACCTTTGCAACAGACAGTTGGAAGTTGCTGGAGATGCAGTACTCCTGTTGAATACATAGTTACAAAGCAATGGTTTATCAAAACCCTCATTTACAAGGATGCCTTGATCAAGCGAAGTAAAGAAGTTAATTGGTATCCTGACTTTATGAGAACTAGATTTGAAAATTGGACAACAAATCTTGGATGGGATTGGATTATCTCAAGGCAGAGATATTATGGTGTTCCAATTCCAGCGTGGCATTGTGATGAATGCGAACAAGTTATTTTTCCAAAACAAGAAGAGCTTCCTGTTGATCCAATTGAAGTTGAGAAAAAATGTCCAAAGTGCAAGAAAACTGCAAGGCCAGACACAGATGTATTTGACACATGGATGACTTCTTCTAACAGTCCTGAAGTTGCTTCCAGATGGCTTGAAAATCCAGAGCAATACAAAAAAATTGCACCTATGACTTTAAGGCCTCAGTCACATGACATTATACGAACCTGGGCATTTTATACAATCCTAAAAAGTCATCTGTTGTTCAACAGAATTCCATGGGAAGATATAATTATCAATACATATGTTTTAGATCCAAAAGGAAAAGGCATGTCAAAAAGCAAAGGCAACGTCGTATGGATGGACACCATTATAAACAATTACAGTGTTGACGCCTTCAGATACTGGGTTGGCGGCGCCAGCTTGGGCTCAGACCTGGCTTTCAAAGAACAAGAATTAGTTGCAGGCAAGAAATTCCTTACAAAGCTATGGAACTCATCAAAATTTGTGTTTATGCATTTAGAGAATTATAAGCATGAGCCAAAGAAAACAAAACTCATGATTGTTGACAAGTGGTTTTTATCCAAATTATTTGATTTAACAAAGAAAATCAAGAAAATGTATCTAGATTATAACATAGCAGGGGCAAGAAGAGATATAGAAGTCTTTTTTTGGCACACATTCTGTGATAATTATCTGGAAATTGTCAAAGATAGACTGTATAATCCCAATGAAAGAGGGAAAGAAGCAAAAAAATCTGCTCAATACACATTATACCACGCGCTTGTCACAATACTTAAACTAATGTCCCCCATTACTCCCCACATAACAGAAGAGCTATATCAATCTTATTATGCTGCAAAAGATAAAGAAAACTGCAAAAGCATACACATCAGCCAATGGCCTGAAATCGAGCAGCCACTCAAAACAGATGTTTATGAGAAAATTGAAGAGCCTCTATTATATATTATCAGCGAAGTAAGAAAATACAAAACTGCCAAGCAGATGTCATTAAAAGAAGAGCTTAAAAAAGTGAGTGTTGAGACTCCTTTTGACTTTTCAAAACTGCCAAAACAAGATTTTGAAAGTTTAAAACAAGATTTGCTTCGTACAATCAAAGCAAAGGAGCTTGAATTAAAAGTTGGCAAAGAATTTAAAATTAAGATAAGTTAAAATTAATTAATCATATAATTTCATACTGCAATCCATATCATTACTTCTTTGGGACTATTTCTTAGTTCTTACCAAAGAATAGCATAGTTAAGCGAAAGATTTATATATATAGTTTGCAAAAAAATAGGATAAAAACAAAAAAAATTATCCTATTAAAAATATTTATTAAAAATAACAAGGGTGAAGGTGAAAACATGGCAGACGATATTTCTAACAAAACCATAGTCGTACTAGTAGTGTTGACTGTGATTATATCTGTTCTGGGAGCCTTGGTAGTAACAAATGGGATTGGGAAGATGGATGCAGGAGCCCAAAAACCAGCAGTAACTACATCTTCAAGTCAAGGCAAGGTAAGTTTAACCATACTGCCAGAACCAGAAACAACGACAGCTAATGGAATGGTAACATTTACTGTTCTACCTAATGCTTAATAGCATAATATAAAAATAATCCGCGGAGGTACAAAAAAATGGACATGTCAAATAAAAGTTTGGCTTTGCTACTAGTAGCAGCAATTGTAATCAGTTTAGGAGGTACTTTGATCAGTTTAAATAAACTGGGTCAGGTAGGTGTGGATGCGCCAGGAATAGCAGGAATGGGTACTGCAGGTAAGGTAAACTTATCTATTACAACCACAACAGGATGTAGTGTTGACGGTAACGTTTCTTTCGGAGCATCAGGACAGCCTTCTGTTCAGACAATATTAAGTTCACGTTTCAAGAACAACGCGCCTTGGACAAACTGTGCAGGAGATGATACTACTGGTTGTGGTGTTGTAGTTAATAACACTGGAAATGTTAATGTAGAACTGAACTTTACTTTGGATAATTCAGGAACCACTTTAGGTCTTGGTGCCAGTGCAACTGCAGCTTACTTCCAATACTCAGCAATAAATGGAACAGATAGAGGTACTCCAACAGAAGCAGGATGCCGTGGAGGTGGAACTTTAGTAACAGCATGGACCAATGTCGGTACAGCAGAAACAATTATATGCTCAAACTTCACATATGCTGATATAACTGACATTGTAACAGTTGATTATAATGTTACTGTAGACACCGATGCATCACCTGGACAAAAGTTGACATTAATTACTGTTACATGTGGAATACCCGACTAAATTTTTTTTATTTAATTTTTATCTATCATTTTTGGGGAAGAAAAAATGAGATTTAAATATAAAAGAGTTTTACTCATACTAATAATTTTATTCTTCTTCTTAAATACATTAATCCTTAATAGTGAGAATGTTAATGCTTTAAAACTATACCCTGGAAAAATTGAGATAGACTTTGAGCCTAATAAATTAATTGAATCAGGAGTTTGTTTTATACCTGAAGGAAATGCACATATTAAAATACTGAGTGCTGGGTCATTAGAAGAATATATTACTATAGAGAGAGATGAAATCTATGTTACTGAAGATGATAACTGTGTAATGTATAATATAAGCCTGCCTGCTTCATTTGACAGACCTGGTAAACATGATCACACCATCAGTGGGACTGAGATTCCCGCCGGAGAAGCTGGCTTTGTTATCAAAGTCAAAATAAACCAACTAATAATAGTTCATGTGCCTTATCCTGGAAAATACCTGGAAATTAATCAATTCACAGCAAAAAATGCTGAAGCCGGAGAACCAATAGAATTCACTGCACCAATAACCTGTAAAGGAAAAGAAACCATCAACAACATAAAAGGTGTTATACAGATTTTTGATAAAGATGACCAGCTTATTGGAACTGTGAACACAAACACAGTGACAAATCTAAAAACAACAGAAAAAGAAACTCTTTATGCAGTCTGGGATTCGGGAGATAATGTTCAAGGAAACTACAAAGCACTCCTAAAAGTCACTTATGATGGTGAAGTAAGTGAAAAAAAAACTGAGTTTAAACTAGGTGGACTTGATGTTCAATTAGTGGATTATACCAAAAAAGTCATTCTTGGAGGAATCCAGTCATTTTATGTCTCTGTTGAAAGTATCTGGAGTGAAAATATTCCTAATGCAAGGGCAAGCGTGATTGTCTTTGATAATCAATCAACTGAGCTTACTTCTTTTGAAACATTAACAAAAAACCTGCCTGCCTGGAATCAAGCTATTCTGCAAGGATATATTGACACAAACATACTGGGTCTTGGCACTTATGATGCTAAGATAACCTTATTTTTTGCTGATTTAACAAAAGAATATGATGGAATCATAGATATTATTGAAGAACCAAAACCTCAAGAAGAAGAAAAGGAAAAACCAGGTTCTTCAAAAACAGTTGTCAGAATTATCCTTGGATTGGCAGTAATCCTGCTAATTGTTCTGTTCTTTTTCCTCATCAGACTGCTTATTCCAAAGAAGGACAAAAAACAGAAATCCAAATAATAATTCTGTTCTTTTTAATTTACTAATTCTAGAAAGCTTTAAATATCTCAGAAATAAAAAACAAGGTATAAATGAAAAGTTTGAATAAAACCGTATTTTGGATAGTTTTAATTCTAATTATATCTCAATCTATATTTATAACAATATTTACTACAATAAAAATACAAGAAATTGATACTCATGCAAAAGCTATAAGTCTAACTGCCAAAGTCAGCAGTGGTCAAGTGAATTTCTGTATAAACACTCCTCCAGTCCTCAATCTTTCTGACTGCAACACAACTGCTGGTGAAGATGAAGCTTATTCATGCCAAGTAACTACTACTGACCCAGACTATTATAACTTCACATATGCATCAAGTTTTATAGTACTAAGCAGAGCTTTTAATGATTCAAATGAATCTCTTTTTGAAATTAATTCAACAACAGGAAATATTAGCTTTACACCTGATAATTATGATGTCGGAAATTATACAATAGAGATAACTGTTACTGACGGCTTAGGATGTGCTAATAGCAGAGATTTGGATTTCTTAGTAATACGTGTTGAAAACCTTAATGATCCTCCTTATCTTGCAGAAGAAATACCTGACATAATATTCAGTGCATCAGGGCAGGTTCTTCATATGGGTTATTTGGATAATTTTTTCGCAGACCCTGACCAAGATCCGCTGGCTTACAACGTATCTCTCAGTTCAAGTGATTTCAGTATTTCTATAGATAATTCCTCGAGTAGTGTTGTTGTTACGGCAAATGCTTGTGATGTTACAGGACATGCAATATTCACAGCAAAAGACCCATTTAATGAGACTGCTCAAAGTAATCTGGTTGTGATAAAATGTATTACTCCTACAGCTGCTCCTGCAGCAGGTACTGGAGAGGATGCTGGAAGCGGAAGTGGAGGTGGATCTGCAAGAATATGCATTCCAGAGTATGAATGTTATGATTATCATAAATGCAATATAAATAACACAAAAATACTAAGATGTGTTGATACAAAAGGGTGTGAGCCAGAAGTTTTCCTAACGGTTGAATGCAAGTATGAAGAAGAAATAGTTTGCAATGAAAGCTGGGAATGCTCTGAATGGGAAGCCTGCCAGCCTAATGGAACTCAGTCCAGAACCTGCATTGACATAAACGATTGCGGAACAACAGAGAACATACCTTCACTGAATCAAGAATGTGAGTACATAGGTACTTGTGAAGATGGCATAAAAAACTGCCATGACGGAAGCTGTGAGGAAAGTGTCGACTGTGGAGGACCTTGTACTCCTTGCCAAAGCATAGAGGTTCCTTATCCTTTTGAAGAAGAAAAAAGTATTTTAATGTATATTATTTCAGGAATTATTTTATTTATATTAACAGCTGTGCTTTTATATCATTATTTCCACAAGGAAATAAATTCAGCTCTTGCCAAAGCTGCCTGGATAGTAAGCAGACATAAGAAAAAACAAATCCTTCTTACTGAAGAAGACAAAAAGAAGTTGTTAATTAATCTTTTGGAGCTGGAACAGAAAATTCATAGGTTTCAAATATCTGAAATCCTAAATAAATATGCTGTTTTATTAAGATATTATCTGACTAAAGTTTGCGGTAAAGACCTGACTCCTGAATTTAACCTGGATGAACTGAAGGAATTCCTAAAAAGTAAAAAGAAGATAAGAGAAATATTAAGAACGATTTTTGTAGCTGAATTTTCCAAGTACTTAAATGTTGAAAAAGACAAAAATCTGATTACAAAAACCAATATGACTTTACTAATTGAAGAGTTGAGAAACTTAGTATTGCAAACATCCAAAGTGACACCAGAAGATGTTGCAAGAGAAATAAAAGAATTTGATATTCCTGAAAAAACAAGTCCTGTTGAAAAGATGACTATAAATATCACTAACATTTATATTGCTCTTGAATTCGTTGAAGTTGAGATTGCAAAAAAAAGATACTTGGAAATGCTTGCAGATTATGAAAAACTAGGAATAAAAGAGCAAGAACTTGTATTTGAAGACAT
Source organism: Nanobdellota archaeon (assembly GCA_018819305.1). GTDB lineage: Archaea > Nanobdellota > Nanobdellia > Woesearchaeales > SM23-78 > SM23-78. The sequence continues at coordinate 15,359 of JAHJQO010000014.1, forward strand.
TTCCAGGCTTTATCACAGCATTACTTATGTGAATTCTTGGTACATACCGCCAAAAGCATAAGCTTATTATGTAATTTACAGTGCGCGTTGATTCTAATTCTTAATTCTATCTTATTCTAATTATATATATGATATCGAAAGCTTTATAAATAATAACTTATCTAAATTAACTTACTTTGCTAAATTAAATAAGTTATTTAAGTTATCAATAAGTTAGTGGGTTATCTGTATGGTTAATATAAATATAGAAATTTCTGATGAACTTCACAAAAAAATCAAACTAGCTTCTATAATGCAAGATATCACACTCAAAGATTATGTAATCAAAGTACTGGAAAAACGAGCAAAAGAATGCAAGACAAAAACATGAAAGCTAAGGGAAAAAAATGGTAAACATAAATATCGAAGTTCCCGACGAAATACACAAGAAAATCAAGATATTGGCTGCTATCGAAGGAAAGCTTGTGAAAGATGTAATTGTTAATGCTCTAGAGGAAAGTGTAAAGAATGAGAAAGCTTAAAAAAAATAAATTCGGAATAGGTAAAAAAACTTTGATAACAATTCTGACCAGCATAATTCTCATTATATTGATAAGTATATTCACCATCTCAGTTTCATTCACAAGCAACCCAAGCATAAATCCTTCAACAGCATATACAACAAATGATCTTAATTGCAGCTGGATTCCATCTGCAGATGTAAACCAGACCAATGTTAGTTGGTACAAAAATAGCATCCTATTTCAAAACAGCACTGTAAGCACAAATTATTCTGTACTGCCTTATCAGAATACTTCTAAAAACCAGGCGTGGATTTGTAATGTTACTTTAAGCAACGGAACCAACACAATCACTGTATCAGATTCAATTACAATTACCAACAGTCCTCCTCAAGAACCCGGCGTGTATAATTCATCAAGTCAGGATATTGGCTCCTCAGAGGTAGTTTATGAAGATCAGACATACATCTATGATATTAACGCAACTGACCCTGATGGAGACACCTTGGCATATCGCCGTTCACCTAGTTCTGCATTCTGTACAGTAACAGATGAAGACACCGGTGCTGTAACTTGCTCTCCTACTGCATCTGATTTAGGCGCAGGCAATACAATCGGGCAAATAAATATCACTTTCTGGGCTGATGATATTGATCCTTTCTTTCCAACATCCAAAGGGCACACAGTATTATTTAATGTAACTCCTGTCAATGATGATCCTAGTTTCAGCCCTTCTCTAGCAAATCAAACCATTAATGAGAGCCAGATTTTTAATTATTATATCAGCGCAACAGATGAAGAAAGTAACACACCTTATAATTTTACATTTAATGTTACTCCAACCCTGGACTTAATTATCACACAGCTTAACACAACATCTGCAATAATACAATTTGATGGAAACCGAACTGCTTCATATAGTGAAGCTGGCAATTATACAATTAATGTAACTGTTGTTGATAATGAAAGTGGAAGCAGTAATTCAAGCTTCAATCTGGAAATAAGACAAGTAAACACAGCACCTGTTCTAACAATAATTCCAACATATAACAAAACTCAAGGGCAAGAATTAATATTCAATGTCACAGCAACTGATTCTGATGAAAATGACACACTTAACTTTACAATTACACCTAGTGTATGCACAATTTCAAATCTATGGACTATCAGCACTACCAATAGCAGCAGCAGTAATGCCCTAGGTTTAGTGAACGAAACGAACTTAACAAATAATCATGTTATTTGCAGATATGTAACAATCACAGTCATTGATGACGCTGGAGCTGAGGACTTCCAAGACGTGTTCTTGAACATTTCTAACACAAACGATCCCCCAAACATAGAAGTCCTTAGCTCTCATTCCAATAATACAGGCAACAACATATCAAATCTCACAGCATATGCAAATGCGCCTTTCTTTTATTATGTAAATGTGACAGACATAGATGATCTTACTTATGAAGGAGAAATAATAACATACAGTGACAATTCAAGTGCATTTAACATAAGCAGCACAACAGGAATAATAAGTTTTACACCAACACAAAGCGATGTAGGCAATCACACAATAAATATCACGGCAACTGATGATGGAGGGCTTAGTGATAGTCAAATAATGGTTTTTGAAATTAAAAATAACTCAATGCCTGTGCTTGCTTCAATAGGAAATCTTTCCTGTGCTGAAGACAATATATGCTTTTTTGCAATAAACGCTACAGATGCTGACGCAGATAACTTGACTTTTTCCAGCAATAACACCCTCTTATTCAATCTAACTGACAATAATACAGTCAGCCCGATTGTAAGTGCTTATGTCAATTACACTCCAAATCAAACTTTGGTTGGAAACCACAGCATCACTGTTACTGTCACAGATACCAGAGGAGCAAGTGACAATGAAACATTTATCATAGAAATCAACAATACAAACGATGCTCCAGTCATACAATCATTTAGTTTTCCAACAACCATAGTTGAAACACACGCAGTAAGTCTTTATGTGCAAGCCAATGATGAAGATTATGATGTTGGCACCCAATATACAAATGTAAGTGTAAACGGAACTGAATACTCTGAATATGTGACTTTTAACAGCACCAATCTTACTGGAAAGAAATTATACAATATTTCAACTTACCTGAACACAAGCAACAATAAAACTTATGCACAGATAATTTTCACGCCGCAAATGGGTGATGCAGGAAACTATTCTGTAAATATAACTGCTACTGATTTTGCAGGTGCTGTAAACTGGACTGTGAAAAACTTCACTGTATTAAACCGAACCAACCCTCCAAATATAACACAAATAAGACCTTATGGTGAACCAGTAACTTCAACAACTGTATTTAATTGGACAAATACAGGTGTATTTGGAGGAGGCACACAAACAGCCATTGAATTCAATGAAAACAGAAATGTATTATACAATATAACTGTAACTGATGACACAACTGCAGTTGAAGATCTGACATATAAATGGTATATAGATGGAACTCTAAACAGCACAGCATCAGCCATAAATCTAACATATGGATATTTCACATCCGGAACATATAACATAACAGTATATGTATTTGATGATAAGTATGAAAATTCATCCTGGACATGGAACGTCACAGTAAACAATGTAAACAGAGGTCCAAAATTCCTGAATAATCTAAATAATATTAGTGTAAATACAACTACAGTATACACTGATTATCTGAAAAAAACCACTGTGGTACATTTCATAGATCCTGATGATGATCTTAATAGCAACAATGACTTTAGCGCAGGAGAAACTTCAACTTTAACATATACAGTCACTACATGCGCTATTGCCACTCTTACAATTACAGGTCACTCATTACAGGTTGTTCCTTCCTCAATAGGTTCTTGTACTGTTTATTTTACAGCAGAGGATTCAGACGGTGCAACGAATGTAAGTAATGTTGTCAGAATCAATGTAACAAATATTCCTGAAGCTGAAACTGAAACTCCCCAGCCCTCAAGTGGCGGTGGTGGTGGTGGAAGCAGTCAGGCCATAGTGATTCCCATAAACAAAGAAGAAGAAATCCCAAAAGCAATAGAAATCGTTGTTCCAGAACTCATTACAACTTACAAAAACAGGACAATTATTATTCCAGTCATCATACAAAACAAATGGAATGGAACACTATCTGAAGTGAGCATAAATGCCAGCACTAATGCTTCATATGTTGAACTGGAACTTAGTGAGAATTATTTCAATGAAATCTTACCTGGAGATAAGAAAAATATTACAGTAAAGGTACATAACTATAGACTTGGAGAAAATTATGAAATCAAAATTACAGCAAATGTGAGTAACCCAAAGACTTCTGATTCTGCCATTGTACTGCTAAACAGCATTCAGCAGTCTGAAGAAGGAGATGATGTTGAGACAAAAGTAACATTTGCACAGGACTTATTAAATGATAATCCTGAGTGTTCAGAACTGAATGAACTGTTAGAAAAAGCAATAGAAGAACTTGAAAAAGGTTCCACAGCAGAAGCTTCCAGAATGGTTGACGGAGTAATCCAGGGCTGTAAATATCTTGTAAGCATATCAAAGAAAGATGAAGAAAGACCAGAAACCATCATAAACAAATTTTTGCAAAAAGAAAATCTCAGATATTTATGGATGTTCCTTGGAATTATAGCTATTATTATTGTAACCAGTCTGGTTGTCAAAAGAAGAAACATAAAACATATTGAAGAAAAAGAAACAGCAAAAGAAAAAGAAACAGCAAAAAAAGAAGAAGAAATCAAACCTTACTGGCCTTAAATAATAGTTAAAAAATAAACTAAATAATACACAATTAAACAATTATGCTCGATTAGACTCCTTTGTTTTGTATAATCTGATAAAGTTCATTTACAGGACCAAAAAAGACTTTTTTCTTTCCATCATCCAATGAATCATACAAACTGATAAGCTCCTTATAAGCTTTCTTAGCCTTTGAAATGTCAGTATTAGCCCACCTTTTAGAATTATCAAGAAGCATGTTCATCTTAACTATTGTTCTCTCATTTTCAGAAAGCACTGAGTTATCAAGTTCCAGCAGTTTAGTATGTTCTCGGGAAAACAATTTATGAATAGAATCCTTTAATTTTTTTAGAAAAGAGCTGTCCTGTTGATAGTGAGTCACAATAAGTTCTTCAACAATTTGTTTAAAATCAACAAGTAATTTCTCGAGTTCTTTTCTTTCCAAAGATGCACTATCATGCTCAACAGCAGAAATTTTTTTGAATAATCCATCAACTTTTTTCTGCAGTTCTGGTGTCAGATAAACTCTTTTTAGCTCAGATAACATTTCTTGATGTGTGAATTCATAATCAACTTCAAGATATTTTTTAAAGAAGCTCCTGATTAGTTCATAAACCTCTTTTTCAGAAATAAATGCTTTTTTAAGTATTTGATCAGTTCTCTTATGCGCAGCTCTTTTTAAAATAAGTTTATTAATCTTATTAGAACTAGCATCTTCACCTCTTTTCTCTACCATACTACTACAATTTAGTTAGTCAAGGTATATAAATTTTATGTTCTATAACGACAGATGTGAAAAAGATCTAGAAAAAAAGAAAATTTATCACAATTATAAGAAAATATAAGAAAAGTTTTTATATGAGTATTGATAAAACATGAATTAGTATGTCGAGTAATACAGAAAAAGAGGTGGGTCTAAAGACTACTCCGGAAATTGAGGAAAAGATTCAGCTCTATCAAGCAAAATTCAGGGAAATAAAAGCAGAAATAGGTAAAATTGTTATTGGGCAGCATGAAGTAATTGGCGGTCTGATTGAAGCCCTGATTTCTAATGGTCATACTTTGGTAGAAGGAATTCCCGGAATTGGAAAAACTCTTTTAGTAAAAACTTTAGCTCGAATTACTGGTTGTGCATTTAGCAGAATCCAGTTCACACCAGACCTGCTGCCAACAGACATTGTAGGTATAACAACATATGAAGAAGGCAAAGGATTTTTTACAGTCAAAGGACCTATTTTTGCTAACTTTGTTCTTGCAGACGAAATTAACAGAAGTCCTCCAAAAGTACAGTCTGCTCTGCTTGAAAGCATGCAGGAGCGTCAGGTCACAATTGGTAAAGAGACTTTTAAACTTCCATCTCCTTTCTTTGTTATGGCAACACAAAACCCAGTTGAACAGTTGGGAACATATAAGCTGCCCGAAGCACAGGTTGACAGGTTTCTTTACAAGCTGATGATGACGTATCCTAATCCTGAAGAAGAACTCAAAATCCTAAAGACCAACATCACTCTTTTTGATTTTGAAGATTTTGACTTAAGAAGAGTGCTGACACCAGATGAAATAAGCAAGGCGCAGGATTTTGTGAAAAAGATTTATCTTGACCCTAAACTTGAAAACTATATAATCAATATTGTTGAAGCAACACGAAAGCCTGCAAAATATGATGTTAAGCTGGGAAAGTATATTGAATTTGGAGGAAGTCCAAGAAGCAGCATTGCTTTATACATCTCTTCAAAAGCACATGCCCTTCTCAAAGGAAGAGGCTATGTGATTGCTCATGACGTCAAAGAAGTCGCTTATAATTGTCTTAGACATAGAATTCTACTTAACTTCGAAGGAGAAGCAGAAGGTATAAAAACAGAAGATATCATAAAAGAGATATTAGAGAAAGTTCCAATTATATAAAAATTCGAAGTGACAGCAAAGAAAGTTTTGCTTTGATTAAAACTGAATTAAAATGCCTATTAAAGAACTTAAAATTGACTTGACACCGCATATTCAAAGAGTCAAGTTAAAACCAAGAAGAGATATTCTTAATAGAGTTCTTGAGGGAAACTGGAGTACAATTTTCAAAGGTCAGGGCTTGGAATTTGCAGGTTTCCGTGCATATACTTATGGTGATGATGCCAGCAAGATTGACTGGGGTGCCAGCCTTAGAGCGCATGATATCCTGGTTCGAGAGCTTGAGGAATATCATAATTTTAATGTATTTTTCCTTGTGGATGTAAGCAATAGCATGCTGTTCTCTTCTACAGATACTGGAAAACTCAAAGCAGAATATGCTGCTGAACTTGCTTTCAGTTTATGTTATGCAATGATGCAAAGCGGAGATGCTATCGGACTTGGAATGTTCAATGATAAGTTAGTAACAAAAATTCCTCCTAATTTAGGCAAAGGAGCTTATTATCAAATTCTAAGGGCTCTGTCAAACAAGAATAATTATGGGGGTGATTTTGATTTGACAAAAGCACTTCTGTATGTGCGAAGTTTCTTAAAAGAAAGAAGTGTCATCATATTAATTTCGGATTTTATAGGCTTACAAGAAGGATGGCACAGTTATTTAAATATATTATCTGGCATCTATGACATCATCGGTATAATGGTAAGAGATCCCAGGGACTCATTTATGCCGCAAAGCTCAGGACAATACCTGATCGAAGATCCTTTTTCAAATGAAAAACTATATATTGATTCTCATCAATATGCAAAAGTATATCGAAAAGAGACAAAAAAAGAAGAAGAGTTCATCAGAAGCAGTTTTGAAAAAGCCAAACTCGGATTTATACAACTAAGAACAGATGAGGACTTCCAAGAGCCTATTATGAAATATTTTAGAAAAAGACTGACATTAACAAGATAAACAAGATTATTGATTTAACTAAAAAAAAAAAAACTAAAAAAATATAAAATAATAAAAAGCAAGAGAAAATGATTGATATAACATTTGAAAACCCAATGTATCTCTGGTATTTGTTAAGTATTCCTTTACTCATCTATACTCACTTCTACTTATTCAAACATTCGAAAAAAACTGCTATGAAATTTGCTAATTTTGCAGCATTAAGAAGAGTCACAGGAAAACACCTCATAACCAAGAATATCATTGTCCTTATTATAAGAGTTGTAATTCTTATCAGCCTTATTATTGCCGCCAGCGGCGGAGAGCTATGGTATGAAGGCAAAGTTAATCAGAATGATTTTGTGATTGCAATTGATACAAGTGCAAGCATGGCTGCTCAGGATATCAGCCCTACACGACTTGAAGCAGCAAAAGAAGCAGCAATAGAATTTGTAGGTAGTCTCGGATCAAGGTCAAACATTGGAATTATTAGTTTTTCAGGAACAACATTTGTCGAAACCATACCTATTGATAACATGAATAGTATAAAAAAAACAATTGAAAATATTGATGTTGCCAAAACAGGAGGTACAGATATTGCAGGCGCAATAATTACTGGAACAAATCTTCTGCTTCCTTATGAAAAAGGAAAAACCATTGTTTTAATAACAGATGGCAGCAACACAGTAGGTGCATTTATTACAGACAGTGTAGCAAGCAGCATTGCATATGCAGTAAGCAAGCATGTTATAGTGCATAGTATTGGTGTAGGTTCAGATGCAGGTCCTATAGGGTACTTGCCAGAATATTACAATATATCTGCTGTTTTTCATGGAGATACTTTAGAAGAGATAAGTAATCAAACAGGTGGCTTTTATTTTCAAGCTAATAACAAAGGAGAACTCATACAGGCCTATCGTCAAATAAGTGAAGCTTCAGACATAGGGTTTATACCTTTAAACCTAAGCTATGGTTTAATACTAATTGCTCTGCTGCTTTTATTTGTTGAATGGGGCTTGCTCAGCACAAGATTCAGAAAAATACCCTAATCTCATTTTGATATCATTTATTCATTGAATTTTCCCTCCTGGTCTAAAGCAGGCAATCAAAAGTTTTATAAAATTGAAAGATAAAAATAAATAAGAATGATAAACGAACTTATTTTTGGAATTGTTATAGCTTGGGTTCTGGCAAACATAATAAAAGCCATTATTAACTGGATAAAAGAAAAAAAAATAAGCCATAGGGTTTTCATTTACGACGGAGGTATGCCTTCTTCACACACAGTCTCTGTTGCTGCCTTATCTGCTGGAATTTACTTGGAAACAGGATTTTCTATTTTATTTATAATGAGCGTTGTAATAACTTTAATTGTGATAAATGATGCCCTTAAAGTAAGATGGATTACGGAAGAACAATCCCGAGCTATAAACAAATTGACTCAGGGCAAAAAAGGTTTCAAGAAAATGAGTGAACACGTAGGTCATAGGCCTGTTGAAGTGTTTGTTGGTCTGCTCATCGGAATAATAGTTCCAATCATTGTTTATGCCATAATATGAGCTTTAGATAAGGGATTTAGTGGCTTAAGTATAGAAACTTTTTTAAACCGTTTTCTTGTTCTTATAAGCTAATGCCCCTGTAGCATAGCGGCTAGTGCAGTGGACTTGTACGGCAAAACAGCCAAAGTAATCCACAGGTCCCCGGTTCAAATCCGGGCAGGGGCTTAATGATTGTGCGCTACCGAGCAGCATAGCTGCGAGCGTAGTATGGTTTTGCCAGCTTTTCTCAAAAGCTGCGCAGGTTCAAATCCGGGCAGGGGCTTATAAAATCGTAGGCAGAATACCCACAAATTTATTTGTGGGATGAATGCCGTGCCTCATTCCAGTATTTGTGCGAGAGGCAGAAGTAATAAGAATATTTAATAGGTATTTCTGTTCATTCTAGCTCGTTAGAGCAATCAGGAACAAGTATCAATGGGGACAATTTTTAGTTTTGTTAGGAGTGTGGCGAATGGAGGACTAACCACCGCACTGGACAATTTATAACAACAAATTTAAATAAGGGGGGGTTTATAAGCTTATTTAGAAGAACAATGGAAAAAGACGGTTTCATAAAAAAGGTAATAGATTCATTCATTAAGACACATAAAGAAATAAATTTAGAAACAGAAGAATTGGATGCTAGATATAGATGGTTAAAATACTTTGTTGAAGAAGTTCTAGGTTACTCTGGAAATGAATATCATATAGAAAAAAGCAGAGCAGACATTACCATATTTGATGAACAAAAAAGAGCAGTTATTAAGATTGAGACAAAAAGACCTCGTCCTTTAACTCGTGAGAGTGTTGAATCTCAAGCTCTAAAATATGCAGAACCAGGCATAACAAAATATATTGGAGCTACTAATTTCATAAAATTCTGGTTATGGGAAAGAACAAATGTAGGTTTTGCACTCAAAGTAGATTTAGATTTTGATGCTATCTTAAAACAGAATAGTAGAAAATTCAATATTAATACTATTTCACCTTCTGACAAAGGAAATATTCTTTATCTTGAAAATCTAAAGAAAGAATTTATCTATTCATCAGAAAAATATCAGGATTTTAATACATACTATGCCTCAATTAACATTAGTAACGAGGAAGGTTTTCAAGAATTATTAAAACAATTACATCGTATTGTAAATGAATTATTAATGTCATTTGCATTGAGAGCATTTGACCAATATTTCTATGGGTATAATGAATATAAAACAAAAATTTCAGAGATTGATAAAAAAATCAAGCAATCTTCAGATAAAGAGATAATCCAAAAATTAGAGCGAGAAAAGGAAAGATTAAAGCAAGAATATAGTGATTTTAGAGATTTTGGTTTTGATGCTTGGTTAGGTTACTCTGGAAGAGACCCTGAAAAATTTGATGAGAACAAGGAAGTCTTTTGTAAAGAGACAATCTATGTTTTGCTGAATAAATTGCTTTTTGTTAGAATCTGTGAAGATAGAGGTTTATTCAAGAAAAAGAAAATATCTAATGGAGGGATTGAACAACTTAGAGAGTTTATAGAAAATTCTTCCGAACAATATAAACAAATAATGAATCTTGCTTTTAAAGATGCAAGACATATTTATAATCATTTTTATGAGCCTGGAATATTGGACTGGTACACTACAGGTGATGGAGAATTAGATAAAGTCTTAAATAAAGTGCTTTGGTTGTTAAATCAATTTGATTTTAAGAATGTTGGGAGAGATATTCTTGGAAAATTATATGAGAAATATTTGCCGAAAGAGGAAAGAAAAGCTCTTGGAGAATTTTATACACCTGATGAAGTAATTGAGTACATTTTAGATGGAGTTAAATATACTTCTAAAGACGAATTATTTGAAAAAGATTTGATTGACCCAGCCTGCGGTTCTGGTGGTTTTTTAGTCAAGGCAATAAATCGGTATATAGAGAAGTATGTTTACAAACTTGGCAAATCTGACAGAAGCGAATTAACTCCTCAACAGTCTAAGGAGATATTAGAATCGGTTATTAATCATATTTATGGATTAGATATCAACCCTTTTGCGTGTCATATTGCAGAAATGAATTTGCTATTTCAGATAATAGATTTATTTGAATTAGTTAGAAGAAAATACCCAGATTATAAATTGCCTCGTTTTAAAATATACCAAACAGACTCATTAAAATTACCATCTAATCAAAAAGATTTGGTTGCATTTAGTTCTGGAAAATTTGAATCCTATGCAAAAGAACATGAAGAAGTCGATAGTATCAAAAATAAAGAATTTGACTTTGTTGTTGGAAATCCTCCTTATGTAAGGGTTCAGTTTTTACCTTTAGAAACAGTTACTTATTGGAAAAAACATTACAAAGTCGCTCATAAAAGATGTGATATCTATGTACCATTTTACGAAAGAGGCATAAAATTCCTAAAAGAAGGGGGAAAGCTGGGATATATTACTTCAGACCAATATTTAGTAAGGGAATACGGGCAAGAGCTCAGAAGATATTTGCTGGAAAACATGAATATTCTCCAGATTATTGATTTCAAAGATGTTGAGGTATTCCAAGACATAACAATCTATACATTAGTCTTTTTGGCAGAAAAAAGCAATAAACGAGGCTCTTTCTTATGCGTAACAGCAAAAAGGAAACAGGAAAAATTTTTAGATTCAATTAGAGAAAACCTCACTAAGAAAAGATTATCCCATCAAGCCTATGAATTATTTAGGGTTGAACAGAATGGATTATCTGAAAAGAATTGGACTCTTGTTTCTGAAGATAGTAAAAGTGTATTTGACCACTTACAAAAAATTAAAGATGGAAATTTAGGAGATGAAAATATCACCGAGGTTTTAACTGGAACTTATGGCGGGTATGATAAATGCTTTATGGTCAAAATATTGGGAGAAGAATCAAAAGGGTTAGTTAAGATTAGAAATCAAGATAACAGGGAATATATTGTTGAAAAAGAGGTTCTAGTAAAAATATTCAGAGGAAAAGATGTTAAAAAGTGGACTAATAATTGGTTTGGGTGGTATATCTTTTATCCTTATTATTCTCAAAATGGAAAAACTGTTTGTTACAAAGAAGAAGAATTGAGAAATAAATATCCTAACACATACAGTTATTTTAAATTATATCATAACGAACTTAGTAATAGAATGGATTCAAGGAAAAAGATAAGTGAATTGGGAAGACCTTGGTTTAGTCTTAATCGTCCTGGTATTTTTAGGATGAAAGAAGAAGTTAAAATAATGACACCTTGCGTTACCAACAAGAACAATTTTACATTAGATATTGATAATCACTTATGGGTCGTAGGAACGAATTATGGCATATTTCCAAAAAATATTAATCATAAATTCTTGTTAGGTATATTAAATTCTTCAGTAATAGAATTTTATTTAAAAAATAAAGCTCCAGTCAAAGCTGGTGGTTACTATCAGTATATGGGTAATATCTTAAAGGATATTCCAATCAAAATACCCAATACCTCTGCTGAAAAACAGATAGAACAAAGCATAATCTCAGTTGTTGATGAAATTCTTGAATTGACAAAAAAATATGGATACAATCGAGATTTGGCGATTGAGTTCGATAAACTCATAAAACAATTCGATACTGTAAAACTGGTAAAATCCCCTCTGGTTGAGAAAATTTCCCTTAGTGCATATAACATAACAGAATTAAGGAAATCAAAGAATAAGTTATTCATCAATCTTACTGATTTTATTGAAACTAAAGATGAATCAGTAATAAACTACTTAAGAAAATATATTGCTATCCATAATTTAGAGCAAGAAGAAAAAGATATTTTAAAAATTATAAGTGATATTCCTGTACCGGTCTCAAAAAAAGATATTGAGAAATTACTTGAAGCATTGCAATTACTAGAAAAAGGATTAGGTGGAAATCCCGATAAAATAAACAAACTTGAAGATAAACTTAACAGGTTAGTCATTAAATTGTATAAACTGGAAGACTATGAAGATTTGATTAATAACTTCCTAAATAAATAATAACGCCCCACCCCCATTTCGTTCCCGTTAAGAATTGTTCCCCTTTCTTAAGATTTCACTTTGTGAAATCTCCTATTGTCAGTTGCCCTTTTAACTGAGCAGGACAACCATAAATATCGTATTCGAAGACATCTTTGCCCTGCTGTTCTTGGATATATCTTTTGACTTGCTCTTGAGAAACGTGTCCAGCAGAGCCACAGTAATAACCTCTTGCCCAGAGATTATCAAAACCTTTGCCAAAATGCTGTTTGTATCCGAGATACCTTAAATCTGGAAAGCATCATCTTAATTGAATTGATGTGTTGCCTTTCAGCTTATGAATTATCTTGAAAGGCGTTACTGTTGGCTTACAACCAACAAATAAGTATAGATGGTCTGGCATAATTTCTAATGCCGGATTGCTAATGCTCATCTCTTGGCATTGCCCTTCAATAATTGCTTTCAGAACTTCTTTTACTTTATCCACAAGAACAGGTTTTCTATACTTTGGAATCCAAATAATGTGATAATTGATGTTGTATTTGCAATGGTGAGATGTTCTCACTGTTGCGATTTTACTCTCGATTTTGTGCACTTCTGGATTAAAGTGAGAATATAGTTTTTTAGTCATTGCGACCACCTCATGCTGAAGGTGGTTGCTTGTATCGTTAGGGGTTTTTCGTTTAGCGAACCATACATTAAACTTTTAGAGGATAAGCGACCTCTATAAGAGGGAAAAGTTTAAGTTAAATGGTTTGCGTGAGAAACCCCCAGCTTTAGCTGGATGTATTTTGGGAGTATGTCATTTTCTTCATTTAAGTTTATTAATTATGTATTAATCATATAATTAATGATGAATAATACAACTAATAGAAAAAAATATAAACTAAATTCTCGATAATTAAGAAAAAGGTTAAAATATGAACAAGGGTAGGGTGATTTTATTCTGGATAGTTGTATTTGTATTAATTTTTTCTATGTGCTTGTTGCCTGCTTTTGCAATCCAAGATGAAACAGATGCTGGAACAAAAGCAACCAATCAGAAAATAAAAATTCCATTTGACTATGAGTCACTCAAAGAGCAAGGTTATATTTCTGAATCTGGAGAATTAAGAATAATTATTGAATTAGATGTTGAAAGAGAAGCTGTTGAAGAAGAAATCTTTGAAGAAGTTCCGCCTCCTGAGAGCCCAAAGAAAACTGAAAAAAATCAGCCTGTTAGTGTAAAAAAGAAAATTCAAGAACAAAAAAGTGAAAATACTCAAATAAAAAATCCAAAAGTAAAAAGACAAATTAAGTATGTTGATGAAACAGAGTTTCTTGACGCAAGAGAAGATGTAATTCAAAATGTGAGAAAATTAAAACAAAGAAAAGAACTCTTAAATCAAAACCAAAAAACATCTGTAAAATCTCAAGCATCAGTCAAAACTCAAAGTGTAGAAGGGAAACAAAGTGTAAAAGAAAAAAAAGTTTCTGAAACTCCCTCCTCAAATAATAACAATGACAATGCCATCTCATATATGGCTCTTCTTAAGAAATTATTGCGCCAATATCTGCCTGAAGAAGAAATCAAGCCATTTCTAGAGGAATTGTCTTCAAAATCTGAAAAAAAATCACTTGAGCAAAAAGAAAATGAGTATGTAAAAGACCTCAGGATAATTGGCTCTATTGCTATAAAAACAGATTTTAATTCATTAAAAGCCCTGGCCAAACTTGATTCTGTAAAAAACATTTATCTTGACAAAAAAGTTCATATCCTTCTAAGTGAAAGTGTTCTACAGATTAATGCCACTGTTGTCTGGACAATGCAGGATGATAATGGAACAAACATAACCGGTGAAGGAACAAAAATTGCCATAATAGACACTGGTGTGGATTACACACATGCAGACCTTGGTGGATGCACACAAGCCCAGTTTCTTAATGGAACTTGCACAAAAGTTATTGGTGGATATGATTTTGTAAATAATGATGCAGATCCTATGGATGACCATGGACATGGTACGCATTGCGCTGCAACTGCAGGAGGAAACAACACATTAAATGGAGTTGCACCTAATGCTCAGATTCTTGCATATAAAGTTATGAGCTCTGGCGGTTCAGGGTATGATTCAGATATAATAGCAGGTGTTGAAAGAGCTGTTACTGACGGCGCGGATGTAATAAGTATGAGCTTAGGTTCAAGCAATTGTGATCCATTTGATTCATTGGCTCAGGCTATTAATGCTGCTGTTGCTCAGGGAGTTGTTAATGTTATAGCTGCAGGCAATGATGGAAATACTTATGGAACAGTAGGTTCTCCAGGGTGCACTCCGAGTGCTATTACTGTAGCCGCAGCATGCAAAACTAGCCAGGTTGGCAGTAATGTTTATTGTGATACAAATATATCTTCATTTAGTTCAAGAGGACCTGCAAAAATATATCAAAAACCAGATATTGCAGCTCCAGGGGTTTTGATTTGTGCTGCCCAATATGGTAATTTTCAATCTGATTCAGAATGTTTAGATGATGATCATATTGCAATTTCAGGCACCTCTATGGCTACGCCTCATGTTGCTGGAGCAGTAGCTCTTATAAAACAAAAACATCCTGACTGGGATCCTTATGAAATAAAAGCTGCAATAAAATATACAGCAGATGATTTAGGAGAAAACAGGCTTACCCAGGGCTTTGGCTTGATTAATGTTGGAAAAGTAATTGTTCTGGAAACTCCACCTCCAGTAGCACATATTGAAAATGTCTCAAACATTGTTTATGACTGAAAATATGACGAAAAAAATGATTAAAAAAAAGAAGAATAAGATAAGTTTTTTTATTTTGTTAATCCTCTTGCTAGTTTTTATCACAGGTTGTAATTCTATTGGATATGCAGGAGGTATATTTCACTTTAATGGAAGTGCCAGAAGCGACAATCTAACAAATTTTAGTGTAAGTTGGGGAGAAGGGTATCTTCCAACAAATTGGTCTGAGACAAGTATAACTCTTGAAAACAACGGGAATGTTTCAGTTAATAACAGCAAAATAGCAACTATAAACAGCACTATATTCAATGCAAGTAATAATCATAGTTTAAGATTAAGAGTTTATGATGATTCTGGAAGATATACTGATGATTATGTTTATTTCCAGATAAAGCAAGTGGCAATCAACTATCCTGAAACAAATAGTTATCTGACAGAAAATCAGACTATTAATATTTCTGGAAGAACCAGTCATAGCAAATTTCAGAATTATACTTTGTGTTACAAATTATATGCTAATTCAAGTTCTCCCTGCTTAACTAGTGGAATAAATCTCTCTAATGGCGGCATGATTCCAGGATACAATGGAGTACTGGCAAATTGGTCTTTGCCTAATAATTCGGAAATTATTGATGATAATTATGAACAACTAAAATACAACTTATCCCTAATCGTGAATCTTAATGATAGCACTCAGGAGATTGAATGGATAGGAGTTACTGTTGTTCCTATTGACAGTTATGAAGCAGATAACAATTATACTCAAGCTAATTGGATTTATTCTAATAATACACCTCAAAAACATACTTTTCATGTAGAGAATGATTATGATTATGTAAAATTCAATGCCACAGAAAATATTATTTACAAAATAGAAACATCTGGTTTGTATGACACCAGTGCAGATACTATGCTTTATCTTTATGATACAGATGGCACTACTCAACTAAAATATGATGATGACAGCGGTTCAGAAACATATGCGTCCAAAATTGTCTGGAGTGGATTAAGCAATGATACGTATTATGTAAAAGCAATGAGTTATGCCGGCGCTATAGGAGGAGAATACAATCTGAATGTTAGCCAATTAAATATTAGTCTGGATATATATGAACCTGATGACAACTATGCCCAAGCTAACTGGATACTTACAAATAATACTTCACAACGCCATAGATTTAGTGTTACAAATGATTATGATTATGTAAAATTCAATGCAACAGAAAACCAGTTTTATTGGATACAAACATTTAATCTTAGCGATGCAGACACAGTACTTTATCTATATGATACAAATGGCACAACACAACTTCATCTTGACGATGATGATGGATATGAATATTTAGCTTCAAGAATGGTTTGGTATGTTTCAACTAATGGCACTTATTATATCAAAGCTGAAGATTATTCAGGAGATTATGGCGGCGAATATGATATTTTAGTCAGAATTGTGAATTGGTCTGTAGATGCATATGAACCCGATAACAATACAAATTCAGCAAATTGGATTAGTGTAAACTCATCAGATCCAAATTCAACACAACAACACAATCTTGTTATTAAAGGCGACTATGATTATGTAAAATTCAATGCAATAGAAAATCATTGGTACAGGTTCTTTACAAACAATCTTGATGTTAGCAATCATACAGATACTGTAATGTATCTTTACGACACTGATGAAGTAAGCGTCATTGATTCAAACGATGATTGTAATGATGTACTGTGTGAAAACGAGGCTTCAATGATTACATGGCACGCATCTCAAAATGGGACTTATTATGTAAGAGTAAATCAATATGATTTAGAAGAAGGTGGCTCATACATATTAAATTCCGCCGATTTAACTTTAGGAAATTTTTCTTGTGTAAACATCACTAACGGTACAACAATCGTCAATAGTGTTGTGTTATGCAATGAAACCTTTAATTTAGATACTGGAATCAAAGTCATTGTGGATAATGTAACTATTGACTGTAATAATGCCACTCTTATTGGTCCTGGAACAAGTTCAAGTTATGGAATAAAAATTGAAGATTCAGAAAGAATTAGAATAAAAAATTGTAATATTAAAGGGTTTGGAAAAGGAATCAATATATATAACTCAGAAATCGGAGTTGCAAATGATTACAATATAATTGAGGATAATAATATAACAAATTGCAAGGCTCTCAGCACTGCTTCTGGAATTTACATTTATGGTGCAAACTACAATACTATACAAAATAATATATTTATAAATAATTCAAGAGGTTTTGAATTTAGAGGAGTGGGCAATCAAATTCATAACAACACATTAATTAATAATTCCTATGGTTTTTATCTTAATTACGTATATGATGATACTAATATAACAAATAACAACATCACTTTTAGTGAATATGATGGATTTTATCTTGGGTATTTTGAAAATAACAGCATCTTAAATAATAATGTAAGCAATAATGGTAGATATGGATTTCAGATATTATATGGTGAGTCTAACAATATATCTTCAAACACAATAAGCAACAATGGAAATAGTGGCGTTTATTGGCTTTATGGTGAAAAATATCACCTCAGTTATAACAACATATCTAACAATGCATATGGGATAGAAACACTTTTCTCACATAATAACACAATAAACCACAATAATATTTATAATAACACAAACAGCAATATAAAAATTCGACAGGGCAAAAACAATACAATAATCAATAACAATATCTATGATTGTGTTAATTCTGGAGGAATAGAATTTTACTGGTCTTCTTATAATAACACAATTGCATTTAACAACATATATAATAACAATGATGGACTCAATATTGGTTCTGGTTACAATAACATTTCAAATAATACAATATTCCAAAACACAAATGGAATATATATTTCTACATCTCGAAACAATTACACTGGAAACAACATATCTAACAACACAGTAGGTATTTTCTTTTATCTGGGCTCAAACAACACTATAAAAGAAAATATAATTAAAAATAATTCAATATATGGTCTTAATTTTACTTATGCTGATGAAAACTATATTTATGCAAATCATATTTATCAGTCAAATAATGTATATCAACCTAATGAAATTCACATAGATGTTCCTAATATCTACTGTGTAAATAATATAAGCAACACATATTATGGTTTTTTAGGTCCATCTTGTGCGCCAGTCATAACAGTGCATTCGCCTAGCACTTCAACTCCTTCAATCACAACATCTGAAAATCAGACATTTAACATAACCGTATATGACCCTGACAATCCATCAACACTAACTTATTTGTGGTATAGAAACTCAAATCTTGAAATAAATAAGAGCGCAACTAACCAAACCAACGGAAGCAATAGCACTGAGAATTATACATATGGATACAATTACACAGAGTTCAACTATACATTCATAGGAAGTGCAGTGCCTGCAGGTGAATATAATCTAACCTTGAATATAAGTGATGGATACACATCCACAGAACAAAACTGGACTTTAACAGTAACAACTCCAGCAGCACCCGCCCAAACCAGCAGCGGAGGAGGGGGTGGTGGAGGCGGAGGCACACTCAGCAGTGCACAAGTCTCATTTAATTTTCTGGAAAAAGGAGAAAATAAAACCATTAATGTAAACAGGGCAACCATACCAATAAGCAAATTCTCATTCATACCAAATAAAGACATAAGAAAATCAATGAGAATAAAGATTACAAAATTATTCACTCTTCCAAATGAAATAAAAGAAATAGAAAACAAAGAAATTTATGCATATGTGGAAATTGAGCTGGTCAACTTTGAAGATAGTGACCTTGAAAAAGCAAATTTTAATTTTGAAGTTGAAAAGTCATGGTTAGAAACAAAAAACCTTGGAAAAAACAAGATTGCGCTTTACAGATATAATAACAACAAATGGACTGAATTAAAAGCAGAAATGATTAATGAAGATAATTATAGAATTTATTATTCTGCATACAGTCCTGGTTTAAGTTATTTTGCAATTGGCGAAGCAGAGCAAAAAGCTGGAACAGAAGAACAAGAAATAACAGGCAATGTTATTGCAGAAACTGAAGAGATAAAAAAAGAGAGTGTAGCTGAAGAAGAGTCAGACCAAACAAATAAAGATGCAACAAAGTCTGAACAAGATAAAGTCAATACAGGACCTAAAAAAGCCCAAGGTATACTTCTTGGAATTAGCATAATTATCATTCTCTGTGGAATTTTTGCTGGTTGTTTTGTGTATTTGAAAAAAATAAAAAAGAGGTCACTGCCAAAACCTAAAAAACCTAAAATAACAAAAAAAACTAAAGTTGAAGAAAAGAAAGGAGAACAGAAGAGCGTAAAAAAAAGTATAGAATCCAAACCCTATGCTGAAAATATCAAAAAATTAGATGAATTTCTGGAGCAAGCAATACCTAAATACCATGACAAAGATAAGATAGAACAAG
This sequence comes from Nanobdellota archaeon, assembly GCA_018819305.1. GTDB lineage: Archaea > Nanobdellota > Nanobdellia > Woesearchaeales > SM23-78 > SM23-78. The sequence goes on from JAHJQO010000014.1 coordinate 35,141, forward strand.
CACTTGTTGACAAAGGATGGTCAAAAGAAGTTATTGAAGAGGAAATTGAAAAAATCCAAGAAAAGATTGCTGCTAACTTCATAAACAAAGTCGATCACTTAATAATTGATGCTGTTAAGCAAGGGTATGATAAGGAGAAAATTAAAGAAATGCTCATAAAAAAAGGCGTGAACAAGGATTTAGTTCATGAAGAGATTGAAAAGATACTGAAAAAGAAAAAATAAGTAAATTATTTATATCACTGTTCATAAATCTTAATCTATGATAGGCATAGGTTCAGCAAAAAAACGTACCAAAGAAAGTTCTTATAAAATTGTCGAATTCTTTAATAGTATTAGTTTTGGACAGGTGTTTTTGTACTGGTTCCTTATAATAATAATTTTTGGTGCAGTATATTTCTTGCTGAGTATGACTCCAAACAACACATTAATGTACCGTGGAGAAATTATTGCTTTTAATAAAGCGGGTTTTATCAATAGCCTTTACTTCTCTTTTATAACCTCCACTTCTCTTGGTTATGGTGATATTGCTCCTCTTGGCATCTGCAAGTTCTTGTCAGGGTTTGAAGTCATGTTAGGCCTTATCATGTATGGTGTCCTTATTTCGAAAATAGTAGGTGTGAAACAGGAGATTATTCTCGAGGAAGTTTATGATATCAGTTATGAAGAAGTTATTGACAGACTTAGAAGCGGATTATATCTATTCAGGTCTGATGCTAACAGAATTATTGAAAAAATAGAAACAGGCACTATCAAACAGAGAGAAGTTAGGGATTTATGGATTCTTTTCTCTAATCTGGACAATAATCTAACCAAGATAAAGCATCTCATGATACCAAAAAAAGTCAATAAATATTACTATAAAAAACTTGATGTTTTCAGGCTTGAGCTCTTCCTGAACAGCATCCAGCTTTCCATGGACAAGATTGTAGAGTTGCTCAAGGCTCTCCAATCACATGAGCTTAACTGGAAAACAGAGCTGTTATTGACAAGCATTGACACAGATACCCGACTGGTTAATGATATTATTGAATTCCAGTCAAAAAAGAGCAGTGATAAAAAAGTTGTTGACAAGTTAAAAGAACTTCAAAAAACTATTGAAGAAATAGAAAAAGAAGTGAACATAAAAGAAATACTTGGAGACAAACAAGACAATAAACAAGATAATAAAGAGAAAAAAACTAAATGAAAAAGATAGAAAAAAAAGTAAAAGAAAAAAAATTAACAGATTTATCACAAAAATTATATTGGAAAAAGGTTTTTTGTGATAAAAAATTCCTTATCATATTGGGAATTATTGTTTTATTGATTATTGGTATCATTGTTGGAGCTCTTATTGATCCATGGATTAACTATTATGAAAAAGGGCAGCTTGATGCATACCAAAAAAAGATTAATAGTTCTGTTTCTAATGAAGATTTTCTTGAAGAGCTTGTCAATCAGAATATTGAACAGAGAGACAGGATTATGGAGCTTGAAGGCGAAGTTGCAAATCAAGGTCTCATTGTCAACTATTTAATGGAAAGACTTAATATGAGCATGGGCTTGCAAACCAATCCATTTAGACGAATTAGCCAAGAGGACATAATGGTTTATAATGATCGAGTCATCATATATGTAAACAAGGCTTTTCCTGCGGGCTTTACAAAGACAAAGTCAATGTATCCTTTCATAAGAGAAGGAGCATTTGCCCTGGAAATCATGCCTGAGGGACCTGAAGAGCTCAGAATGGGTGATGTTATTGGTTTTAAATCAAAAGTTTATAATACTACTATCATCCACCGCATCATAGAGCTGGGTGAAGATGAGCAGGGATGGTATGCAATTACCAAAGGCGACAATAATCCTGCTCCTGACAAAGAAAAAGTGCGCTTTGAAAATGTGCAAGGCGTACTGGTTGGACTCATTTATTGACCGGATTTATCGATATTTATTAAAATTAAATAACATCAACTCGCAGGGATTTAGAGGTGAAGAAACAAAATAGGTGATTTTAATGAAAAACAAACTTACTTTTTTGTTGGTAGTATTATTGGTAATCAGCATAGTAGTGAATATTTTGCTCTTAATCGCGCCTGGCAAAGACAGAATTTCTTCATCAGACCCTACTGGTTTTGTAACAACAGAAAATAATGAAAACACTATGTTAGAGCAGGATTTAATTGAGATTAACAAAGAAGAACTTTTTGCATGCTGTTCTTTTATTAACAGCAAAGGAGAAGAAGACACTTGTTATGTATTAAAAGACTTTGACTGCGGTTATTGTACTGATTACTGCTCTTAGATGGTTTCGAAGTTTAGAAACAGGATTGATAAATTTATTTTTCTTCTAATTCTTTTATTCTTTTTCTTACTTTAGCAACAAATTTCTTTTGGTCAAACTCTTTCTTTATGGCTTTGGCAAGAACATCATCACCAAGAACCTCTAGAATCCAGCGGTAAAAATCATTTTTTTCCTTATTAAGATGATATTCAAAAGTCTTGCTGTCGCATGCTTCAACATCATTTACAAGCTCATAGATGTTTCTGACAATAGTTCCATTTGTGAACCAGAAAGCCATGTGCGGCTGTGGAACATCTGAAAGCACTCTATTGGGGTCTACCACTGAAATCTCACCTCTTATGAACTCTAATAATAATGAATATAAATAATATATATTACTTTATAATATAAATTTTTTGATAATTGATAATAAAAAACGAAAGATTTAAGAGACTTAAAAGTCAAAAATTGACTATTAACAGAGAAATTGTATGAAAATGATAAAAAGAGATAGTAAGCCCATAATTGAACTTAGAAATGTTTGGAAAATATATCAAATGGGAGTAGTTAAGGTTAATGCTTTATGCAACATGGATTTGGTTGTAAAAAAAGGTGAATTTGTCTCAATTATGGGTCCTTCTGGTTCTGGCAAAAGCACTGCAATGAACATGATAGGAGCTCTTGACATACCTACAAAAGGAACTATTCTGCTTGAAGGTCATGATATTGCTAAAATGACAGAATCCAATCTGGCACAGATAAGAGGCAGGAAAATAGGATTTATATTTCAACAATTTAATCTCATTCCAACACTTAGTGCGCTTGAAAACATAACCCTGCCAATGATATTTCAGGGAATTCCAAGCGGGGAAAGAAAAATAAGAGCCAAAAAACTGCTTGAATTGGTGGATTTAGGAGATCGGATTCATCACAAGCCTACTGAATTATCTGGAGGGCAGCAGCAAAGAGTAGCAATTGCAAGGGCTTTATCCAACAACCCTGAAGTTATACTTGCTGATGAACCTACTGGCAATCTTGACTCTAAAACAGGGCAGTCAGTGATAGGATTCCTAAAAAAACTTCATGAGGAAGAAGGAAAAACAATTATCATGGTTACACACGATTTAAATGTAGCGAAACATGCTAACAGGACGGAGTATCTTTTAGATGGTAGAATTGTAAAATCTTTGAATAATAATAACCATCATGAACATAAAAAAGTAAGCATAAAAAGGTGAATGAAATGAAGAAAGAATTGAAATTTGTAAGTTTGTTTCTTATTGCAATGCTAGTTATAGTTGTTCCTGCTTTTGCAGTGCAGACTGGATTCACAACATTTCCACAGATATCTGTAACTTTGATTAATAATGAGCCTGATCCTGTTGCGCCCGGAAGTACAGTTAATATGAAATTCAGAATTGAAAATGAAGGAGGCGGTCCTGCAGAAGATGTTGAAGCAAAACTTGTACTTAAGCATCCTTTTTCATTTTATGGAGAAGAAGAAGTGAAAAATGTTGGCACTGTTGCCGGAAGCCAAACTAATGATATTGGTGTACGAGAAGACTGGACTCTTCTTGTTGATTCTGAAGCAATCAGTGGTAACCACATTGTAGAGTTTTGGTACAGGATTGACCAAGGATCATGGATAAAATCAGGAGATTACACAGTATCCATCAGAAGCAGGGATGCTGTTCTTGCAATTAATGAGATAAAAACAGACTATGAAAATATAGTTCCTGGTACAAAAACAAAAGTCTCTTTTGTATTGGAAAATCTTGCAGATAATACTTTAATTGACATAAAACTTAAACTAGACATCCTGGCTCAGCTTACTACATCAACGTCTATTAGTTACAGGGAACTTCCTTTTACTCCTATTGGCTCTGGAAATGAGAAAACCCTGAAAAACCTCATGCCTGGAAAATCACAAGAAATAGTGTTTGATTTATTCACAGATGCTGATGCAGAGTCAAAGGTTCACAAAGTTCCTTTTACTTTGACATATTCTGATGCAGCAGGAACCAACTTCACCAGAGAAGGAATTGTAGGCTTAATTGTTGAATCTTTCCCAGATCTCTCAATTAACATAGAAAGCAATCAAGCCAAAACAGCTGGAGCCAAAGGAATAATAGAAATCAAAATTGTGAACAAAGGTTTTAGTGATGTCAAGTTCTTGAATGTCATACTCTCAGAGGGTGATCAGTATGAAATCTTGTCTAATCCAGAAGTATACGTTGGAAAGCTTGATTCTGATGACTATGAAACAGCTGACTACACACTTCAGATAAGCAAGCTTGCAAAAGATAAAGTTATGCTACCTCTTACAATTGATTACAGAGATGCTAATGGCAAGCTTTTCCAAAGAGAAATAGAACTTGATTTTAAAGTAGACAAACCCAAGAGCCCTGTTGTAAGCATAATAATCTGGATTATAATTATTATAATAATTGTAGGCGCAATAATCTTAATCAGGAAAAGAAGAAAAAAGCGCAGGGCAATAAAAGACTAATAAGGACCCTGAAAAAAATTACAGGGAAGATTCCTGGATTAAATCTTTTCATATAGACATATAATTAATACTGGAAAACAGAAGATGTTTGCTGATTATCTACGCATAGCTTTAAGAAGCATTGCTAAAAGAAGAACAAGAACCTATCTCACAATGATAGGCATTTTCATAGGCATAGCTGCAGTTGTTTCTCTTATGGGACTTGGCCAGGGCTTAAGAGTTGCTATAACTTCCCAGTTTGGTATTCTTGGAACAGATGTTCTCAGTGTTCGGGCCTCAGGAGCAAGTTTCGGAGGACCGCCAGGCGCAGGAGCATTAACTCCTCTTACTAAAGATCTGGTGGACAAAATTGATAGGATAAATGGTGTTGATGTTGCTTTTGCAAGATATATTGAAAGCGGAACCATGGAGTTCAATGACGAGCAGGTTATTGGATTCGCTACTTCTATTCCAAGCGGAGATGAAAGAAAAGTGGTTGAGAGAATGCTCAATCTTGAAACAGAGCAAGGTAGATTACTAAGAGATGATGATGTAAAAGGTATTGTCCTTGGAAATAACTTCAAAAATGACGACACTTTTGGCAGAGGCATTACCTCAGGAGACAGAGTGCTGCTGAATGATGTAGAATTCAGGGTTGTTGGAATACTTGAGAAGAAAGGAAGTTTTCTCCTTGACGGAGGAGTATTTTTAAATGAAAAAGCCATGTTTGACTTTCTTGAAACAGATGAGGATGAGGTTGATATTATTGCTATAAAAGTAAAAGATGAAAAAGAAATAGATGCTGTACAGAAAAGGATTGAAAACCTGCTTAGAAAAGAAAGAGATGTTGATGAAGGAGAAGAGGATTTTGAAGTTCAAAGCCCTCAAGCAATGCTTGAATCATTAGACTCCACCTTGTTTGCAGTCCAGCTCTTTGTAACAATAATCGCATTAATATCTTTGCTTGTAGGTGGTATTGGTATAATGAACACCATGTACACAGCAGTATTGGAGAGAACCAAAGAAATAGGAATAATGAAATCAATAGGAGCAAGGAACAGCACTATATTCACACTCTTTTTTATTGAATCCGGCTTCCTGGGAATGGTCGGAGGAATAATAGGCATAATCCTGGGCATGATATTTGCTTATGGCTTGGCAGCTATTGGACGCCTGGCTCTTGGCGCTGATTTAATACAGGCAAGCATAGGATTTGATTTAATCATAGGAGCACTTATCTTTTCATTTGTAATGGGAACTATATTTGGAGTGATGCCTGCTGTCAGGGCTTCAAAACTAAATCCAGTCGATTCATTAAGACGTGCAAAATAAGGTATATAAAATGAACCTAGATGAAATAAATTATTCCTTGAAAAATTTGAGAAGCAGAAAAATGAGAAGCGGTCTTTCTATTCTTTCAATACTCATAGGTATCACATCAATCTTTGCTCTTATAAGCTTTGGCATGGGAATACAGAGTTACATGGATACCCTTGCAGAAGACGCAGGAGCAAGTAATCTTTACATACAGCCCAAAGGAGCAGGTATTCCTGGACTAGATGACAACTTTTTCTTAACCCAAGAGGATATTGATTTCGTTGAAAAAATTAATGGAGTTGACGACATAACAGCAGCATACTTTAAAGCTGCTGAAATAAAGCACAGAAAACAAACAAAATATTACTTTGCCTTTGGAATGAATATTGATGATCTGGAATTCCTTTTGAAAGGCTTTAATGTTGAGATAATCAAGGGTAGGGGTTTGAAAAAAGGAGACATGAATAAAGTAGTGCTGGGATATAATTATCAGATTGAAAATAGGATATTCAATAAAGTGGTAAAAGTTGGAGACAAAATTGAGATTAATGGAGTAGAATTTGAGGTTATTGGATTTTACAGTGAAGTAGGCAATCCCCAGGATGATGCTCAGGCATACCTCACACTTGAAGCATTTGAAGAATTATACCCTGATACAGCAGGAAAATTCGGATTTGTACTTTTAAATGCAGAAAAAGGAGTTGATCCAACCGACCTCGCAGACAAGATTACAGACAAGCTAAGAAAATTTAAGGGACAGGAAGAAGGAAAAGAAGACTTCTTTGTCCAGTCTTTTGCAGATATAATGGAAACCTTTGGAAGCATAATAAATATTCTTAATGGAATCCTAGTCTTAATAGCCCTTATATCTATAGTTGTGGCTACTGTTAACATAATGAACACCATGTACACAGCAGTATTGGAGAGAACCAAAGAAATAGGAATAATGAAATCAGTGGGTGCCAGGAACAATAATATCTTGTTCATATTTGTATTTGAATCAGGAGTAATAGGACTGATAGGTGGAATACTGGGAGTGATAGTTGGGTTTGGCATCGCAAGCATGGGAGGAATAATAGCAGCAACATCAGGTTATAGTATGTTACAGCCAATCTTTCCATGGTATCTAATACTTGGGTGCATAGCCTTCTCATCCTTTGTAGGAGCAGGAGCAGGATTAATGCCGGCAATAAGGGCTTCAAAGTTAAAGCCAGTGGATGCACTGAGGTATGAATAGGATAAATATTAAAATTATCTTAAATATTTTTCAAATTCTTTATGATTCATTATTACATCTATATTATCACACATACTAATTCGTCCTTTTCTACTAATATCCGATAATTTAAATCCTGTGTAACCATCATCTAATCTATAATCTAATCTGCAAATTTCTATATCATATTTAATTGAAGATATTGGTTCTTTGCGTCTATCACTTTCAGCCACGGAGTACCACGGCCGGTCTAGATACCAAGGGATTTCTTTAGAGTCTTTAAACATATTTTCAGGAATGTTTTTTTTCATTAAATCCATAAAAATATCTTTTTCTTTTGTTCGTTGTTCTAGGGAATTGAAGGTTCTTTTTATTCTCCTAAAATTTCTTTCCCAATAACTATCTCTAAAACGTACATGAACTAAAAAATGGTTATGTTCGATATTCTGTTCTTCTTGGGCAAGATGAATTTTTATATCATTAAAATGGCCATCATATAATTCAGCGTGCTTAAGATACTGTTCAATAGATTCGTTGTTATGAAATCGCCTTACCAATTCTTCCTTAGTAACAAATAATTGTTTAATTGACCATATCTGTTGAATAAATTCTTTTGTTTTATCATGCATTCTAACATCTCCTTTATCTAAGATCGTATAGTTGTAACCATACAATTACTTAAATCTTTGTTGTAATATTATCACTACAATAATAAAATTTATATATAAGCTCTTCATCCATATTTATATGAAACCAAAATTACTCCAAAACCTTGGACTTACTAAAAACGAGTCCAAAATATATGTTTCCCTAGTAAAACTAAAAATTGCTTCTGTTAACGAGTTATCCCGTTCAACAGACGTGCCCAGAGTAAACATTTATGATGTTCTTGAATCATTAAAAGCCAAAGGCCTTGTTGCTTCTGTAACAAAATCAAACAAAATGTATTTTGAACCAGCAAACCCAGACAGAATAATGGATTTATTTGAAAAAAAGCAGCGAGAAATGAAGGAAGTCAAAGAACAAATAACTCAACTCTCCGCCGTATTTAAAGAAGGTTCAATAAAGAAAGAAGTGGGTTTGTACAAAGGAAAATTAGGTTTGAAAACAGTTCTTAAAGATGTGTTGACATCAAAAACAGAAATTCTTAACTATGGTTCATCAGGAATGTTTCCAAAATTCTACTCTGAATATTTCAATATATGGGAAGCTCATAGAGTAAGGAACAACATAAAAATGAGAATAGTTGCTTCCAAATCTATAAAAGGAAAAGCTCCAAAAAAGAAATTGCAAACAATAAAACATATCAATTTAGAGTTTAAAAATCTAACATCAACTTTTGTTTATGAAAATAAAGCCGCAATATTCATGTGGGTAGAAGATCCAATAGCGATCCTAATAGAAAACAAAGAACTAGCAGATTCACATAGAAACTATTTTGAAGTATTGTGGAAGACAGCGAAATAAAAAGAATAGTTTTATTAAGACTGTGAATTTATACAAAAAATTGGGAACATGAGGTGATTATATGTCAGAACAAGATTATCTTAAAGATGAATTAGAAGCAATAAAGCTTTCAATTGCAAATGAAATAAAAGTCAGAGATTTTTATTTAGAACATGCTGGAAAGATAAAAAATAAGCTTGCAAAAAAAACTTTTATTTTTCTTGCAGATGAAGAGCTCAGGCATATTGATGAAATAAAGGCTTTTGACAAAGCAATTCATGATGGAGCAGAGCCAACTATTGAATCAGGTACAGAAGATGAAGCAATTAACAGAAGCAGAGAATTTTTCTCAACAAGTGCAAAAGCAATGGCTGAAAAAGTTGTGGCTGAGGATGATGATATTAAAGTTTATGAGTTAGGCTTGGAAATGGAGCTAAAAGGATATGATTTTTACAAGCAGGCTGCTGAAAAAGCAGAGCATCCAAATGTGAAAAACCTTTTTGAGTTTTTAATGAAAGAAGAAAATGCTCACTATGCATTGATAAGCAATGCAATAAATTACCTTAAAAGCCCTGATGATTTTTTCCAAGAACAGGAATCCTGGTTTTTTGAAGGTTGATAATGGATAATAAGGTTCAAATCAACAAAGTTTAAATAAAAAACAAGACTATCTCAAAAAGATTAAAAGAGAAAGAGGTTGGGCCATGAACGTAAATAAAGTATCTAAATATGTTTTTATTGGTTTACTTCTCGTATTATTATACCTCACTTTTAAATTAGTTCAGCCATTTTTCACTTACATCTTTCTTGGCTTAATATTAACAATAGCTCTTCATCCTCTCTACAGATGGTTTACACAAAGAATAAAACATGAAAAAACAAGCAGCATCATCGTTATAATTCTAATATTAATCATACTTATTATTCCTTCATATTTCATCATAACAGCCCTGGTAAAACAATCAATAGGATTAATTAATTCTTTTAATGCAGCATCAATAGAAACCATAAACAACTATGTAATAAATATTCTTGGTCCTAGAGCTGATCTTGTAGCTAATTTCAACAATGTCATACTTGCAATAAGAGATTTTATTTTAAAATCAGCTCCTTCTATTGCAGGTTCTGTTGCTGAAATGACACTAGGAATATTCATAATGTTCTTTATAATGTATTATGGGTTTGTTGAAGGCAATAACTGGTTTAAACAGCTTAGAATTATTATTCCTTTTAAAAAAAAACATGGTGAAAAACTTGTTCATGAAATCAAGAATGTCACTCAGGCTGTTATTTATGGCCAGATATTTATTTCTATCCTGCAGGGACTTTTGGGGGGAATAGGATTTTTTATTGTCGGTATTCCAAACCCTGTTTTCTGGGGATTTATAATGACTATTCTTGCTTTTTTGCCTGTTATCGGAACAGGTTTTATCTGGGCACCTGCAGCCATAATAGAAATTGCAAATAGCAATTATTTGGGAGGAATATTTCTATTAATATATGGTTTCTTTATTGTCTCAGGTGTTGATAATATATTAAGACCAAAAATCATATCTGGAAAAGGTAGAATACATCCAATAGTTGCATTGATTGGTGTGCTTGGAGGGTTAAAAGTTTTTGGATTCCTTGGAATCATTATCGGACCGCTCATCGCAGCTTTGTTCATCACACTTGTAGGATTTTATTATGAAGATTATGTAAATAAAAAACCAAAACAGCCAAACCCTAAAACAGCGAAATAGCACTAAGCTTTTTTCATTTTTCTTAAATAAGAATTTAATTTCTGCTTTATTCTCTCTTTGAAGTCAGCATCCAATTTCAGACTATCAACTTCTGCATTCCAGTTAACATCTGGAAGCATAGTAAGCGTGCCTTGAAACTTCCTGCCAGCTAATCTAGCTTGTTTTTCAATTTCTTTAGCTTTTTCAGAGCCAAATAATCTTATTGCAGGAAACTTGCTTATGCTGTTAGCGCCTGCTTTCAGAAGCTCACTCACTCTACCAACACGGTCAATCCAAATACCAAACTGAATATCAATATCAGGAAACGCATCTCTAGTTTTTTTAATCCATTCTGCCTGATATTCTGAACTAGGCGGCTCTGTGTTTTCAAAAGATGTGCCTTTGTGAGGATTAAGACCATAGATATGAATCTTTTCCACTCCATAAGTTTCTATCATCTCTTTAAGCTTGTCAAAATCATCAATAGTTTCACCAAGACCAATAATAATTGTGATTGCTCTTTTTAATCCAATCTCTTTTGCATATTCAAACATTTCCAAGTAAGGCGCAATTGGCTTTGAAGGGCAGACTTTGTCATGGATTTCAGGATTGACTGTTTCTATTGAAGCAACAACTCCTTTTGCATAAGGTTTGAATAATTGAAGTTCTTCTTGAGAAAGAGCACCTATGTTAAGCCAAATTTTTTCACCGATAACAGCAAATAGGTCCTTGAGAACTTCCAAAAATTCTTCTGTTTTATAAGCACCAATTCCACCTGAAAAAAAACCAATTTGCCAGCCTAGTTTTTTACAAAGAATTGCTTCTGCTAAAATTGATTCTGTTGAGCGTCGAGGAAGTTGTTTATTTTGTTTTCCATCTTTCTTTCTCAGCTCTGGTTGTGTTGACATATAACAATAAGCACAGTCTTTTATCTTGCATCCCCAACTGAAAAATATTGCTCTTTCAAAACATGTTGTTTTAAGGTTCATTTGCTACATCCTTCACTATATTATTCATTATAAAACAAGAAAAAAAGTTTATTTAAAAAGTTTACAATTGTTAACAATTATTTACACAAATTTACAAGATTTTGAGTAATTCATGCTCATCTGGCATAAGCATTGATTGCAGGTATTTTTTATGAGTTTCTATTTCTTTTCTCTTGATTTTCACAAAATCAGTTAGAAAACGCTCTCCAATAACACTTTTTACAAGTTCACTCTTCTCAGCCAGATTCACAGCTTCTTCAAGGCTTCCTGGCAGGCTCTTGATGCCGAGCTCGTTTCGTCCTGTCTGGTTTAGTTCATAAACATTTAAATTGCTGGGCTTAGGTTTAGGAAGTTTTTCTTTTATTCCTTGCAGACCTGCTGCTATCATCATAGCACTTGCTAAATAAGGATTAGCTGCAGGGTCAGGGCTTCGAAGTTCCAATCGCATTGCTTTTTCACTGCCAGGCTCGTATTGAGGAATTCTTATAAGGTTTGACCTATTTTGCGGGTCCCAACAAATGTATACTGGTGCTTCATAGCCAGGAATCAGTCTTTTGTATGAATTTTCCCATTGATTGAGAAAAACAGTTATCTCAGGAACATATTTCATTAATCCTGCCATATACTGATATGCTATTTCTGACAAGCCAAATTCAGCACTCCTGTCAAAAAACAAATTTTTGCCTTGCTTAAACAAAGATTGATGCATATGCATACCACTTCCATTTACACCTGGCAAAGGTTTTGGCATAAAACTGGCAAAGATTCCTTTGGCCTTGGCCACTTTTTTCACAACATACCTATAAAGCATCATAAAATCTGCCATGTCAACAGCATTATTATAATGCACATCTATTTCGTGCTGGCCAGGAGCAGCTTCATGATGGTCATATTCAAATTTATAACCCATCTCACTCATCAGGAGCTGAACTTCTTTTCTAAGCCTACCTTTTCCTCCAAGTTTAAAATAAGTTCCACTGTCCAAAGGCACAGGTTGATTATTTTTTATAACTGGTTTTCCTAGCTCATCCATTTGAAACAAAAAAAACTCCATCTCAGGACCAAGGTAAATAGTGTCTGCACCTGTTGTTTTTGTTGCATCTTTAAGAACATTTTTCAACTTGCTTCGGGAGTCATAAACATATTCTTTTCCATCTGTATCAACTACATCTCCAAAGACAATGACTTCTTTCCATTTTTTTTCAAATCCCGGCGTGTCTGTCTTGTATGTCACTGGGAAAATTCTTGCAGTGGTCGGATCAAATTTTGCAAGCTTGTCGCTTTCTTTAATTCTTTCAGGATATAGAGAGGACGCGTCAAAACCTTTTTCTAAGTTTCCTTTAGAAAGAGTTTCTTTAGGAACAGTAAAGCTGCATTCTCTTTCTCCAAGCATATCTGCTGTTATAAATCTAACAAACTCTACTTCTTTATTCGTTTCTAGCATTTGAAGAAACTCAACTTCATTTTCAAAACCAAAATTCTCCGTCATAAAAACCACCTCTGCTTTTGTTGATTTTATGCTTTGATTGATTTTATTGTGTTTGCGGATGCAATTCATGCCAAAGCTCAATAAAAGTAGCTGCACTCCATGCCTGGCTTAAACAGCCTTCACTCTTCATATGCTTTGCACTGCTAAGTTCTGCACAACAGCCAATAAAGCCTGAGAAAAGCATTTCTTCTTCACTGGCTTTAAGAATTCTCTTAATCTGTTTTGAATAATAATTACTGTCAAGCCTGTGCATTGCAATAGCAGCAAAATTATTTACATAATACCACGAATCACCATTATGATAACTTAAATCATCTGTACCTGTATATTCTGACTTAAACAAAGGACTCTTGTGCCCAATTGACGACAAGCCGCCCCAGTCAAGCCATAAATCATTTAAAACAATATCAAATGCTTTTTTCCATTCTTTTTTTGAGAGCAGCTCTGGGTAAATATAATAAGCAAGAAACATATTGGGCCTTGGTGTCTCTTTTGGAAGCCTGCCATAAACATTATCGTAAAGCATGCCTGTCTGCGGATTAAAAAAGATTCTTCTCACATTTTCTTTTACATCTTTTTCCAGGATTTTAAAGAGCTGCTTTGACCTTGTAATTCCAGCAATATAATTATGCAGCTTAATCATTGCAAGAAACAATGCCTGAACTTCAATGCCTGCTCCTCCTCTTTGAGCAGCAGCAGTGTCCATCCATGTTTCCTGTTCATTATTCATAATAAATCCTTCTTTAGCATGCCAATGTGCAAGTGCCTGTATTGTTTTTTCCAGGGTTCTCTTAATTGTTATTATTTCTGAAACAGACAAATATTCGTTAAGGAGTTTTTTTAAGACAAGAAAATCCATATAATCTTTTAACCTTACAAACAGCCAGCCAATAGCATCAACACTTTTTACATCTCCCTTGTTAAGCGGCAGCCGGCTTGGAAGAAAGCCATCAGCAAAAATGTTATGCATATATTTGAAAAGAATGCTTTTTACAAGATAATATTTATGCTGGTGTAACAGAGCTTTTATGCTTATGAGTTCGTCCCGAGCCCAGAATTGATAAAACCAAGGAAGTCCTGCAAATATACCTACACTTCTTTCTTTTCTGTCAACACTCATTAGCAAATCATCAAGAGATTTTTTTGCAATGCTCAAAGGAAAGTCTTTATTTGAAAAAGAATGCGTTACATAACTCTTATACGAATTCAGCAAGTACTCTCGATTCTCAAATATTTTTTCAGCATGAACCTTGGCAGTTTCCTTGTCTTTTGCAAAAGAAAAAGCCAGATTAAGGTGCTTATTGACTTTAATGCTAAGTGCATTGTATATATAGAATTCTGATTTTGATTTTCTTCTTGCATCATAAGTATATTGTTTTTTTATCCATTCATTAATAATATTAAAGTTTTTTGCACCTTTAATAGCCATAAACCTTGTCTTATCCAGCACAGACAAACTATCATCTATATATTTTTCATATTTTATAATTATAAAATCATCTTCCTGCGTAATTGTGTATATTCTTCCTTTGTCATCAAAATCAAACATTGGCCTAAAATCCAGCTCCAGTTTGATTTTTCCATTATAATTTTTTATAGAATAAATCATTGAATCATTAAAAAGATTAAATTTCTCCTCAGCACCATCTCTATACTTTCTCTGAACATTGAACAAATTGTTCTGAATAACACTCATCTCCTGGTCAATTCTTATGTCTTCTATTGTTTTAAAGAGATTCCAGTCTTCACAATCAAAAAAAAACAATCCTTGCGTATGAGAGAAATTTTCTTTACCAAGAGAAACATAATTTCCTTTTTTATTAGTTATAAAAAAGCCTGTTTCTCTGCTTGTGTGTTCATCAACAACTTTTTGATTAAATGAATGTATTATATGCAAAAACCATCAACCTCTTTTTTCTTGCTTAGTTTCTTTTTTTTCTTTTTGCCTGAATTATTTCTTAATTATAATTATTTTTTATATGGCTCGCCAACCACCACAGAATGGTCTCCGAGCATTAGTTCTTTGAATTTGCCTGTAAGCTGAACATCTTCTCCAATAATTGCTTTCTCGACAAAAGCATCTATTATTTTTGTTCTCTCATCAATAATAGAATCCTTGACAGTGCTATTATTTATCTCAACACCTTTTGCTATTGTCACATATGGTCCAATCTCTGAATTTTTTATCTTAGCACCATCTGCGATGTGAACAGGAGGAATAATCTTGCTGTTTTCTGTTTTTATGGTCTTGTTCCTGCCTTTATCCAAATAAATTCTATTGGTTTCAAGAAGAGTGGCTGGAACACCAAAATCATGCCAGCTACTAATCTCAGGGCATTTGAATTTTGCACCTTGTTTTATCATATGGACCATTGCATCAACCACATAATATTCACCTTTAATTGTAATTTTATTATCATAAATATGTTTAATGCCTTCAAACAAAGCCTTGTAATCCTTAATATAATAAACACCTATGCTGCAAAGATCTGAAATAAATTCCTTGGGTTTCTCAACAAACTTAGTTAGGTAACCTTCTTTATTCAGGACACACACACCCATTCTATTCCAATCTTTTCTTGTCTGCACCCAAATAAGACCATCTTCATCATCTTTTAATTTATTCATCAAGCTAAGATTTGTGTCAAAGATAGCATCAGCATAAACAAGAAAAATCGGCTCATCAACATAAGGTTCTGTCAGCTTAACAGCACCTGCAGTCCCATCTCTCACTTTTTGCTCTATAAATCTAAATTTAAAATCAGGATACTTCTTTATCACATATTCTTCAATCTGTTCTTTTAAATAGCCTGTTATAAATATTATTTCTGAAACATCATGTTCTTTAAGCTCATCTAAGATATAATCCAAACCTGGTTTGCCAGCAACTAAAAGAAGCGCTTTATGCTTGGTGTATGTAAGAGGAAAAAGTCTTGTTCCTACACCTGCTATTGGTATTATTACCTTCATAATCCCACCATCCTTAACTATAAAATAATCAAATAAAGGATATTTATAAACATTATGGTATAATGCGGGTATATATTGCCACTTGGGAAAGAAGCACAAAGTTTTTATAAAGAAATCACAAAAATTAGATTTATGCCTTCAATCATTGGACTGCCAGAGATGCTTAAAAATCTGAATAAGAAAAACAAAGATTTATTTAATCGGTTTTTCTCTGTCCAACGAAGCACAGGCCGCCTTGTTCTGCCAGAAAGCATGAAAAAATGGGCTGAAAATACTTTTGGACATCAAAACCATGTGGAAGAGCAGGTCATTGTAAAGATTCTTGACAAATTAGTTTTTGAAGAAGCTCTTTATAATGAATTAAGAGCCAAAAGACCTATTCAAGCTAAAGAAAATGAGGATTTTGAAAAAATTATAAAGCAAAGCGCAGGAGGACCTTTTAGCAAGCCTTTGCAATTAACTCCTGAAGACATGTTTGGCAGAATCAAAGGCAAGCATTGCGTCACAGCAAGTAATGTTGCAAAATACGACGGCATGCATGGCCTGGTTGTATTTAAGAAGCATAATCCTCTTGATTTTAATCAAGAAGACCTTTATGATTACTTTGACACAGCTCTCAAATGGTTTGAAAAAGCCCATAAAACAAATGAAAAAGCTATTTATCCTTTTCTCTTATGGAACTGCTTGTGGCGCTCAGGAGCAAGCATTATCCACGGTCACATACAAATGGTGCTTGGAGAAGGTTTTCATTATGGTGATGTTGAAAAAGAAAACAAAGTGAGACTGGAATATCACAAGAAGTATAAAAGTGATTATTTTAAGGATTTTTTTAGGATTCACAAACAAATTGGTCTTGGTTTTGAAGAAGAAGGACAGCAAATATTTATGAACATTGTTCCAAGAGAAGACAAAGAAGTGACTATCATTGCAAAAAAACTTGACAGAAATTGCGTGCGTGCTATTTACAAGATCGCCAAATGCCTGACAGATGATTTTGGAGTTGTCAGCTTTAATCTGGGTGTTGTTTTCCCTCCATTAAAAAAAATGCAGAACTGGAAAGACTTCCCTGTTATTGTCAGGATTGTTGACAGAGGCAAACTCAGCAGCAAAACAACAGACATTGGCGGCATGGAAATCTATGACATGGGTAATGTTATTTCTACTGACCCTTACAAAGTTTTTGAAAAGATAAAGAAAAGCTTTGCATAATAAGTTTATTTCTTCTTCGCGTTTACAAGAAGAAACTTACAACTAAAAGAATAATTAAGCCCTGTTGTCTGGACTTTATCATTTATAACTCCTGATTCATATATTTTGAGCGCGTAGTTCTTTAAAATGTTTTTAAGGAAGGCTCTTGCTTCTTCTAATTCATAGTTAGGACTATTCTCTTTAAAATACAATGTCCCATCAGGTATTACTCATTTAATATCTGTAGCAAAATCAAATATAATCTCACTGCATGGTTTCAAAACACGATTTATCTCAGAAAGTATCTTCTTCACGAACTCTTTAGGAAAAAGATGCAATACGCCTGTGCAAAAAACTCCGTCAAAAGATTCGTCTTCAAATGGGAAACGATTAATAATATTAAATACTTTGATTTCTAATTTAGATCTCTGTTTTTTAGAAGTATTATGCCATAATTTGCTCAAAGCACTTTTATCAATGTCAGAAGCTACAACAAAATCTGCTTTTTTTAAGAGAATATTATTGTAACGCCCATCGCCCGCAGCTAAGTTTAACCATTTCCCAGAAAAAGATTTCTTATTCAAGAAATCCAGAGTCAGCTTTTCTCCTTCACCCCATATAGATTCTTTGCCTGTTTTAAAATAATTTAATCCTTCTGTAAAAACACATTTTTTCTCATCTGATTTGAAAGGTTCTGTGATTTTTTCCATATCATTCAAAATAAAGCAGAAAGTATAAATATTTTTCTCATTATTATTGTTTCTCCAAAGCAAGGTTATGCGCCACTATGTAGAATTTTACAAAATGTTTCCAGTCTGCAAGGTTGGACAGGTATTTGGCATTTATTTTGTTCTGAACTCTTTCTGAATGGTCAAGCATTGCATATTTATACATTATATCTGCCAGGTCTTTGACTGATTGTTCGTCTGTCATGCCAAAGCGTTTGAGAACATAAATACCTGCTTGTTCTTTTAACAGTTTGTTTTGTATGAATCTACCAAAGCCTGCTAAGTCACTTGTTAATGATGCGATTCCCATTGCTGCTGATTCAAGAGGAGTATATCCCCATGATTCATAGTAAGAGGGAAATATTCCAAAATGGCAGCCTGCCATTGCATCATAAGCAGGCAGGTCAAGCAAACCGTCATTTCCTGAGAGATAAACAGGGTAAATAATTATTTTTACTTTATCATCTGACCTGTTGTCAAGACCCTCTAACAATAATCCTTGAACAATTGCATCAGACTCTGCATTTGCAATATTATGAGTGAGTATAGGCGGGTTTCCTTTTCTCTGAAAATTAAGTATATTGCTTCTAACTTCTTTCATAAAGTCTTTTTCAAAAAAGCTTTCATTCATCTGAAGTTTTCGGGAAATAAAATCATCAATTATTTGCTGAAGAATCTGGTTTGATTTTGTATCTACTAAACTTTTTATGTGCCTGTAATAATTTTTGTTTTCTAAAAGCTCTACTTTCACACCATATGTTTTCATGGGCACCCAGAAAAACACACTTACAGTACGCAGTGTATCTTCTTTTTTTAGTTTTTCATTAAGAATACCTAATGCTTTGATAAGTATGTCCATTCCTTTATTGTGAAATTCATATCTGCTTGCAAAAAAGAACATAAGATTATGCTCTAAATCAAAGGTATGATATGGGAAGAAATAATATTTTAGGAATTCTCGAAGAATATTCTTGCATGTTACGTGCTTTATTGAAGTCTCTTCAATTGTAGGATAGTTCTCAATATCAATTCCATTTAACACCAAAACATCTGCTTTTTTACCCAGTATGTGTTCTGCTTCAATGCTTGTTATTTCACTCACAGTTGTAAATGCATCTGCATTATGCGCGCATGCCATTTCCATTGTGTGCTTGGCAAGCATATTGTATTCTCTGGCTTTTTGAATCGAATCAAAATTTCCCAGTTGATGATATAAATCAAAACCAGAACCTGCAAGCGTTCTGCCCAACATAGTTGCGTGAGTTGTAAAAACTGTTTTAACTCTTGATTTCTGCCTTTTAAGATATAAAAGCCCTGAACCACTTAGCCATTCATGAAAATGAGCCACAATTTTCATCTTAGGAATATCCTGGCTTATGCTTTCTAATAATAATCCTGTACACCATGACCAGACAACTGGCTCGTCAAAATCAGAAGGGGCAAAAAGCGAGTCAACTTGAAAAGATTCCCACATCTTTCCCTTAATATCATTTGTTTTATTATACATGCTTTGGAAATCAATAAGAATAACTTTAGGATCTCCTCGAATCTCCCAGGTTCCATAATGGCAAATAATCCCCTGGCTTTTTAATTCAAGGAACGCTCCTTTAAGAAAATCAGGAACTTCTTCTTTTCTTAATTCAACGTCTGCTTTTTCCTGAAAATAAGGCCCGATTAAGAAATAATTAGTATAATAATCAAGCATGTGAGGAGCTTTTGTCTTGATAACAGTATTTATCCCTCCTGTCTTATTGCACACTTCCCAGGATACTTCAAAAACATAATCTGCATTTGGTCTTATCACTCTGCTTACCTCACATCTTTTTTTATCTCAATCTCTTCTTTTTCAGTTTATCTTAAAGTTAAATCATCTTAAAAGTTAAATCGCACCAATTGAATTATATATGATGCCCAGCAATATGAAGCCAAAAATCAACCCTAAAACAAAACCATAAATGAATTCCTTTACAATAAACTTATGATGTTCATGTTTATGGATTTCATGTTCATGATGCCTTAAATCGCTTAATTTCGGTTCATGCTCAGACTTGTGTTCTTTTTCACGCAGAACTTCTTTTGCTTCACCAACCATATCTTTTAATTCCTGCTCTGTTAGTATTTTTTCTTCATGCTTAGGATACTCAAAAATCTTAATCTCGTCAGGCATGATAACTTTTTGATTTTCTTCCGTAGGTTTATGTTCCTGATTTTTATGCTCAGCAAGGATGTGTTCCTTATGAAGTTCATGATGTTTCTGCTCGTAGTGCTGATGCACTAAGTCCTTATTCTTTAGAAATTCTTCTAAAATAATAATCAAGCCTTCTCTTTCAGAAACTTCTCTCATGCTTTGCGCAAGAACTGACTCTCCAAACACCCCTTCAATCCAGTTTGCAAAATCATTTCTGTTGATGTTTACATGATGTCCAAATGTTGATTCATCCATGTGTGAAAGTTCATTTTTTAATTCTTCAATGCTTTTTATGCTTCCTCCTCCTTCAAAGAAGAACCATTTATCTTGACTAATCATACTTGACCACCTCTTTTTTCAGTTTTGATTTGAATTAATTTGAAAATTTAAATTTTGAAAACAAAAAATTACCACAACTTGTGTGTTATGTGCTTGTAAATCACAAGCTGCATGTGCTTCTTCTCCTTTGCTCCTGCAAGTTTTTGTGCCAGTTCCATATCCTTAAAAATGTCTTCTATCCAATTTGCAAAGTCATTTTTGTCAGATGTTACATGATGGTCAAACACATGTTCCTCAATCTCATCCATCACATCTGCCAGTTCTTTGACATTTTTCACAGGCTGGCCATTGCACAGAACAAAGTAATTCATTTCTGGCGCATCTTTGCAAATATCTGGTTTTTTCTGTATTGTCGTCTTTGTGTCAGTTGTCTGTGTTGTTGGTTTCTTTTTGCCAGTTGTTTTCTTTTTAGGAGGTCGTCCTCTTTTTCTTTTCTTTGTTGTTGTAGGCATACTCTTTTACCTCATCTCAATTTTTTCAATTTTTTAATAAACTACTCAATTTTTGACAAGCTAATTTCAGGATCAATAAGTGTTAAACTGGGAGTCTCGCTTATCATATTGTGTGAAAACTCCACTTGTGTTGTTTGAGCATAAGTAAGCTTCTTGTCTTCACTTTGCTTTTGTTTTTGCAACTCTCGCACTCTGATAATAATATCATTCAGCACATTCATAAAAGTGATAAAACCTTCATAAGGCGTATCATAGGGATTAAAGTATTTGTGAACATCTCCATCAGAAAACCACTTGATGCACATGTAATAGAAGTGGTCACTTGTTGTGAGCTTTCTCCAGTCACTTAATAATGCAGGGTCGCCTGTTTTTTTTACAATAGTCCCAATCTTATAGAGTTCTTGAGCAGCAGAGTTCTGCAAAGAATTTCCAAGCCATGCACTAAGGTCTCTTTCAACATCGGCCCAAGACATAAAATTATGAATATCAAGCTCTGCCACAGAAGGATATTTCTCAGCCGCCTCACTCACTGTTACAAAATCATTATCAGGATGTTTTAAGATTTCTTCAGGCAGTTTTTCCATGAATTCAAAGATTCCTGTATCTTCCCACTGGTGCTCTCCAAAAGTCTCATAATCCATGAATAAATTGATTAAATGCCCATTTCCATTATTTTCAGATATCCAGCGTCCATATTTCTCAACTGTTAATGGATGTTCGTTCCATCCTTTGTTGCTAAATCTAAATGCAACATCATCACTAAGCTTGTAGTTCTTTAGCAGAAGTTTCATGTTTTCTGCTGTTTTAGGAGTATAAATAAAATTTGGGCTTTTCCAGCCGAGAATATGGTCTGCGCCTTCTGCTAAAATCGCATTATAACCCATGCCTTGCACAAAATTTGCCAACTCATTATTATAAACCAACTCTGTATTTCTAAAAACTTTTGGCTCCTGATCAAACAAATCTTTTATTTTTTGCTTGTGCATTAATACCTGCTGTTTGAATTCTTGTTTATCAAAGAGAAATGATAATGAGTGATGATATGTTTCACTTAAAAACTCTACTTGGCCTGTTTTTGCCAGCTCTCTGAATGAATGAAGCACTTCAGGTGCGTATTTTTCAAATTGTTCAAGAGCAACCCCTGAAATTGAAAAACTCACTTTAAATTTTCCTTCGTGCCTCTTTATGAGTTTGAGAAGCAGTTTGTTTGTTGGCAAATAGCATTTTTTAGCTACTTTTTTTATTATTTCCTTGTTTTTTTCTTCATCAAAATAATCTGAATTATTACCTATGTCAAATACACTGTATTTTTTCAGCCTAAAAGGCTGGTGTACTTGGAAATAAAAACAAACCGATACCATATTTAATTGTCACCTTTTTTATTGTCTTGTTTATTATTTATTATCATATTACCGGTTACCTGCTAGTTCTTTGTAAATATCCATGCATTTTTGTGCGGGTCCTTCCCAAGTCATGTTTCTGACTTCCAAGGCTCCGTGTTGTTTGATTTGCTGATGTAATGACCTGTAATGTAATAGTGCTAATGTTTTTGCTGCGATATCATTCACATCCCAAAAGTCAACCTTAAGTACATGGTTAAGGACTTCTGAAACTCCTGACTGTCTTGATATTATTGCTGGTGTTTCCTGCCACATTGCTTCAAGCGGCACCAATCCAAATGGTTCTGATACAGATGGCATAACAAACACATCAGCAATCTTGTTAAGCTTTGCAACTTCATCTCGGGATACAAAGCCAGGAAATATGAATTTATTAGCAATACCAATCTCTGCTACGCGCTCTATCATTCTAGGAAGCATGTCTCCTGTGCCAGCCATTATGAACTTAACATTTTGGTCTTTTTCAAGCACTTTTCTGGCTGCTTCAACAAAATAATCAGGTCCTTTTTGTAGAGTTATCCTACCAATAAAAAGCACGATTTTGTCTGTTTCTTTTATTTTGCTTGCATCATGGTCTGCGGTTTCATCCATCATCTCTGCTGCGTTGTGCACAACCCTAATTTTTTCTTCTGGCACACCATAATTGTTCATAAGCCGTTGTTTTACGAAATTACTGACAACAATCACTAAATCTGCTGCATGCATGCCTTCGCGCTCCATATCATACACTCTCTGGTTAACTCCTGTGCCTCCGGTTTTGTCAAACTCAGTTATATGAACATGAACAATCAATGGCTTACCAGATGCTTTTTTTGCTGCTATTGCAGCTGGAAATGTCCAATGATCATGCGCATGAATCACATCAAAATCTTCATTAAATGCAATTAACCTTACTTTTCTTGCAAATAGCTGAGCTTCTTGAAATACATTTGGACCATACAATGATTTTGAGCGGTCTTTGGATGAAAGTGAAGCAAGGTATTTCTGATAATCTTCCCCATAACTCTCAGGTGTTGTATAAGCTCCAATCAGTGTTTCAACTTCTTTTAGCTTAAATCTCAGCTTTGGAAATAAGTGGTCTGCTACCATTATTTTCATGTAGCCGCTGCATATCATCCGCGGACCAAATGGCATGACATAAGTCACATCAACTCCATGATCACATAGAGCTTTGGTCAGATGATAGCAAACCATTCCTACTCCGCCTGCAAAAAAAGGCGGCAATTCCCATCCTAACATTAATACTTTCAAATTTATTTCTCACCCTCTTTTTCCTGGAAAAAATCTAAAAAAATGATTTTTTAATTTATTTTTCTTTTTTGGAAAAATATTCAAAAATCTTTGATTTTTGTTTTGTTTTTATTTGAGTTAATTGTTTTGTTTTAATAGTTTGAATTTAATAATTAATTAAGTATTTTTCATTGACTTTTTGTTATTTTTTTATTATTTTTATCGACGGTAAAAAATCAGTTATTTTTTTATTTATTTCTTTATTTTATTTATTTTTATTCATTATTTATTTATTGTTTATCATGATTTAATTATGGCTTGATTTTTATTTTTCATAGTATTATCTTTAGATTATTTTTTATTAATATAGCTCTTTTTTTTAATAATAACTTATTCACCTGCACCCCGAAATCCGATTATTAATAATTATTAATAAGATGTATTTATTTCTTTATAAATGTTGTTTATATAGACGACATATAATAATTTTGAAACTTATTAAGTTATTAAATAAAGTAAAATCAAAAGATTTATAAAGAAGAAGAACAAAAAAATTATATCGTGGATACTGAAGAGTTGTTGTCAAAAAGCAGATGGAAGATTCTCAAAGAGCTAGCTAAAGCACCAAGGTCTGCTGTTGAGATTGCAAAGAAAACAAGCCAGAGTGTTGCTAATGTCACACAGCAGTTGCAGCTGCTAGAAGCATATCATCTGATTAAAAAGGCAAGTGATGAAAAAGACCCAAAAGAGCATAAACCAGGAAAACCAAAGACAAGATACTTATTAAGTCAGGAAATACTGCTAACAACAGTGCTAAAGTCTGGAATAGCTGAAAAAAAAGTATTAAAATTCAAAGAGGCAGATGACTTTCAAAAATTCCTTATAAACCTGTTTTTTATTATTGATCCTGAGTATCACAATCATCTTATTAAGTTCGTTAGCATTACAGATATGATACAAAAAGCAGACACAATAGCATATTTGAAATCAGGTGAAAAAGAAATCGAGATAATGATAATCACAGAACACATCAAAGAAGTTAGGGAAAAATACAGCAACATGAATGTTGTTGGGTTTGATGGCAAAACCAAAAAGATTATAAGCTGGAGTCACAATAAAAAAGAAGTCGAAGAAGGGTTGGAAAGAAAAGAAGAATATTTTATTAATTTAGTAAAAAACAGCATTGTGCTGCTTGATAAAAAAGACTATTTAGCAGAATTAAAGCAAAAGCTGTAGATTTTTTGCAAAACTAAGAGGTGGGCGGAGCAGAATACCATGAATAGGCTTGCAAAGCTCATAGACCGTCTTGATAAAGAAGACTTAGCACTGATTAAAAAAGACCTTGAATTTGGAAATATAGAAAAATTAATAAACAAAAAGCTATTAGAAAAAAGAGAGGAATACTCAAATCAGATATGTCCTGTTTGTCAGTCAGACAACATGGAAGAGGGCTTTACATTAATATTTGGGCCAAAAGGCTTGCGAAAAAAAGCAAGTTTTTGCGCTCTTGATTGCTTGGAATATTTTTTGCAGAAATTAAAAGCTGATAAAAAACAGTGAGGAAAAACAACATGTGGGAACTTAAAAAAGAATTAGAAATGCGCAAAGAAAACCTGATTTATACTTTGCAAAGCAAAAAAGACTTCTTAGAACTAGAAAAACAACATCAAATATATGGTGCCATTAAAGAACTTGACCATATTTTAAAACTCTTTGAGAACTATAGAGAAGAGGAAATGCTTACAAAGCACAGAGCCATGGTTCTAAACACATCTGAAACACATGAAGAGCCTGTTATGAAAAAAGTAGAAGAAAAAACAAAGAAATTTAAAATTCCTATTAGATTTAAGTTTGCAAAAGACGACGCTTAGCACGCATAAAAATTCTTC
This sequence comes from Nanobdellota archaeon, assembly GCA_018819305.1. Classification (GTDB taxonomy): domain Archaea; phylum Nanobdellota; class Nanobdellia; order Woesearchaeales; family SM23-78; genus SM23-78. The sequence goes on from JAHJQO010000014.1 coordinate 60,453, forward strand.
CATTGCGGGTTTCTAATTGCCTGTGGCAGACAGAATGTTCTTTATCATTTACTGTAATAAAATTATAAATTCTAGAATTATTACTCTCTTGTAATGTTATAAATTCCAATTTTTACCCCTAAACTATGCTAGCAAACACGTATTTGTTTTTAAAGTTTATTGACTAGATATACGGAAAGGTATGTTAAGAGCGAAAACTATTTATATGATAAAAAAGTCCTTATTTACAGGGGGTGGAGGTAATATTCTCCAATTAGTTAAAAAACTCCTTGGCTAAAAATGGATGAAGCTGAATTTGAAGAACTGATGCGAATACAAAGAATGACCCTTCGCACAGTCACAAATGAAAGTGAGACAGATGATAAAATAAAATTAATGAATATAATCAACGATTTAGTTACTGATAAAAACAAAAAAATCCAAAAAGAAAGCATACTTCTAGAAGCCCAAGTTGAAGGCATGGCTGAAACAGAAATTGAACGAATTCTTGGGCTTTTGAAAAGTGATAGATTTATAAGAGAAATTGAAGATGGATTCATAATAAGAATTTGAGCTTAAACTACTGTTCCTGCTTATTTCTTACCAAACCCAAACAAAGTCTGTTGGCTGCTGCCAGCAAGTATGTCATCAAAGGATTGGCCATAGAATCCAAGAACACTGTCTGCCAATGGCTTGATTTGCTTTTCAATATAATGCTCATAATCTATTTTATGCTTTTGCTTCTGGATTGGCTCAGGACCTGCTGTTGTCATCACATATTCAATCAAAGTTCCATCTAATTCTTTGCCAAGCAGCCGCGCTGCTTTGACATGCGGAGGAGTTGTTTTTGTGTATTCTGCAACACCTTTTCTAATTGATTTTCTATAGATTAAGGATTTATCATGCTTGCCATTTTTGATTTCTTCAACAATATTTTTTACATATTCTGCTACTTCTTGTTTTTTGAAAATCCTGTCCAAGAGTTCCTGCTGAAATTGTTTTGCAATATCTGTCCAGTCTTTGCGCACAAATTCAAGCCCTACAAAATCCATCTTTGTCTTGCCTTTTTCATCTTCAATAAAGCCTGCATATCTTTTTTTGCTGCCTTTTTCAGAATGCCTGGCCATTGGCATTAAGAATCTCTTGTAAACTTTTTCAAATTCCAGCTCAAGATAGTTTTTTCTTTTGTAATCCTTTTGCGTATGCTCTTCAAAAAACTTGTTCATTATTCTTGCTATTTTGTTGCCTATTTTTTGCGCATCAGCATAGTTATTGACATTGAGATTTACAAAAATTGAATCAGTGTTATGAACTAGAACTCCATTAGCAAAAAATCTATGGTTGTCTTTTACTTCCAAATCATAAACATAATCTTTGTATAATATTTCTTCAACCCTTTTAACACTCGAGATATCAAAATCATACTTCCTTATGGTTCTCTTTTGCTTTGAATTGACAGGTATTTTTTTTAACCTTTTGTTTTTTCTATTTAAAACAAAACCAACGAATTTATTATATGAAAGGATATCCCTTACTACGATATGCAAAGAAATTGTATCGCTCTTCACAGAACAGTACTTATTTTTATTTGTTTCAGAGAAAAACGAACAAGGAATACTTATGAGCTGCAATAATTTCTGAATTTGATTAATAAATTCCTTGTTTGTGTTTGTGAATCTAACTATGGGTGAACCATTCCTAATCATGACTGTGCCGTCAGCAGAAAAAAGCCCCCTTAAAAAGCTTGCAATATTTTCATTTGATTCATTGAAAATAAATTCAGGAATGCATTTATGTTTATCACGTAAAAGATTTTCATTAAAAAAATAAACTATTTTAGTACCATTAATACAAATATCTCCTTTAGGCTTTTTCCAATAATTTCTTATCCAACCTTGACTCTTTAGTGGAACAATAACTTTTCTAATAATCTCATTCTGATCCAAGCCTGCTGCTAAATGGAGATAGTAATTTTTCTTTTTCATAGAATCAAAAGAACCGTCACCAATAAACAACCCCATAAATTCATAAAACTCTTTAGAAAAACCTTTAGTAGTTATCTTTTGATGGGGAACCGATTTTATCGAAACAACACTTTTAACATTTTTTCCTAACTCGTTAGGTTTTACTTCAACTAAACGATCCATATCAGAAAGTTTTGCTTTTTTTGATTTGTTAATATATCCAATCAAAGAATGATCTTCAGTTACATCAACAAACCAAGAATTTGTAAGATATACCCTGTGCATTTTTTTATTAACTTTGTGTCGCATAACATAAGAAATTGGCTTAAAAACTGATTTACCAGAAGAATCAATTGTTAAAACACTGTAAGGAATATTCAAAGAATACGACTTTCCATCAGATGATCTTTTATCAACTTTAAAAAAAATATCTGAAATGTTTTTATACAAAACATTACCGTTCGCATCTTGAACAATAACTTCGCTATCAGCAGCAACACTGTCTCCATATATCACTTCATAGCCCATATCTTTGACTTTCTGCGCAGTCATCTTTATGAAATGCTGGCCAAAATAAGTGATTGCATTTGAAATATCTCTATTGTGAAACCTGCAGTTGTTGTTGCCTAGCACACCATAGAATGAATTCATTAGAATTTTTATTGCGAATCTTGCAAATTCATTTTTTTCTTTTCTTGCTTTTTCTCTTTGCGACCAAAGCCTTTGAATAATTATTGGCAACAGTCCATCCTGATTCTTAAAACAAGCTCCATTTGGTGCTTTAACAAGATTTTTTCCTTTACAGTCAGCTACAAAGCTCAATGGGTCAATATTAAATGTCCTTATTATGCTCGGATACAGACTTTTGAAGTCGCACACAATCACATAATCATATATTCCTGGTTTTGGCTCCATTACAAACCCTCCTAAGCCAGGTGCTTCATCTGGATTATATGTGGATGTTCCTGCAACATAGTCTTTTTTTCTAAGTTCTTTAAGATAAAGCGAGTCAAGACTTGCAATACTTGCCCTGACACGGTCCAATGGCATTCCTGTCAGCAATGAACGCTGGATTGAAAGGCTAAGTGCTGTGCTTTTGTAAAGAATATCATAAGCTAGTTTTGAATCCAGCAGATTATAGTCCACCAAAAGCTGCTGGTCTTTTTTATATGCATTTTCAATTTGCTCAAATCTGTTTTTGCCTGTGAAAATCTTTGATGTTCCTAAGAAATGCTGTGCTGCTGTTTCCAGTTTATAATTTGGCAGTCCAATAAAATTGTTTTTTAGCACCTGAATGCCGTCAAGTATCATTCTGCCTGGAAAGTCAGCTCTTGAATCCTGGAAAAATGAATTAAATATTCTTAATGAGCATTTCATGTTTCCTCTGCCCAGCAAGAAAGGTATGTTGTATTTACTAAATTTGTTTTCTAAAAATTTTAAGTCAAAGTCTATAAGATTCCATCCTGTGATAATGTCGGGATTGACTTTTAGCAATAATTCCTGGAATTTGAAAATCAATTCTTTTTCATCTGCCACACTGATTGCTTTTTTGAGCTTTTTGTCAGATATAATTATTACTTTTTTAAAATCATCAGTGTAAAGAGAAACAGCATAAATTTGCTTGTGAGTGATGTCGGTTTCTATGTCTATGGATAAAACTTTTAGGTTTTTAGGTGTATAATCTGCTGGCTTGAGCTCAGGATCTAAATAAACCCTGTCAATTTCTTCTCCTTTTGCATAATTACCCTCAATTTCAAGGCTTCCCTGAAACCTGTGGTCATACATAAACCTGTATTCAAAGCGAATGTCTGCTTCATAACAGGAAATATTTTGTTCCAAGAGTTTGTTTCTCAATGGTTTTATTTGTGGAGGAACATGCATTATTATTTTTACAACAGGCTCTTCATCAAAAGTCTTGTATTTGGTTTCCTTGTAATCAAACTTTTCAATTTCCAGGGCTGTGTTTAAATCTGATTGTTTTATAAAAAAATAAGGCCTGAACTCATTGATTGTTAAGAAAGATTCTCCATTCTGCAATCTGCCAAATAGATATACATAAGCTTTACCATCCTTTATCTTATAAGTAGGATGAACAATAAACCCCTTCATTACAAAGCGAGAGGCTGGAGAAGTTTATATAGTTTTTTAATATATATTTTTAATATAGTTTTTCTCTATAGATTTTTAAGTTAAAATATTTTTTTTAAGTTATATATTATTTCTTGTTTTCAAACTGCTGTTTCATAGCCTCTCTAAACATTCTTCCCATTGCACCACTCATCATTGCTCCTTTAGTCAGATTATGCATCTCAATTACAAGCTTAGGATTTTTCTTTTTTTTGCCTATTTCAGATACATAATCACAAATATTGCTAATTGTTCTTTTAGCCTCAACCTCTTTTTCATTAAAGGTATATAACTCAAGGTCTTTAAGATAACCAAAGAACTCTTTTTTTTCATTATCATTTAGATTTGCTTTGTGTCTTATTATTTTACCAACTGTCTGGCCTGCTTTTATACCTACATAAGTAGCTATTCCTGTTTCAGCAGCAAGAGTTAAGTAAGATAAGGAATTCAGATCTTGATTTGTGTTGACAACACTCACCAAAAAAGCGTTTCCCATTGAAACTGCAGCTTCTAATTTAGAACGAGCAGAATTTAATTTATCATATTTTTTAATATCATTCTTATCACATTCTTCTGTCTTGTCGCAGTCTTCACATCCTTTATTTGCATATTCTGCTAAATCATGACTAAAACCAATTTTTCTGTCAGTATAAAATCCAAAAGCAAAACCACTGGCAAAACCATAAGCAGCGCCTCCAATTATTCTTTCAAGAGTCATTTTTTAACCTCCATAAAAACCTTGTCAAGCTTTTCTGAAATCATGTTCAAAATAGGCGTTCTTGCTAAGTATTCTCCTACTTTTCCTTTGCTTTCAAAAGATTCTTTTATCTGCTCAAATGAATTGTTTCCTACTTTTTTCTTGGGATTTATTAATTCTACATGATTCCTCTGAATATCAAAAATATAAGGAGTTCCATGACGATCTCCTGTAAAATGATGAAACTCAATATCTATCTTTCCACCTCCATCTCTTTTAACATAACCCCAGCTACCATTTTTAGTATGAGTATAATTATCTCCGCTCTTTACAATCTTAACTTTAACACCTGCTCTAAATACATCTTCTTGCTTTGCCTCTTCTAACAAGAACTGTGTGCAAAGATTCTCATAACCATTATGATTCAACTTTTTAGGGAAAGTTTGATTATCCTTATTTATTGCAATTTCTAAATCACTAATTTTAAGACATTTAGTATCACCTTTAAAATTAATTTCCCATGTGGCTCCTGAATTGCATGTGCAAGAGTCAGTTTTTCCAATAATTCCTTTATACTCATCATAGTACTCACTGCCTTTTTTTACTCTTACTTTCAGGTTTTCCTTATGATCCTTTATTTTTGCTGGTTTAAAATAATAACCTGCTTCAAATTTAAACTCTGTTTGGTTAAGCTTCAATTCTGCTTGATTAGAATACTCTGATATCACTGCCTTAAATAGAGCTGCAAAATCTGGTTCTGCCCTATCATGCGCTCTCTTATGTTTATTTAATTCGTTATAAACATCATTCTTTGCAAATATACTGCGAACTATTTTTGGGTCATCAACAAGTTCAGATAAACATGCTGCCTGTTCATAAACATTCATATCATGACCAAACAGCTCAATCATGGCATTTTCAACTAATCCTTTGTTAACCTTTTCTTCATTTTTTATTGATTCCAATAATTTAAAATAGTTAGAGCATTCCCCTGCAAAGAACAGTTCAACTCCTTTGTACAGCATTTCATTGCTTGTTAATAATTTATCCTGTGATAACTCTAATAATCTATTTTTCACATCATCATTTCGTGCAGATGAAACGAGTTGAGAATAGACTATTGTATTTGACAAATCATCAGGAGTATCCAACTTATCTACTTGTGAAGCAAGGAATGGTATTTTTTCTAAGAGATTCTGCGCAGCCATAGATGAAATTACATTAGTACCTATGTACTGTAATACATGGGGCTCTATTTTTGCCTTTTTCACCTTATCTTTTTTTATATTTTTTGTATAATCCTTTAGGAGGTGAAGAGGTGATGTTTCTGGAGCTAATCTTGAAATTAAAGAATCATGGTTAGGTGTATATTTTAATCTTATGAAGTCTGAAAAAGCTTTTTCAGGATCCTTGGCAATCATTTGCTTTGCTTTTTTCTTATCAATGTCATTTGCAAAATAATATGCTAAACTTGTATCTGGGAGATTTGTTCCTGTTAACTCATCAAAACCGAATCTGGGTTGCTGTGCCTCCAGAATCTTTGATATTTTTCTAACTGGATTCATATCTGCTGCTAAAACAACTATTTCTTCAAGGGCTTCTTCTTCATTTAACTCTTCTAACAAATCAATTTCATCATTCATTTTACATCCTCATTACATCCTCTTTCCATCCAAATAAACTTCTTTTATTATTTGGCCATCTACTTCTATTTCCTTGATTTGAACTCTTTTTTTGTCAGGAAGCTCTAATGACTTTGCTTTTTTTGTATGACAATCACAAATAGATTCTAATTCACTCACTCCTCCTCTGGATTCAAAGTCAGAGATGTACTTGATTTCGCCATTTACAGGGCTGCCATAAATATCTGGTCTTAGCGCACACATGGCTTCCCCTATCATCAAAGCAGTGGCTATCTGGTTGATCATAATAACAGAAGGGTTGGGTGCTTGTATACAGCTAGTTCTCCTGATAATCTCAGCTCTGATAGCAAGGTCTGAAAGATTAATCTGGCAGTCAAAACATGAAGTTTCTCCTTGCTTATAAGCTAGAACTGTTGCTGCCCTATAATCTGTGCCTCCACTAATAATAGGGATGTTGTGTTTTTTTGCATAATTATGAAGAATAGCCTTTGTGTAAAAACTATCCACTCCGTCAAAGATTAAATCATATTTTGTATCGAATTTGGATTTTTCTGTGAACTTATCAACAATTGCATTTATCTGTGTTTTTCCTTTTGAAATCTTTTGCATAGTCTCTGCTATTCTTTCTGCCTTTAACTTGCCGACTGCATCATAAAAACTTACCTGCCTGTTGAGATTATGGTCTTCAACAACATCATAATCCATAACGTCAATTCTTCTCGGGCTTAAATTAGATATTGCTGCTGGTCCTAACAAGCAGCCCAGTGCGCCAGCTCCAACCATGAGAATATTCTTATCTTTGAAAGCATTAGCTATTACTTTTATCTCCTTGTCTGAAATATGACCAAAACGTTTATTTGATTCTAAATTATAATTATAAATTATGTTTAAAGGCTCATCTTTTCTCATTAACAACTTCTTGACTTCCTCAGCCACCATTCCGCCTAGTTCTAAAGATACAAAATCACCTTGCTTTTTTCCTTCAAACATAGGCATTAACATAGCCAGGTTGTTTTCTCCGGCACCTGAAAAAGCAACTTTTCCATTATACTTATCAGCAGAAGAGCTAATTATTGGAACGCCTTTTTTAAGATGATAATCTAAAACATGACTCTTTGATATCTTATCATTGGTTGCATCAACTATAACATGGCTTCCTTCTAAAAAATACTGAGCAGCAATAGTTGATAAATCAGAGTTTATTCCAATAACATTTACCTCTGGATTAATCTTCTTTAATGCTTGCTCAAGGCTTTGAGCTCTGGATTTTCCTTTTAGAGGCAAGTCAAGAAGCATATCATTTGCTGTTCCTTTGGCAGAATCAATTATTCTTATAGTGCCTACTCCTAAAGCTGCTAATGGCATGGCAATGTACCTGGCAAGAACATCAGAGCCAATTATAGTAACAATTCCATTCTTCAGTTTCTCCTGATTCCAGTCCTTAATTAAGAGTTGCCTGTCATACCTGTGAATATTTTTTTCAATTTTTTCTTCAATATCTTCTAAAATGTCTTTTTTATATTTCATTTTTCTTTTTTCTCAACTTTTTCTTCAGGTCTATTTTCTTCTTTTTCTTTTATCTCTTTTTTCTCTCTTTCTTGTGCTTCTTTAGTCTTTAAGCCGTATTTACTCTGGAAATATGAATCCATAATCTGCATCTGCTCATCTCTTCTATATGATTCATCTAATTTAACCATCATCTTAACAAATGATTTTATTTCACCAATACTTGGATCATCTGTTCTTTTCTCATATTCATTTACTTTCCCCTCAAGAGTTTTTAGAAATGGCCTAGACAAGTAGAATGCGTTTTGATAAGTACCACCATAATGATTGTCATACTGAGCATAATATCCTTGAGCATCCCATTTCTGTGCATTTGCACCAACAGAAACATACTTTCCTTTTTTGCCTTTAGCTCCTTTCCAGTTGACAAAAACCCATTTCTTAGGAAGATCAATATTAGCTTTGATTTCCTCTTCTAAAGACTGTCTTGTGACTTCTATGTCATTCTTAACAAAAACCTTTGAAATCTCTACTTTGTCAATTAATTCAGAGGAATTTCCTTTAGTAATAGCTTTTTCAGTGGAAAGTCCAATAGCGGTATAAGGCTTAATATTAGGTATGTTGCTCATAATAGCATAATAAGCAAAACCAAAAATATGAGATTGATAATAATTTATTTGAGTTGTATCAAGTAATGAATTTAACAGATGAACAGCTTTGTCCTTTGCATTTTCCTTTTGAAAATCAACACCATTTCTTTTTAAAATTCTTTCCAAGCGCTTATCATGGTTCAGAACATACTCAATTATTGCATCATCTACAGATCTACCAGAAAACCTTATTCTTCCGTTTTCTCTGTTCTTTGTAATCTGAGTTTCAATAAGTTTTAATGGAATATTAATGTGTTGTTCTGTGTTAAGGCTGACAGAATTCAGCACAGTTTCAAAGTTTTCCATATCCACACTTGAAGGTCCTAAGTGGCGTGCATCTCCATGGCCATGAGGCCAACCAATAATATATAAATTGCTTCCATTTGCATTGTTTTTTTCCTCTAACTGATTATTTGCTTTAGCCACATCATCTCCGCTAATCTTAACAGTTCCAAGAGTGATATCCTGGCCTTTCTGTATCAAAAGATCACGTATAACATAATTAGGGTCTCCTTGTTGTGTTAGAAAATATGCTGACCATTCATAGTCTCTGCCAGTAAGCTCTTTTATAAGAGGACCTATCATCTCTAATTTCTTATGCGCCCCTAATGTGATTGGCATTTTTTTAGGAATTAAATCTTTTGGAGATACTATCCTTTTTTCATGATTGTTCTCTGCTTGCACAAGCAGTTCATCAAGTTCATCAAATTGTTGTTCATTATTTTTCATTTTAACCTCTATTCCAATCCCATCTGTTTGTTATTAACAGACCTTTTTTCTTAGCCTTCTCAATAGTAGTCTTTCTTGGAGATAGCTTTTTATCTAATGAATCACCAAAATATTCACCACCATCTCTTTCATCACCACCATGCCCTCTTATGCTATGTGGTGTTAAACCGTGCATAATTAAGTTTTTAGCATCATCAAGCGCCTTTGCAACCCATTCAACATTACTGCCATTTCTTGAGGGAACATTCCCCCCGCAAAGACCTTGAAAAGCTTGATTCTTATTCGATGTAAATGGATGCCATTCAGGTTCAAAGAGTTCAGGTTTATCCAAATAAATATCTCCGTCATATTGGATTCTCAATCCCACTCTTAATCTTGGAAATTCATAACAAACACCTTTCTTAGTTGGTCTTGGATCTAGCATTGCAAAAGGAGGTATTATCTGGTAAACATAGACGCTTCCATCTTTTCTTAAGAAACCAACATCACCATCATTAAACTCCTTAAGCTTTATAATTCCATCAAAGTCCTTTAATGCCTTTAGTCTGGTCCTCTGCACATCCTTAATGTAATCAGAAAATTCGTCAATGGCTTCTATCTTTGCAGTCCATTCCAAGAAATCAGAGTAATTCTTTTCTATATTCTCAACTTTTGCAAGAGGTAATAATTCTGATTTTTCAGAAACTCCATTAAGACAGATTTCTAACTGGGATTGATTACCATTTGAATTTGCTAGCTGATAAACTTTTTCACCAAGAGTCAATATATTTTTTCCCTGTATTACATCTAAGAAATGAGTGACTTCATCTTTTGCAGTTCCATTAAAATTCTTTTTTGCATAATCCTGCTGCTGTGCATACAGCTTTCTTTTAACCTCTTCAATACTTCCAAGCAATTCTTTTTCATCGACTTCTTTAGAATCCTTTTTCCTTTGTTTATTTACTTCATCACCTAGTAAAGCAGATAAATCCTCTTTATGCCCGCTCATGTAGGGCATTAATTCTTTTATTATAAAAGAAAAAAGCTTTCTGTCTCCTATCTCTCTTTCTCTTTGCTCAGCAGTCTGAAATCCTTTGTCAACCTTACTCTCAATAAAAGCTTTTTTTAGAGCAAATATCTCATCTTCATTTATATGATTGTAGAATCTGACTAAATCATCCAGATTACCAGCAGGAACCAAACCCAGTTTAACATTTGAGCCAGAAAACCCAATATAATTATCTCTGTGATTGCCCTTATTACCTTCTTTATAGTTTGGTTTATAGTTTGGGCTAACAAGATAAACCTCTTTACCTCTAATAAGGAGAGGTCCTCTTGATGCGAGTTCTGAAAAAAAGGTTTGAAGTTTCATGTCATTTCCTCTTTATCTTTTATTTTTCCTGTTGGTTGAAATCCTTTTATCTTAACATAATATTTTATCTTAACATATAATCAATACTTTTTTTTGCGCCTTCCTGTCTTGCAGCTACAATTATCTCTGCTTCAAGATACTCTCTTCCTGCTGTAGAAGTTGCGTCTCTAAGATAATCTGTAATTTTTTCTGTTCCTTTTATTGCCTGACCATTAACAGAAATACCATACTTATCTTTCATCTCTATTCTAATTTTGTCTTGGTAACGAAGTTGCTCTCTTGTAAACCCGTCTTCTTCTCCTAATTCCAAAGCATGGCTAACAATCTTATCTATCGACATGTCAGCCATGTGGTCAGGTAACAAAAACCTCAATGACTTCTCTGCCGCTGTCCCTGGCTTGACCCTTACAATTACTGGTTTATTTGCATCAGGTAAGTCTGCGCCTTTATCTCCTGTTGTTCTATTATCTTTTTTCTTTTTTTGTTCTAACATTTTTTTTGCCTCCTTAAATTATATTTCTAATATCTTTGATTTGGTCATAGCGATCATTTGCTATTGAACGAATATCTGATTCAGTTAATGATCTCTTTACGTTTTGCCCCATTTCTTTGAATTCAGCATCTATTGCTCTTAGCAAATCTGATAACCCCAAACCTTTATCGTGTGAATTACCCTTGCCATTGCCAATTTCTCTTTTTATTGCATAATCAGCTGCTCTCTGGACACTGGCCTCAATAATTGCGCCACTAACAAGATTCTTATATCTTACTGGTTCTGATGTTTGATCATAGAATTCCATTAAAGCAAGTACGCTCTCATCTGAGAATAATTTTTTTACACCTTCAGATGATAAGTAGTCTACTTCTGGAAAACCAGCTTTTTTTGCTGCTTTTCTTAATTCCCTGTTAAAGGGCATGTCTTTTAGATAAATATCATAAATCTGCTTAGCACCTTTATCATTAGGTCTTGGAATTTCCAGTTTTCTATCAATTCTTCCAGGCCTTAAAACTGCAGGGTCTATCATATCCTCCCTGTTGGTTGCCATGACAAGAACAACATTGTAATTTGAATCAAGACCATCCATCTCTGCCAGGAACTGAGGAACTATGGAATCATAGATATCTGTGGATATACCACTTCCTCTTCTTTTGAAAACTGATTCTGCCTCATCAATAAATATTACGACTGGCTCATTGGTTTCAGAACTCTTGTCTCTTGCACTTGCAAATATTTGCCTGATTGTTTCTTCTGATGCTCCGACATATTTGTTTAATATTTCTGGTCCTTTGATGTTCAGAAAGTAGCCGTTTTGATTATTGCCTGTTCTGGCTGCTATTGACTTTGCAAGATTATAAGCCATTGCTTTTGCCACAAGAGTCTTTCCACATCCTGGAGGACCGTAAAGCAACACTCCCTTTGGAACCCTCTTATTATATTTCTTATAGAGATCCTTGTGCAAAAATGGTGTCTCAATAACATCTTTTATTGTCTCTATAATATGATCTAATCCACCTACTTTGCTCCATGGAATTTCAGGTACTCCTTCTAAAGTAAATCTCTTGTTTTGTTTTCCAAGGTTATCTAGAACTACAGATTCACTATCATCAATAACTACACAGTCTCCTCTTTTTGCACCATTATTTCCATAAAGGATGGTTTGATTACCGTTTATGTTTACTTTGACTCTATTATTATCTAGAACTTCGCTAACAACAACAACATTTCCTTCTTTTCTTGGATCAGATACATCTACAATAGCATAATTATTATTTAAAGAAACACTTTTCCCTCTTTGCAGTTTGTCCTTCATTCTAGGATTATACGATACCTCATAAGTTTGATTTCCAACTATCACTTCAACTTTTTTATCAAATACCTCTGTAATAATTCCTTTTCTAAGCGGCGGAAGTGATAATGATTTGATAATCTCTTCTTGGTCTGCAATTTCTTCTTCAAGCTTTGAAACTCTTTCTCTTAGATCTTGAGTCATTTTCTCCCCCCTATTATTTTGTTTATTTTTTTGTTTATGATTTTATTTTTCATTATTCTTCTTTAGTTTTGATTCTTAATTTCCCCTATGTCTTCTTAATATATAGGATAGTGAATTGATAATATATACTTAACGTACATACAGGCATTAAAACATGTTTTGTACATACTATTTTGACAATTTTTCATTTTCATCCGTTCATATTTTTAATCACTGTAAAGTTATTAATTATTTAAATATTTGTTGTTGATATTTCTACAACAGATATTTTTCTAGTCCTTGGCTTTCTGGACGATGCAGTTTGTAGTGTTTTTGCAAACCTTCTGCCCACTTAGCTTCTGGTAGTAATATTTCGTATCTCATCTTCCTATGATAACTACAAAGTAGTGACGATATATAAAACATTGTAGAAGAATTTTTGGATATACGCGTAAAGATGCTACTTTTTTTTAGTTATAATCAATAAATTAATATAATGGTTTTATAAATGAAAAAATAATTTATTACGCTTAATAACTCTGCTAGGTTTTGTTTTTACAACTAAATAAAATCACATCTTATTTAAGAATAACTTTATAAAACTCAAAAAAGAACTAAATATCATGACACGTATATGTATAGTTAAGAAGGAGAAATGCAGCCCTGTGAGCTGTGGAAATTTTCTTTGCATTAGAGTGTGCCCTCTGAATCGCAAGTAATCGTATTGGTTGGGGAAAAATTTAAATAATGTGACCTTTTTCTGATATCATCAAAGCTTTTTATTCCAAAAACTTCATCATTTTTTAGCAATTTAAACATTTTTTAAAGAGTGCAAAAATGTTAAATTACAAAAATGACTCCTTATTATTGAACAAAGAAACTGCTAACGATTTAATTAGAAATAAGAATACTGACTTCATTTTTATCGATAAAGAAAAGAAAATATTGAATTTATTCTCGGCTTTTGTAAAAAAAGATGACTTCATTAAGAAAGATGAACTATGTCAACCGCTACAAAAAACCATTTATGTGAAAATAACTCAAAAACTCTTAAATAAAATTAAAAACAGATTCAAAGATAAAAAAGAAATTATAATAATTCTAGAAAAATATACTGATCGAAGAATTGTCACAAAAGAAGGGGTTAATAGATGGTTTAACACCAGAATAATTCCTTTTATTCTTTTAAGAATATTAAGCAAAGATAATGAAGAATTTGCAGAATTCATAAAAGAAATTGATTACATTACTGATTTCTTAAATAAAAGCAAATTTTACTGTCCGAAAACATTAGATGAATTATTAACACCAAAAATATTTTATCTCTGTGGATGCTCAGTTGGAGACGGTCATATAGATAAAACAGGCAAAAGATGGGTTTTGGTGGATGGAAGCTCTAACAAAGAAAGATTACTTCAATCTCACAAATTCGTAGTTAACTTATCAAATTTACTTGAAAATTTAGGGATGAAATCAAGTATAAAATTAAAGAAAACAAAATGTATTTTAACAGCAAATAACAAACCTTTTTGTAGGTTTCTAAACTTCTTCTTTGGCTTGCCTTATGGAAAGAAAAAAGAAGTTGTATTAAGAAAACCAATTATACTAAATCAGAGTAAGAAAGATTTAGAAAAATACTTCTGGAGAGGATGTTTTGACACAGACGGGAGTGTGAATAAAGATGGTACAATAGATTTATGTTCTTCAGATAATAATCTACTAACTGAATGTGAATCATATTTGGAAAACATAGGTATTAAAACAAAAAAAAACAATATATTAATTACCATTAATATTCAAGAACTAAAGAAATTCACACAAATCGGTTTTGCTCATCAACGAAAACAAAAAGAATTCTTAAAAATACTTAGACGAGGATTAAAACAGGAAAAAATGAATATAAGAGACAGTGAAAAGGTAGATACAAATTTATCAAGGATACATGATTTAATAAGAATCGATGGCAACTACAGAATAAGAATTCACAGAAGAAACCTTAAAAAGAGCGATATTGATGAAGAGGGAATAAGAAAAATCATTAAAGAAATGTTTGGATATGATCTAAAAGAAACAAGGAAATTACTTTATTTCAAATCCAAAAAAGTATATGAATACTTAAATAAGCGTCTTAAATCAGAGTCATATTGGAAACCTATAAATACTCAAGAAGAAGCCCAATTATTAGAAGAATGGAATGAGGTTTGGAATTAAATGACAAGATTAGCTATTGTTGACAATAACAAACTAAAAGATATGGCTTTGAAAAAACACATACAAAGTTTATGTCCTGTTAATAGAACAGGAAGTGATTGCATGTATTTTGAGGGTTCAAAGCTTTTAATAGATGAAGCTTTATGCATTGGATGCGGAATTTGCACTAAACCCGCTTTAGAAGCAATTCACATAGTTAATCTGCCAGAGGAATTAAAAAAAGAACCTGTGCATCGTTATGGAAAAAATGGTTTTGCTCTTTACAGCCTGCCAATCCCAATCAATGGAAAAGTTGTTGGTATTGTTGGAAAAAACGGCATTGGAAAAACCACTGCTCTTAAAATTCTTGCAGGTATTGAAAAGCCTAACTTTGGAATTCCAGGGGCAGAAGCAAGTTATGATGAGTTGATTGATTATTTTAAAGGTAGTGAGGCGCAGGGTTTTTTTGAAAAGCTCAAAAAAGGCGAAGTTGTTATTAGTTACAAGCCTCAGCAAGTTGATTTGATTCCTAAGCAATACAAAGGAACTGTCAAGGATTTGCTTGTCAAAGTTGACGAGAAAAAAGAACTTGACAAAATGGCTGAAGTGCTAGAGTTAAAAGAGATTCTTGACCATGATATTTCTAAGATTAGTGGCGGTGAACTTCAAAGAGTTGCTATTGCTGCCTGTGTTCTGAAAAAAGCAAATGTTTATTTTTTTGACGAACCAACCAGTTTTCTGGATGTCAAGCAAAGACTTAAGATAAGTCAGTTCATAAGAAACCTTGTTAATGAAGAAACTGGCGTAATTGTTGTTGAGCACGACCTGATAATTCTTGACTACATGGCTGACTTGATTCATTTGATGTATGGTAAACCAGGTGCTTTTGGAGTTGTAAGTCAGCCAAAGAGTGCAAAAGGTGGTATTAATGTTTATTTGTCTGGATTTTTAAAAGAAGAAAATGTGAGGTTCAGGGATGAAACAATAAAATTTGAAGCCAGACCTCCTATTGACATGAAACGAATGCATTTATTAACAGAGTGGGAAGGTTTCAAGCAAAAACTTGAAAGCTTTGAATTAGTAGCAGAAAAAGGAAATATCTATAAGCAGGATATTGTTGGTGTTCTTGGAGAAAACGGCATTGGAAAAACAACTTTTGTAAGAGTTCTTGCAGGTGAAATCAAAGGTCATGAATTAGAAGGACTTGGAATAAGTTATAAGCCACAGTATCTTGATTCAAGTGATGAACTTGTTATGAGTTTTATTCCGCTTGCAGTTCACAAATATGATGCTCAGCTTGTAAAGCCACTGGGCTTAAAGAATTTATTAATGAGAAAATTAAATGAGCTAAGTGGTGGAGAGTTGCAAAGAGTGTGGATTGCAAAATGTTTGAGTGAAGATTCTGATTTGATTCTTATGGACGAACCATCTGCTTATCTTGATGTAGAACAAAGGCTAAGCTTAGGAAAGATTATACGAGATATGCTAAAGATTACAGGCAGAAGTGCACTTATAGTTGATCATGACTTATTGTTTATTGACACAATTTCTGACAGGCTCACTGTTTTTGAAGGAAAACCAGCAGTGCATGGCAAAGTAACAGGCCCATTCCCAATGGAAGAAGGCATGAATCACTTCCTTGACCACATCGACGTAACCTTCAGAAGAGATGAAGAAAGCAAAAGACCTCGCATCAACAAGCTAGGCAGCCAAAAAGACAAAGAACAGAAAAGAACAGGAAAATTGTATTATTCTTAACTTACCATTACAAAATTAATAAAAAGCCAACATTTAAATATTATGTAATGGTACTTATTCTTATGAGAGTAATAAAAAGAAAAAAAGGCAGCAAAGAATACTATTATCTTCAGCATTCATTCAGAATAAAGGGCAAAGTGGTGACTAGAGAAAAATATCTTGGTAAAGAAATACCTGTAATCATAGAAGAAATAAAAAAAGCTTTTGAAGAAAAAACATCTAAACAAGAATTGTATAAAAAACTAGAGAAAATAAAACAAGGCTTTCAAAAAGAGTGGAAAAAATACCCTGAAAGCATAAAAAACAAGATAAAAAAACAGATTTCGATAGAATTAACCTATAACACAAACGCAATAGAAGGCTCAACAATAACACTAGAAGAAACAAGAGAAATAATAGAAGACCAAATAGCGCCAAACAAACCATTAAAAGATGTAAAAGAAACAGAATCACACTCAGAACTTTTTCTAAAAATACTAAAAAACAAAGAAAAGATAAGCATAAAAACAATGATAAAATGGCACAAAGAACTATTCAAAGACACTAAACAAGACATTGCAGGAATAATAAGAGAATACAATGTGAGAGTTGGAAACCACACAGCACCTGACTGGCAAGAAATTAAAAAACTACTGAAAAAACTAATTGATTTCTATAAAAAAAATAAAGAAACAAACCCTGTTGAATTAGCAGCCAAAACACATTATCAATTCGAGAAGATCCATCCCTTTGGAGATGGCAATGGCAGAATAGGAAGACTCATAATAAATAATACGCTTTGGAGCGCAGGATATCCAATGCTGATAATCGAGTACAAGAAACGAAAAGGTTATTACAAAGCATTGCAAAAAGACGAAGAAAAATTTTTCAATTATTTTGCAAGAAAATATTTGAAAGTGCATAGCAAATATTTGAAATAGAAAAATCACCTCAAACTTTCATATCCGCCAGGAATTCCTTTTTTTGAAAGCACTATCTGCCATAACTGGTTGTTTCTTGCTCTGAAACCTCCTGCACAGCTTAGTATATAATATTCCCACATTCTAAAGAATCTGTCATCGTATTTTGGATTCTTTTTTATTTCATTCCAGTTCTTTGTAAAATTATCATACCAAGCCATTAATGTTTTATCATAATCTGCTCCAAAATTATGCCAGTCTTCAATCATAAACAATCCTTCGATTGCTTTTGTCAGCTGAACAGGAGAAGGAAGCATTCCATCAGGAAAAATATATTTATGCATCCATGGCTCTCCTATAACAGAACTCTTGTTGCCTGCTATTGTATGCAAGAGAAACAAACCGTCATCTTTTAAACAATTATTTGCAATTTCCATATAAGTTCTATAGTTCTTATATCCGACATGTTCTATCATTCCAACAGATACTATTCTGTCAAACTTGCCTTTAATATTTCTGTAATCTTCTAATTTTATTTCAACATTTAATCCTTTACATATATCTACTGCAAGTTTTGCCTGTTCTTTGGAAACAGTTATACCCACAACTTTTACTTTACATTTCTCTGCAGCATATTTTGCAAAGCCTCCCCAACCGCATCCTATATCAAGTACTCGCATGCCTTTTTTTAATCCTAGTTTTTTGCAGATTAAGTCAAGTTTTGCTTCCTGCGCCTGGTCAAGGGTTTTTGCATTTTTCCAATAGCCGCAGCTATAATTCATTCTTTTATCAAGCATTAGTTTGTATAGGTCATTGCCTATATCATAATGAGCTTTCCCAATATTATATGCTCGGGATTTTTTTTGAAGATTAAACAGTTTTGCCTTCAGAGCAATCATCAATACAGGTGCTCCTTGCACTTGGTCTCTTAAATTAGCCATTAAGAATTTATGAAAGAACTGATCAAGTGCTTTGCAATCCCACCAGGCGTCCATATAACTTTCTCCAAGGCCTAGTGTGCCCTGGCTAAGAACTCTTTTGTAAATTCTTTCATCATGCACTTGAATGTCCCAAGGCCTGCTGCCATTAATCTTCACATCAGCAAGAGCTAATATTTGTTTTGCAGTTTGTATATAATTGTTTTTTGCCATGAAAATCCTCTCAATAAGAAAAAGTAATCAGAACGATTTTATAATATTTGCGATAATAAAACTATCTCCCTCCTAAATATATACTCTTTATCTTGGGATTATTGACGATGTTTTTTCCGCCTGTCAGAGCGACTTTACCATCTTCAAGAACATAAGTCCTGTGCGCAATTTTTATTGCCTGCTTTGCATTCTGCTCAACAATCAAAACTGCTGTTCTTTCTTTATTTATATCTATTATTTTTTGAAAGATTTCCTTTGTTAGTTTTGGAGAAAGACCAAGACTTGGTTCATCTAAAAGCAACAACTGAGGGTCCTGCATGAGTGCTCTTCCCATTGCCAGCATTTGCTGCTGTCCTCCGCTCAGAGCAAAACCATATTGATTTGTTTTTTCTTTGAGCACTGGAAACTTTGCAAACACATCTTTCATCTTCTTTTTTATCAATACTTTGTCATCTGTGATAAAAGCTCCCATTTCAAGATTCTCTTTAACTGTAAGAGAAGAAAACACTTGTCTTCCCTGAGGCACATAACTAATTCCTAATCTTACTAACTCACTGGTATTTAACTTTGTAATATTCTTGTCTCTATAAATTATCTTTCCACCATAATTTGTTGTCAAGCCAAATATGGATTTGAGAACAGTGCTCTTGCCAGCGCCATTAGGACCAATAAGAGCAACAATCTCATCAGGTTTTATGGTTATATCTACATCTTCCAAAACCCTGAACTTTCCATACCCTGCTGCTAAATCCTTAATTGATAAAATCATTTTCCTAAATAAGCCTCAAGGACTTTTTTGTTTTTTCTTACTTTTCCTGGCTTGTCAGCCATTAATTTTTTTCCTGCATCAAGCACTATCACCTCATCTGATAAACTCATTACAAAATCCATGTCATGCTCAATCAATAATATTGTTTTCCCCTGACTTCTGAGTTTTCTCAGCAAAACCTTTAATCTTTTTCTAATAAATGGATTAACTCCTGCTGTTGGCTCGTCAAGCATTAATAATTTATAATCCATCATTAATGCTCTTGCAAGTTCAACTAATCTTTTCTGCCCATAAGATAATTCAGATGTTAATGTTGATAATGGCTTTGTCAGTCCAACCAAGTTCACAACCTGTTTGACTTTTTTCAATAGGGATTTGCTCGGCTTTCTTGTGAAAAAAAATGATTTAAAGAAATTCTCTCCAGGATGATGCTTTGCAAGCAACAGATTTTCTTCAATTGTCAAATTATCAAATAGTCTTACTTTTTGAAAAGTCCTTGCCAGGCCTTTGTTAGCAATATAATGTGTTGGCTTATCTGTTATATCTTCATTCATAAATATTATATTGCCGCTGTTGGTTTTCAGCAGACCAGTAATTAAGTTAAAAGCAGTTGTTTTTCCAGCGCCATTAGGACCGATTAAGCCTGTTATCTGGCCTTTTTTAACATAAAAAGAGCAGTTCCTAACTGCTTTGACCCCTCCAAAATGTTTCGATACATTATTGAATTCTAGTATTGTATCTGGCTGTTTTGTATTCATTATGATTCACCAAGTTCTACTCTGCCAAATATTCCTTTTGGCCTGAAATAAAGTATTAACAACAAAATTAATGCATAAAGTATCTGCCTGGCAGGCCCTACAATGCTGCTTGGAAATCCCAGGAATCTTAAAGGCTCTGGAAGTATTAATAATATGATCGCGCCCACTATTGCTCCTTTGCTGCTTCCCAAGCCGCCAACAATAATTATGCTGAATAACAAGATTACTTCCAGCAAACTGAAAGTAGTCGGATCAATAAAGGATATATAATGAGCATAAAGACTTCCTGCTATTCCTGCAAAAAAAGCAGAAACAGTCAGGGCAATTGCTTTTGTTTTGTAAACATCTTTTCCTAATGTACTGGCAGCGACTTCATCATCTCTTGTTGCTTCAAGCATTCTACCAAACGGACTTTTTTCAACTCTGACAATCAAGAATACACAAATAGCCATTACAACTGCGCTAAAAATTAAGTAGCCTAGCTGCGAACTGACTGTTATGCCAAAGAATTCTGGCCTTGGAATGCCTGGCAGACCCAGAGGGCCTCTTGTTAATGAAACCCAGTTTTTCAGAACACTCTCAATTATAAATGCAAAGCCAAGGGTTGCAACTGCAAGATAATCTCCTTTAAGTTTTGTTGTTGGAAGCGACAATACAAATCCTGCAATACCTGCCATTATTGCTCCTGCAATGAGTGCTGGCAAAAATGGAGTTCCTCCAAGTGTCAGCAATGCAGAAGTGTATGCTCCTATTCCAAAGAACGCAACATGACCCATGTTAAGCATTCCTGCAAAACCAACAGTTAAATCCAAGCTTACAGCCAAGACTATGTAAATGCAAATCAAAATTAAGATATGGATTAAGTAGGCTTCTATCATTTATTATTAACACCTCTTTTAATCCCAAGTATTCCTTGAGGCCTGATTAACAAGAATATAAATAAGAGAACAAATGCAATTGCATCTTTGTAGCCAGATGGCAGGAACCAAATTCCAAAGTTCTCAACCAATCCAAGTAGGTAAGAACCAAGCACTGCACCAGGCACCATGTGAATTCCTCCAATAATCGCACCTGTAAAACCCTTGATGATTAAACTAAAGCCCATGTTAGGCTCAACATTCTGCTCAAGAGCAATTAGCACTGCTGCAATGCCTGCAATAGCACTGCCAATCATAAATGTTATGTTGTAGATTTTCTCAGGATTAATGCCCACAGTCTGGGCAACTTCTTTATTATCAGCAACTGCTCGCATAGCTTTTCCAAGTCTTGTTTTTTTCATAAAAAGCCATAATAATACAAGGAGAATAACTGACACTAGAACAATGATTATCTGCAACTCGGTTATTATTCCTCCAAAAACATTTAAGCCTGTGCTTATCTGTCCTAAGCGCACAGTTTTAATGTCAGCTCCAAACACTGCAATCATCAAAGACTGGAACAAGATAAACATTGCCAGACTGGCAATTAGCAATACTGCATTTGTTGCTTTTCGCTTTCTCATAGGCCTATAACACAACAAGTTCATTAACAAGCCAAACAATGCTGCAAAGATGATTGTTAAGATGGCTGACAGCCAAAAAGGAAATTTAAGCATTCCTGCAAAGAAAAACAAAATAAAAGCAGACACAGTAACAACAGCGCCATGAGCAAAATGCATGAACTTAGCCACAGAATAAATTAGGCTGAAGCCAGAGGCTATCAAAGCATAAATACTACCTGCAATAATACTATTTATCAATAATTGAACAACAATACTCACTTTAACCTAATTCTCGTAAAATAGTTATTTAAAGCTTTTCATCAAAACCCTCAGTTCATATTTGATTTTCAACTCAGTCTAATTGGTACGGTGCAATAACAAGTTCGCCCTGATCATTTAATTTCAGATAGTAAGGCTTGCCATCATATTTCAGCATGGTTTCAGGAATGCCATCTAAATTCATATCTCGACAATATATTTGAATTTTTCTTGGCACGGCAAAATCCTGTTCCACAATATTGTTGTAAGGAACCGCCCTGCCTTTCGAATGCATTATTATTCCTGTTGAAAAGACGCCTATAAAACTAGCAACCAAAGCCCCTGCTAAATAATCTTTTGCTCCCATTTTTATCCCTCCATTTTCAATTATAAAACAATTTAATATAAAAAAAATAAAAAAATATTATTATTCAGATAAAATTCTGTAAACTTCCTCCCTTAGTCCATCATACTTCACTCTGTGCAATGCATTCTTGATGTCATCTGGGTCGGTTCCTACTTGTCTCATAATAGCTACAAGTATTCTAACAGCATCACAGGTATGATGTGTGGTTATCATTACCTAATCACTGCCTCACTATATTCTACAAGCACTGCTTCTCTATTAACTAACTCCTTAACTGCTCCTTTTATTCCCAACACATCTCCTTTCTTATCAAACTTGTATTTCCCAATGGTTCCTAAGTACCAGTCCATATCATAGAGGTAGTCTCTTATGCAATCAGTGTCCTCGCCACACTCTTCAAGTGCATTCTTGGTTATGTAAACAGTATCATATCTTGCTCCTGCATCCCAAAAGCTGAAAGGCTCTTTGTATCTTGAGTTATACTTTTCCATGAAAGCATCTGCTTTGGGATTAGACTTGTCTAAGAGTGGAGCATCAAATACCTTTGCTCCTTCAAGCAAGTCACCAACAAGTTCTACAGACTCAGGTGCAAATAATAGAAAATTGCCGTATATTTTTACATCCATGCCTAGTTCTGCAGCCTGTTTTATTATAAGTCCAGGAGTATTACCACTGGTAGCTACATTGATAAACAAGGCATCTGGATTTACTGATTTTATCTTTGTCAGATAAGTCCTGAAATCTTTTTCTCCCGAAGCATAGCGCTCATCTGCTACAATATCAACATTAAAAGAGGGTAATTGTTCCTTAAGTCCTTTTCTTATTCCTATAGCATAATCACTATTCTCTGTTATTATAGCAATCCTTTTGTTCTCTGCTATATAATGCAATAACGGACCAATTAAGTCTGGGTGAGTGTCTGGTATCGTTGTTCTAAAAACATAGTCTCCTGCATATGTTATGTCAGGGCTGCTTGAAAAAGCTGAGAAAAGAATTACTTTGTTTGCCTCTGTTATAGGAGCTGCTCCTAAGGTTTCACTTGAACAGGCACCTCCTAAAATTATTTTAACATTATCAATATTTATTAATTTCTGAGCTGCAGTAGCTGCTTCTTTACCACTACATTTACCATCTTCAAAGATTGCTTGTAAAGGTCTTCCATCTATTCCTCCTGCATTATTTATTTCTTCTACTGCTATATCAACTGCATTCTTTTCACCAATGCCAACAACAGCAGCATCCCCTGTAAGAGGACCAATAAAACCAATCTTAATTACTTCTTCTTTTTTAACAACTTCTCCTGTCGGTGTCTGGCTGCATCCAGCTATTAATAATGCAAGCAAAGCAAGGCTTGCTAAAACAACAAAATTAATTTTTTTCATTTTATATCACCTTTTACTACTCATAGCTAAGTAAAACTCTCTCATATGCTGTCACTCAAGAATAACTAGTTAATAAAATATATATTTTGTCCATATACTATATATACTAATATTAATCCCTATATTTTCGAAATATTTATATACTTACTTTACCCTCTTCTAGAGCATGAAAAGAAAAATCATCAAACTAGGCAATGCAACCCTAGTAACATCTCTGCCAAGCAAATGGGTAAAAAAATACGGATTAAAACAAGGAGATGAAATAGACATAGATGAGCAAGAAAGAAGTCTCCAACTTTCAACAGCCAAGAGCTTTCAGATGAGCAAAACAGAAATAGATGTTACAACCATTGACCTGCTAATGAAAAGAATCGTAGTGGCGCGTTATCTTGCAGGCTATGATGTTATTAGAATAAAGATTGACAGTATAGAAAAAGCAAGAACAATACAAAAAAGAGCAAAAGATCTCATAGGTATGGAAGTGGTAAATCAAGGCAAAGACTTTGTAGAACTCAAAGAAATATCATACATAAATGAAGAAAGTTTTGAGCCAATGCTGAGAAGAGTATTTCTCTTGCTCCTAACTATTTCAGAAGAAAGTGAAAAAGCAATATTTGCATCGCAAACAGACCTGGAATATATTAAAGACATGGAACAAAATGTTAATAATTTCACAGACTACTGCTTCAGAATACTGAACAAAAGAGGATATTCAAAATATAATAAAACACCAGATGTTTATTGTGTGGTAAATAACCTTGAATTTATAGGAGACGATTATAAGAAATTAGTATCATACATAACAGATAACAACTTGAAATTATCAAAAGAAAACAAAAACCTTTACGCTAAAATCAACAAGCTCTTAAGAGAATTATATGAAATTTATTACAAGTATTCAGATGACAAAGCAATTGCATTGGCAGAGCACAGGGATGAAATAATAAAAACAATTGAAACAGCAACAAATAAAACAAAATCAGTAAAAGAAGCAGTATTATTACAGAAGTTCTACAACATTACAGAATTAATCATTAATGTTCTGGGGCACATACTAATTATACAAAGCTAGTTACTTTTTAGAAGGACCAAATTTAGAATCATAAGCAGCAGTTGCTAAATCCATTGTTTCTTTAAACCAATTTTTTATAGTTATACCTTTATTCACATCCATACGAATAGGAGTATCAACATAACCATCTTGCCTAATTACTTCATCAACAGTAAAATAAAAATATATATGGTTTTCTTCTAAATAAGGTCTTAAGACATCATAATCTTCAGAACCTGTTTGCCTAATTGCTTCAATAGCAAGGTAATGATTTAAATAAAATAATCTGCCAGTTCTAGTATCTTTAAATTGTTTTTCAGCATACTCAATCCTGGCTTCTGCCAGAAACATCCTTATATCCTCATCTTTTTCACGAGCCATTTGCAAAAGAGATACCTTTGTATCCAAGTCCATATCTTTTTTTAACTGAATTTTTTCTTGCTCTAGATTATTTGTTTTTTTATTCATAACATACCAGCTGGCACCAGCAACAGCAGCAAGTGCAATGGCTCCATAAACAGTCCACTTCTGCCAGGTTCTGATGTTCTTACCTCTTTTTAGGCCTTGTTTCAGTTTTCTCAGTGTTTTATTTTTTTGCTTGTCATCTGTCTGGTCAAGCAGGTACTCTTTGATCTGTATTGAAGCCATGTTTTCCTGAGAACCAAGAGCATGAGGATTATAATCTTTCAGATAATCTCCCAACTGACTCCCTAAATCTGTGAGTGAATCATCAAATGTTCCTATGTATTCTGTGATTTTTTCTTTGAAATCTCCCGGCAGCAAGCTTTTTTCAACAACATGGTCAAGCCTATTCAAGGCAAGAGTATAAGCAACATCTGCCATTGTTGATAAAGCCGTGGACTTCTCAATAACAGGAGTTTTCTTCAAACGTCTATTCTTGAAATCAAGTTTAATTTTGGATTTCTTAACATGATTTGACCTCATCTTATATCTGACTGCTGTTAACAAGTCCTGAACAACAGCATTCAAAGCATATCTTTTATGAGATGCTTGTATATCTTGTTCTGTTAATTCTCTGCCTTCTAAATTCGCAAGGTTTCCAGAGGCATAACTTATAATTCTTTCCTGTGCATCATAATCAACTCCTACTTTGGTTAAGAGTCTTTCATAATCAAATTCTAAGAATCCCTTGCTTAAGCCTTCCATGTCAATTATTTTAATATTATCTTCATCAATCAAAACATTGCTATGTATTAAATCTCTGTGAATCACATAATTATTTGCATTATTAATTTCTGTAAAGCATTCGGCTAAATGTTCATTGATATCTTGTTTAAGATTCTCTCTTTCAGCAGGTACATGAAGCCCCTGGGAGGACAACTGATCATAATCTTGCATTCTTTGAAAAAAGAATTTGTTAAAAGCTTTTTCTACTGTTAATAAATCGTCCAAGGTTTGTTTTCCTTTTTTATCTTGGAATATGTACTTGTTTTCAGTGAGATTCAATGACAATCTTTGATAAGTATCAATAATGTTCTTTATTGTTTCTTCTTTTTCCTGAGGATTCATATCCTGGCAAGCATCTGCAAATGAGCTTGCATTAATCATTGGATAGGATATAATCTGTTTATTATCATTAGTGAATGAAGGAGGAACAATTATGTTTTCCAAGTCTGTTCCCTGAAGATGAGTGTAAACCCTTTCTTGCATATCCAGAGCTCTTTTGTATGATTCTTTTGTTGAGAATAATTTGACAAAATTGTCAATTGCAAGGTCTTTGGTTATTGGAAGGGTTACTCTGAATAATTCACCTCCAGCAACAGTATGTTTTGTAGCATATTTCATCTGAATTGCAGGAATGTCAAACAGCTTATTGCCGCTTTTTTTAACAAGCTTAGTCAAGCGCTCAACAGTAAGAACATCAATTTTTCCCTGGTCCAGCCATTCTTCAACAGGTTTGTAGATAAAGTCCTGAAGAAAAGTCTTGTAATCATTGCCAAGAATCTGTTTTAAAGAAAGTCGGATTCCTTCCTGATTTGTCAGAGGATTAGATAGGGTCATTTTGTTTCCACCTCCTCTAGAACATCTATTGTCAGTCTTACAATTGTTTTCGGCTTTAGATAGTTTTCAAGAATCCTAGGGACAACAATGATTGCTTGATTACTATGCTTAGCAACTTTTTTTGTGATTATGAATTGTTTGATTGGCAAAATATTCCCCCTAAAATGTATAATTTAGACATATTGCTATTCTTATCATTTATAAATGTTTTGATTTTTAGCTACTTTTCAGTAGTGAAAGATTGTTGGAAAGGTTTTTATAAGCAGCAACATTCATAACAGAGGGTGGGTGAAATAAAGAAAAAACCAACAGAGCAAAAAACACTTGTAATTCTCTCTGCAATCTTAATAATCATTATCTTGTTCTCAGCCAGCTTTTTTATGGTCTTGTTTGACAAGAAATTATATGACAAGCAGTTTGAGCAGAGCGGCATATATGAAGAAATTGGTGTCTTTGGCATAAGGAACACAGTTGACTATTTAATTAAATACTTAACTAGTGGAAATACTGAAATTAATGAAATACCAGAACTGGCAGTGTTCTCAGAAGCAGAAAGATCTCATTTGGAAGATGTCAGATACATTATAATCTGGGCTAAGGCTCTTGGGATCGCAGCCTTTGTTCTTCTCATCATATTTATTCTTCGTCTTAACCAGCTCAAAGACTATGCTTTGAATTTCAGAAGAATTCTAATTTATGGAGGCATAGCAACTTTGGCTGTGCTCGCAATAATTTTTTTCCTAAGCTTGAATTTTCCTGCATTTTTCGATGCATTTCATAGATTATTGTTTCCGCAGGGAAATTATACTTTTCCAGTAAATTACTTGTTAATCAAAATGTTTCCACAAGTATTTTTTAATGCATATGCAATAAAAATGTTTTTTCATGTATTAATCATGAGCTTGGTGCTTATATTCTTAGGTTCTTCTTCAGCTCTGGCCTTCAGAAAGACCAGACGCAATTAAATGAGCAACACGAATAGGTTCTGGCAAATTAGAATGAGTACATGTTATTTTTAGCAATTTCTTTGTGTCTTCCAGATTTATACCAACATGCTGAACATAAATATCATCTATCTTAACTGGCTTTGGCATCTTCTTAATAATATCAATTTTTTTATCCATGCGAAGGCCTTTTAATGCAGCAAATATTTTTTTATAATCGGGATGATCTCGGATGACAATAATCACAGGAATCTTTAATTCTTTGTTCAGAACAACAGGATTAATCACATTAAAGCCAGCAACAGCAATTCCTTTCAAAAAAATAGCTTGAATCTGTGGTCTGAACTTAGAATCCTTAACCATCTCAATTATTCTAAGAGTTGCATCTTCTCCATCTTTCTTAACATTACAAGAAAGAAGACCGTCCATAAAGTTGCCGCCTCGAAAAAGAGTAGCAACAACTCTCACATATTTCTGCAGAGGGTCAAACTTATCAAAGCAAGT
The DNA here is from genome assembly GCA_018819305.1 of Nanobdellota archaeon. Classification (GTDB taxonomy): domain Archaea; phylum Nanobdellota; class Nanobdellia; order Woesearchaeales; family SM23-78; genus SM23-78. The sequence continues at coordinate 88,602 of JAHJQO010000014.1, forward strand.
GTCTGCAATTCCTAAAACACGGAGTTCTTTTTTTAGTTTATTCATTTTAACTTCCTAACAAATGTCAAGAAAGCTGTATGCCCATGGTCTTTTGTTTTTGGCCTGCTTCTCTTGGCATCAACAGCCCATTCTCTCTCAATAACCTCAATTGTTTTTTCTATTAATAATTCTTCAGGTAATTCTTTGACAAAATCCTGCACCTGAGTAATGTTTGGAAGATAAATAACCAGAAATCCGCCAATCTTTAGCACTTTTTGTGCTGTCTTTATTGCTTTCCCAGGATCAGGAACATCAAGCACAAATATATCTATATTTTTCTCATTAATCTTTGTATAAGAATATATGTTGCCTTCTTTAACAGTGATGTTCCTTAAGCCCAAAGATTGAATGTTTTCTGTGGTGGTTTCAAGACTGGATTTATCAATATCATAAGATATAACTTTCTTGGCAAGCATTGCAAGAAAACAAGCAATTGCACCTGAACCAGAACCAGCATCAAGAACAACAGAATCTTTTGTAATGCCTGTGTTAGCAATAATTGCACCAATATCTTTAAGTGTGATTATCTGCGCCATTCTTTTAATGCGCTTGTAATGGTCAAGAAAAACAGGGTCAAGAATAATAAATTCATGGTTTTTGACTTTTACAACAGAGCCTGCTTTTTTTAGCAGGTCTTTCTTAGATATTATTCCATGTTTTGTGTGAAAATCCTTGTCAGCATCAACATAATGCTTTTCAAAACCGGAAATAACTCTCTCTTTATCATCCACTTGAATTTTTTTCTCTTTTTTAATCAGGATTTTCTTTTTTGCCATTTTCAAGAATAGTAAAAGGAGAGCGGGAGGGGAGACTCGAACTCCCGATCAGTGGGTTGCAGCCACTTGCCTTAGCCGCTTGGCCTTAGGAAAAAACCTCAAAAATGATAGTCTTTACTCCCGCAAAAACTAAGGTCGCTCTCCTGCTAAAGCAGACAAAAGCTTTATCTGCTTATTGGGTGTGTTAAAGCCTATATATTTATAAAAGTTTCCGAAAGAAGACTTCTCTATTTCAAAACGCATCTCTACACTTTGAGAACCGTCTTTTCTAATATTTAGATTCCAATATCTAATAGGGGAAGCCTTAATATAAAAATTATTTAACAAAGATCTTATTTGACTCAAGAATCGTAAGCCATCATCTAATAAATCTTTATTTTTACAAAAAGTCAAAGAGATTCGCCACCGTACATAATTCTTATATTGCTTTGTGAAAAAAATTGAACCTTCGCAATCAAACAAACTTCTAAGATAAGCACTTTTTATTTCATTAGAACCATTTATAATCCACCCCGGAACTTGAAAAGGAGTGTTTGTTTTGTTACCTTTAGGAACACCAACTCGTTTAAGAAACAAAGCAGTTGATTTAGAAATAAAGAATAATTTATACCTTAAGTTAAGAGTTATAACTTTTTTGCCCGGACTTCTATCTTCATATATTCTTCCTTCAACATCAAATACTTTTTTAAATAATTTTTTAACTCTATTTATTTCATCTAAATCTTTTGAATAAAAAGAAGTTAGATACCTCCATTCTTTTATTTGCAAATGACCATCTGAAGTTATAAGTGCAGCTATTTGTGCAAGTTCTAGAGTTAATTTATTTTTCATCTCGCCCCGAGTTGATGAAAGCATAAATTAATGGAAGGATGATTATATATAAGACTGACGTCAACATGTCCAGTGCTCGCAGTACATTAGACTGAGAAAAACAGGCTTAATAAAGGTTACGAAAAAAATAGAATTTCCAGAATCATTTCTTTCTTGCATTCTTGATTGCTTGGTCTAGGTCATTTTTAGAAATCTTATGTTTTCTGAATTTTTTTTGTATTTCTTCAGATAATTCTTTGAATTTCTTTTTTAGAGCAATTTTTTTCAGTTCGCTTCTATACTTCTCAATTTCATTATTAGTAATATTAGAAACAATCTCATCAAACAATGATACAAATAATTTTGCTTCTTTAAGTATTTGTTTAACCTGTGCTTCTTTACCAATTTTTATATAATATTGGGCATCTATTCTTTTTTCTTTGTGTTGATTTACCACATTTATTTTATCATCTCCTAATAAAAAACCTACTGCTGATATTGAACAAGAATGAATCTCGCAGTTAACACCTATTTTTTGCAGAAAAGAGTATAATGCATAATAATCTGCATAATAGATAACTACAGTACTCCAGAGCAAGTCATTGTCTTCAAAATCCTTTTCTGCTCTTTTTAATGATGATTTAGCTTCTTTTAGATACAAATCCGAAAGTCTTTTGTTTGGCTCAACTATTCTTAATCCATCTTTAATTCCAAAACACCAACTCAATTTCTTATCCTGCATAGTAACTCCACATATTATCAACATAAAAAGAATGATTGTTTAGGATGACATGATTTTCTTCTATCTCTTTTATTATTGTTTCTTGTTGGCTTAGTGATTTTATAAAAGTTGCTTCTGTCATATCAATCTTATGAAGTTCGTATGGAAGCAGATGAAGAGGTAATTTTAATTCATTCATTGATATTTTTAATAAATCCAAATCTGAATTCTTATCTGCTTTGAATCTAGCAAAGCTTCCAAAAATAATTAAAGGAGTTAATGTTTTAATTTCTTTTAGAAAGGTTTTGAATACAGGATATTTTTCCAGGAACAAGAATGTTTTATATATCTCTGCTTGTAAAAGATAGAATTTTGTTTGTATATTGCTTAAATTTAGTTTAAAGTATTTATTTTTTCCTTCCTGGCTTCCTATAAGTATGTTTTTTTGTTCAAGTTCTTTTATCTTGTTCTGTGTTGTCTTAAGAGGTGTCTTTGTTAATCTGCTTATTTCCCTTAGGTAAAACTGTTTCTTATAATCGTTTAGGTATAGCATTATTATCCCAAGTTCTTTGTTTCTTTTTAGATACATATGTATCATAAAATATACGATTGTTTAAATATTTTTCGATAAAAAAACAAAATCAGAACTAATATGTAAGCCTGACTTAGAGATGTCCAGTGGAGAACGAAAATTTTACGAAAAAAACAAATTTTTGACTCGCATAACAAAAAAGTTATGCGATAACGAAAATTTTACGAAAAAAGTTAAATAAGAGTACTAATAACTCAGTTGATAATGAATGCAAAAGACGTCAAAAAAGACCTGAAAAAGCTTGCAAACCCGGAGCAAGCAAAGCTATTGCAAAGATTCTTCAAAACAGGACTTGGAGAATATGCTGAAGGGGATGTTTTTCTAGGAATAAAGGTTCCTGTTCAAAGAAAAGTTGCAAAGAACTATATTGATTTAAGTTTAAAAGATGTTCAGGAATTACTTAGCAGCAAAATTCATGAGCATAGATTATCAGCATTATTCATTCTTATAGACAAATACAAAAAATCAGATCTTAAGGGTAAAAAACAAATATTTGATTTCTACTTAAAAAACACTCAACATATCAATAACTGGGATTTAATTGATTTATCTGCTCCAAATATTGTTGGAAACTACCTGTTGGATAAAGACAGAAAAATACTCTATAAACTTGCAAAATCAAAGAGCTTGTGGGAGAAAAGAATCTCTGTTCTTGCAACTTTTAGTTTTATCAACAATAAAGAAACCAAAGATATACTTAAAATTGCTGAAATCTTACTGCATGACAAGCATGACTTAATACACAAAGCAGTCGGATGGATGCTCAGAGAGATTGGCAAAAGAGTTAGCCAGGCAGAAGAAGAAAAATTTCTCAAAAAACATTACAAAGTAATGCCAAGAACAATGCTCAGGTATGCTATTGAAAGATTTGATGAGAAGAAAAGAAAGTTTTATATGAAGAAATAATCAATCTTTAGCTTTTTCCCACTGCTCATTAAAGAATCTTTGCCATCGAACATAATTTTCTCTTGATTTTATTAAGAATCCAACTGGCTTTTTTCCCCATATCACATTTAACAAATGGTCTTTAAAGATAAAGATTCCTGTGGGAAACTCTTGTCTAGTGTATTTTATTTTGATAAGTTCATATTGACTGTAAAATTGTTTAAAAATATGTTTCCATTTAATATTATGCAAGGTTCTTATTCTTATTTTCATATCTAACCTTTTTTTAAAGACTTGGGCCCAGAAAATTTGTAGTTCTTCTTTAGCCAGGAGCTCTCCTAATGGCAGTCCGCAATATTCACTATTTTTTCCAATATAATCATACATTTCATAAAAAACAGATTTTATGGCGCGAGCTCCTTCATATATCCTTGCATCATATTCAACTTCTTTTTTTTGCCTTATTATCTGTAGTTCATCTACGGTCTCACTTAAGTTTGCTTTTTTTTCTTCATAAAAATTCATTAAGGTGTTTGGATCAGAAGCCTGAAAATATTTTGTTTTTCCTTTTAAAACATAATTGCATAAACCTTTTTTCATCAATTTATCTAATGTTTCATAAATTTTAGAGTTTTGAACTCCTGAATCTTTAACTAAAGGTCCTGTTGTTGTACTGCCCAGCTTTAACAACACCAAAAATACTGCTATTTCTCTTTCTGAAAGGCCTAGGTCTAAAAGGATTTGTTTGTTCATTCATAAGAGAATATTAATCAACATATAAAAAACTTTCCTATTACTACCGTCAGAAGGGGTAAATAGTTTTTAAATAGAGATTTTTATTCACCTAACTAAAATGACCACAAAAAAACAAGTCTCAAAAATAATTATTATTATAACAGTAATATTTCTAGCAATAATAACAACAAGCTGCAATAAGGAAACTGAAACCTTAAAGGTGGCCTGGATGACGACATGGACTGATGGAGGGTTGACAGCACAAGCACTCAAAAACACTGACATTCTTGAAAAAAATAATGCAAATGCAGAGATGATTTCTTTTCTTTACGGTCCTCCAATGGTAGAAGCAGCACTGTCAAACCAAGTGGATGTGCTTTTTGTAGGCTGGGTGCCTGCAGTAAATTTAATGTCAAAATCAGATGACTGGATTATTGTATCCAAACTGGCATATTTCCCTATGGAACTAATGGCTAGAGAAGGTTCTGGGATTCAAAGTGTAAATGATTTGAAAAATAAAAAAATAGGAGTGCCTTATGCAACAGGGCCTTATCCGCATGTTGTTAATTCTCTTAAAGAAAAAGGACTCATCGCAGGAAAAGACTATGAACTCGTGAACCTAAAGCCGTCTGACATGGGAACTGCACTGGAAAGAGCATATGTAGATGCTGTTTCATGGAGCGAACCCAGTCTTACTTTATTTGCACAAAAAAAACTTGCTTATCCAATCGAAGAATACACAGATATAAGCTTTATTGTAGTGTCAAAGTCTTATGCTGAGAATCATCCAGAGCAAATGAAAAACTTTCTCAAAGCAATTAAGGAAGCGCAGTTTTATGTGTCTCAACATAAGGAAGAAGTTTTTGGATGGTTTGCAGAGGAATCCAGATTTGACCTTTCGCTTGTAAAATCATTAAAAATAATAGAGCCAAACTATGATGCCAACAGTATTGAAGAAGTAGATCTGACAATATCTGATTTCTGGATTAAAGAAACACAAAAGAAAATAGATTTTGAATATCAAGAGGGAATCCTAAGCAAGAAATTGGTTCTTAGCAAAAAAATAGATCAAAGTTATATAAGCGATTAGAAAATGAACAAAAAACTTCATACTGTTAAAGAAGTAATAATATCAATAATCATATTCATATGCGCATGGTACCTTCTGTCAATTATATTAAAAAGCTATTTTCTGCCAAGACCAGAAATTGTGCTAAAAACCCTAGTTGTTCTTTTAGTCAAAGGAGAAATAACCATTCATTTAATAGCAAGCCTGAAAAGGACCTTGCTGGGCTTTACACTGGCTTTACTCGCAGGTTCATTAACTGCTTATATGCTGGGTTTATCAAAGAGCATAGGTAAATACTTTCATCCTATGATTGAATTTATCAGGCCAATACCTCCCTTGGCATGGATTCCTCTGGCAATTGTCTGGTTTGGCATAGGAAATGGCTCTGCAATATTTGTTATATTCATAGCAACCTTTTTTCCAATATTCACTAGTACTTACTTTGGTGTTAAAACTATTCTAAACGAGCACAAAAGATTAAAACATCATTATCAACTAAACAACATCCAATACTTCACACACATAGTCTTTCCACACAGTCTTCCTTATTTATTATCAGGTTCAAAAACAGGCTTGGGCATGTCATGGATGGCCGTAATAGCAGCAGAAATAATAGCTGCAAACACAGGTCTTGGATATTTCATAGAAATAAACCGAGTGCTGCTTAACATCGAAATAGTAATAGCAACAATGATTATTATTGGAATTATAGGTTATACAATGGCATTAATTCTAAAATATATAGAGACAAAGATCTTGTACTGGGTGGATTAAAAAATGAACCAAACATATTTATTGGATTTAAAAAACATTTATTTTAGTTATCCTGATGAATCAGAAATAATAATTCTGAGAGATTTCTCATTAAAAATAAAAAAAGGAGAGATTATATCCATACTCGGTGCTAATGGCTGTGGAAAAACCACCTTACTTAATATAATATCAGGATTCCTAAAACCTGACAAAGGGAACATTATATGGTCTGAAAAAAACAAAAAAAGTCTTCTGACCTCATTAGTTTTCCAACAAGCAAATCTATTGGAATGGAAAACAGGGTACCAAAACATAGAATTATCATTAATAAGTCATATCTCTGACAAGAAAAAAAGAAAAAAAATAGTAAATAACATGTTGAATCTTTTAGAAATATACCCTCATAAAAACAAATTACCAAGGCAAATGTCAGGAGGAATAAAACAAAGAACAACTGTAGCAAGAGCATTGGCACCAAAGCCACAAATACTTCTTTTAGATGAGCCATTCAGCGCAGTAGATATTGCTAGTAAAGAAAAACTAATGAAAGATATAAAAAAAGTAATAAAAAAACAAGAGCAAAGTACAATTCTGGTTACACATAATCTTGATGAAGCATTATTATTTGCAGATAAAATATTGATTATGAATTCTAAAAAAAGAAATATAAAAGAAATCGATAATATTAGGCAAATATCAAAAAAAGAAATAATTAGGATACTAAATATGAAGAAATAATTATTCTTTTGGATTCTCCTTCAATCCAAACAATCCACTCTTGTAATTCTTAATCTGTCTGAAGATTGTACCAAATAGACCTGGAATACTGTAGCCGACAAGAGGCGCCAGATAATATGGAACAAAACTTGTTTCTAATAGGAAATAATGAAGTAATATCTGAAGCACACCTGTAATTAGCAATGCACCACTATTTGCTTTTAATAATTCATAAATATATTGTTTAGGATAAGGCTGCCCTTTGAATAGATAAGAATAAGCTATTCTGTGAGCTATCATGTTTCCAGCCCAAAAAGCAGTGTGCATAGCCAGAAATGTAGCAATAGCATTGAATTCATTGCCAAAACCACTATTTTTAAAGTAAATTGTTGCAAGGGTTGCAACCACATAACCTGATAAAGCTCCCCCAAGCTCAGCTATAATATAATCAATATTATCTTTAGAAAAAATTTCGTGAATAATTCCTTTACTCTTTTTTTTAGTCATAAAAGTGAGCCCGAGGGGATTCGAACCCCTGACCTTCGGCTTAGAAGGCCGACGCCCTATCCAGGCTAGGCTACGGGCCCAATAAAAGAATAGTATTCTATTTTGTTTATAAAAGTTTTCTCTCAAAGCCTTAATTTGTTAGCCATGAGCACAAGAATGAAGTATATTGGTGCTGCTAGTATCAGCAAGACAAAGGCCAATATCTTGAACAAAACAATCAATCCCATTGTTTGAGCCACCCATGAGCCTATTGGTATGAGGATAATAAAGGGGATTACAATTGCAATGCTCAGGGCTGCAAAAAATATTTTTCTTTTTTCTTCAGGCAGGAGTTTTCTCAATAAAAGTCCTTGTCCCATGCCAAGTATGGCTGCTCCTAAAACGGACAATGCATTTGCCACGCTAACACTCAGAAAATGGGGATTATAAGCAGATACCAATGGCATCATGGCAATCAGCAGAGTTCCAAAAACAAGAGTTGGCGCTAATCCAACTTTTTTATTCAGGAATTTTGAAAACATTGGCCCTAAAAAAGACACAACAATAGCAAATGTGAAAATCATTGCCACATTCATAAATCCTCCGAGAGCTGCAAACTGAAACTGCTTATATATAAATATTCCATAAAAAGAATTTCCAAGAATCTGAACAAGCCCTGTAATTGAACTGGCAAAAAGCAAAGTCAATAAATACTTGTTTTTTACAAACAGCTTGGTTTGCTCTCTTATTCTGTTGTAAAAAGCAGACACAAACTCTTTAACTTTCTCAGTTTCAACTTTTTTCTCTTTAAAATAATGCAAAACATAACCTGAAAGAATAAATACAATAGCTGTAATTTCAAAAGAAATCAAATAACCATATAGAGGAAGGCTTTTTCCAAACAACACCAGCTTTGTTGCATTAAACATTGGAAACTTGTCAAAAAGAAAACCTGCAATCAAAAGAGATGCTCCTGTAATCAAGACACCATAATGAGATATCCTGAGCAGGAACTTGCTCATTTTTTCTTTTTTCAGGGTCTGCTCTACAAGCTTGTTATACAAATCGCCGTATGTCACCACGCCAATACTGCCTGCTAAAAGAGCAATTGCAAATAAAGGAAGAGACTTGATTACTACAGCCATAGCAATGAATAAAAAACTAATCCCAAAGAAAATTCCTGCTTTACTCAGGAATTTTTTGCTTATTTCCCTGACTTTAGAATATTCTTCTAAAAATGAAGAAATAACAAGTGAAAGAATTGTTCTTAATCCATTAATAATACCTATTAAGAAAAAACCAGCTCCTGTTAAGTAAAACAATATGTTGATGAATTGCACACTTGCAAAACCATAGCCAATACGGTCAAGGATTTCTTTGACAGTCAGAAGACTAATGTTCTTTTTTTCATCCTGAGATCTTTCAGTACCTTTAATGTTCTGAATAGCATCCAGCACTTCTTCTTCCATATATCCTTCACTAACAAGATCTGAGCGAACTTCATCTATTGCTCTATCTTCTTCAAAAGCCTGCCTGACTCTTTCAAATACCTCTTTTCCCATTACAATAAACTTTTGATATTTGTGTTTATAAATTTATTGCTAAGAAGAAATAATTTGATTTATCCGAAAACTATTTATAGCTTATTCTCGTAATTATTAGTTAAATGGGCAAAATTACTTTTGCTTTTCGAAAGCTTTCAAAAAAGAGGGTTGGCCGTATTGACAGGAAGTGGGATTTTGATGCACAGAGTGCTATAACCAGTCCACCGCTTGTTGTTGATATTGATGGTGACGGCAAGAAAGAGATAGTTTTTGGAACAAAAAAAGGAAAGCTCTTTGTTCTTGATGCTAAATCAGGCATCAAATGGTTTTATGACACAAATGAAACAGTTGATGATGTCGAACTGATGTTTCTTGACAGCGATACCATGAGCAGCATAGGTGCTGTTCCAAACATTGCAGATATCAACAGAGACGGCAAGAATGAGATTGTTTTTGGCACAGAACTGGGAATAATTTATGTTCTTGATACTCGAGGCAAGCTGCTCTGGAAATACAAGACAGGAGGAGCTGTGAGAGGACAAATCCTGATTTATGATTTATATGGAGATGGTGATCCAAAAATCATTTTTGGATGTGCTGATGGCAAGCTTTATGTGCTAAATTCAAAAGGAAATCTGGTCTGGCAGTATGATGCAGGCAGTGAAATTAACAGCACCCCTGGAATCCTGCATAAAGACAAGCTAATAATTATTTTTGGTGCTGATAATGGAAGTATCTTTGGTGTTAATACTAAAGGTGACCTCGTCTGGAAATTTCAAGCTAAAGACAAGGTATTTGCACAGCCTGCAATTGGAAAATTATTCAATGATGACAGAATGTTCATAGTAATTGGCAGCAATGACCAGCATCTTTATGTTCTTGATGAAGCAGGCGAATTATTTTGGGATTACAAGACTGAAGGTGCTATTCTGGCAAAAGCCTGCCTGGCAGACATTAATGATGACAATAAATTAGAGATTATTTTTGGCAGCTGCGACAATAATGTTTATGCCCTAACCCCATATGGTGACAAGATTTGGAGTTATGAAACTGATTTTTGGGTTGCAAGCGAACCAATTGTCGAAGATATAGATGGTGACAATAGAAAAGAAATAATTGTAGGAAGTTATGATCATAATGTTTATGTGCTCGACGCAGAAGGCACTTATATACTTGATTATGTGCCTGGCCTTAGCGGAGTTGTACATCAGGCAGGTCATTATAGTGACATTATCACTAAGGATCCTGGCAAAGTTACAGGGAAAAAGATATGGCAGTTTAAGACAGATGGCATTATAGTTGGATGTGCTTATATTCCAGATGATAAAAGCATTGTAGTGACTACAAAACCAGGAACAGTGGATGATTTAGTGCATAAAAAGGAATAATAGCATAAATTAGGAGAAAGTTTTAAAAAGGTAAACACATTATAAATTTAGTAAGTTAAAGGAAAAAAGAGGTGTGATGAATAAATTGGCAGGAATTATTTCTAATCCATCAGAAATTAAAAGAGTACCTCTATATATAGAAGGATTAGATGAAAACATCCAGGGAGGTGTACCTGAAGGACACATAACTCTAATCAGTGGAAGCGCAGGTACTATGAAATCATCTATATCCTTTAATATTCTTTATAACGAAGCTCTAAAAGGGAAAACAGCAGTGTATTGTTCATTAGAGCAATCATATCAGTCTATTATCAAGCAAATGATTAATATGAACTTTGACATAAGCAAAGTCAATTTAGTAATTATCAAAGATTTGGCTGAACTCAGGACCTGCCTTGCAAAGCTAAAAGGTGGGGTAAAAGGCGGCTTAGTAATGGTTGATGTTGGATGCATACGAAAAGAAATCAAAGATGTCAAGACATCCAATAATAAGAGTTGGATGAATGTTATCAAAAATGTTGTGAAAAAAATAAAAGAAGAAGGAGACTGCCACTTGTTCTGCCTTGACTCACTCAGTGCCTTGTATGTTCTTTCAAGGTTTGAAAATCCTAGAATTGAATTATTTTATTTGTTTGAATTCTTAAGAGACCTTGAGATTACTTCATTCTTAATATCTGAATCCAAGCCAGACACACGGCAGTATGGAGAATTTGAAATTGAAGAATTCTTATGTGACAGTATTGTAGCTCTTAGACTAACACCTTTCAGGCGAAATGTTGTGCGTGAAATCAGCGTAGTAAAGATGAGAGCAACCAATTGCAATAATGACATCTTCTCATTAGAATACAAGCACAACAGATTCCAGGCATTATATGGCGGACAGAACCCGCTGCTTTGAGCAGATTCTGATTAGTAATTAAATAATTCATTAAGATGCAAGTAATCATGCGCTTGTAAAGTCTTAAACCGAGAATTAAGCATTCGATATTTTGAACGAGCATAGCCAAGATCAATTATTTTTGGAGGCTCATTCTCGTCTAAAGGCACTATAATATTATCTCCTTTTATGTCCATGCCTGCAAAGCCATGTGAATGGATAATTTTTATTGTTTTTTCCAGCGAAGTATGGTGCTTCTTTCTAAGTTCTGACTCATTGTCTTTATCTCGCAGCCACCGCCAAAGAAGTTCTCCTTTTTGATATTCCTTTAGAAGAGCAAGATGGTGTTCTGTTGCATAAGTTTTTTCAAGATGAGTGATGCTTTCTAAATCTTTTAATTTTTTTAAAACTCTTTTTTCACGCAACAGATGAAATCTCGTCCATGGACTGTACAATGAACCTATCTTCAAAACATGCAATTTATTTTCTTTTTCATTATTTTTCTCAACAAGAAAAGTGCTAATTGATGAATCACCTGAATAAGATCGATAAGTCATGTCTTTCAAAAAAGTCAATTCATCATCAAGATATTTAACAAGTTTATCCGGCTGCTTACAAAGGGGGAAAAAATACCAAAAAGGTTTTTTTAGATATTCTGGCTTAAACTTTGTAATGCAGTCAATCTCTAGCATAAAAAAAAGGGAATCTTTATTTATTTAAAAACCTGTTCCTGAACTCAAAATTCACAACTTATATATATGGTAATTTCACACTTTTTACTAGTATGTGCGGAATTGTGGGTTTTAATTGGGAGGATAAAAGCCTTGTCAGGCGCATGGCTGATGCTATTAAGCACAGAGGTCCTGATGATGCAGCGTATTTCTCAGATAGTGGAATAAGCTTTGGCATGCGAAGACTTAGTATTATTGACCTTACAAAAGGAATATATCCTTTGACAAATGAAAATGAAGATATTTTTTTAGTATTTAACGGTGAAATCTATAATTTTCAAAAACTTAGAAAGATACTTGAAGAAAAAGGCCATGAATTTAAGACTGACTGCGATGGAGAAGTCATTATTCATGCTTATGAGGAATACAAAGAGAACTTTCTCAAGCTGCTTAATGGCATGTTTGCCATCTGCCTTTATGACAAGAAATCAGGAGAACTTATTCTTGCAAGAGACCGTGTAGGAATCAAGCCTTTGTATTATTATTTTGAAAAAGGAAACTTAATTTTTGCAAGCGAGATAAAAAGCATGCTTGAGCTCAGCACAATAAAAAGAGAGATAAATATAAATTCACTTAACCAGTATTTTGCTCTTAGATATAATCCTTCTTATGAAACCTTATTCCAGGGTATAAACAAACTTCCTCCAGGACATTTAATCAAATTTGATCTTAGTGAAAAAAGCATGATAGTCAGCAAATATTGGGATATAAACCTGGAAAAACAAAGCCATAAGAGCGCCCGATTTTATGAGAAAAAACTTTATGAGCTTCTTAAGGATTCTGTAAAGAAAAGACTTATCAGTGATGTTCCTCTTGGTGCTTATCTAAGCGGTGGCCTGGACAGCAGTGCTCTTGTTGCTCTAATGAGCATTATTCGAAAAGAGGAAAACAGCGATGCTCCAATCCGAACTTACAGTGTGGGCTTTGCAAAAGGAGAAAAAGTAAATGAAACTGTTTATGCAAAGCAGGTTAGTGAATTATTTGGCACAACGCACAAAGAATTTCTTATTGAGCCAGATGTTGTAAAACTTTTGCCAAAAATTGTCTGGCACACAGACGAGCCAATGGCAGACCCTGCACTTATTCCTGTTTATCTCTTATCAGAAGCTGCTAAAAAGACTTCAACAGTTATTCTTACTGGTGATGGAGGAGATGAAATCTTTGGTGGCTATGACCAGTATCGTGTACTTAAAGCAACGCACTCAGCCAGCAGAATTCCATTATTCAGGTCATTAGGACCATTGGCAATGCGTATGATTCCATTAAAGGCCTGGAACAAATTTCAGAAACATGCTTCTGCTATTGGAAAATCAACATATAGGCGTGGCGGATTAGTTATGAAGTCAATGAAAGATGATAAAGCAAGAGCATATTATGAACTCGTAGGCCTTTTTAATGAAGAGGAAAGAAAAGAACTTGTTAAAGATAACTTTTTTGAGCCTATTGATTATAATGCAATAAACAAGAATTTCTTTAATACGAAACGAGTAGATTATATGAAGCAATTGCAATATTTTGATTTTAAAAAACTTCTTGGAGAGAGTTTTCTTATGAAAACTGACAGAATGACCATGGCACAGCATATTGAAGCCAGAGTTCCTTTGCTTGACCACAGGATTGTAGAGTTAGCTTTTAGAATGCCTAGCAAGTATAAACTCAAAGGATTTTCCAAAACTAAATATATCTTCAAGAGAGCCATGAGAAAGCAACTGCCAAAGAACATTGTGTACAGAAAAAAACAGACTTTTCATGTGCCTATTGAAAACTGGCTTGACCAAGACCTTAAATCCACTGTTGATGATTTGCTGAATACAACAAAGCTGTTTAATGAAAAAATTCTTGATCCTCACTATGTGAAAAAGATAAGAGATAATTATAACAAAGGAAAATTGTTTTATGCAAGGCAAATATGGACTTTGCTTAATTTTGAGCTTTGGCACAGAATGTTTATTCAGAGAGAAAAAATACGTTTGTGAAAATGAAGAAAAATATAAAGAAAAAAAAGATTTTTTTTATAATTCCCGGGTATAATGAAGAAAAAAGCATAGGAAAGGTAATCAAGGAGTTGAAAAAAGCAGGTTACAACAATATTGTTGTCATTGATGACGGCAGCAAAGATAATACTTATCAGGAAGCAAAAAAACAAAATATATTTGTTCTTCAGCATGCAATCAACAGAGGACAAGGCGCTGCTTTAAGAACTGGAACTGAATTTGCCCTGAAAAAAGGTGCTGAAATTATTGTTCATTTTGACAGTGATGGGCAGCATAGAGTAGAAGACCTACCACAAATGCTTAAGCCTGTGCTTAAAGGAGAAGTTGATGTTGCTCTTGGCTCAAGGTTTTTGAAAAAAACAAAGATGCCGTTTAGCAGGCGAGTTCTATTAAAAGGTTCTGTTTGGATTCAATGGCTTTTTTATGGAGTAAAGCTAAGTGATGCACACAATGGATTCAGAGTAATGAGCAGAAAAGCTGCTCAGAAAATAAAAATTGATTCTGACAGAATGGAACATGCCTCTGAAATAGTAGAAGAAATCGTAAAAAAGAAGATAAAATACAAAGAAGTTCCTGTTATCATAAGATATACTGGATATTCAATGAAAAAAGGAGAAGGCTCTTTTTGGGGTGCTGTTCGCATATTATTTAAGATGATTATAAAAAAGATTATGCATTAAAACAATGCATCAAAATGTTTTAAGCCAAAACCTATTAATCTTGGATTTCTAAATCCCAAACTCAATAGCAATTTAAACAATCTATCTCTATTAATTTTTTGCAATGATTTTTTAGAATCTTCATTATTTAACTCTTCAATTAAATTATTCCAATCTTGCCTCGAAAAAGAATCCATTAATTTACTCATTTCCAGATGCATCCATAGAGAAGGATATATCTTGACTCCAATGCTGGATTCATACATAAAATTATTAATAATCGTGTGAGCAAGAACTCTGGCTGATTTCAAACCAGGAACAAGCCCTCCTCCTGTTGTGGCTTTGACAAAACCTGCTGCATCTCCAATCAAAAAAACATTATCCTTTCTTATTTGAGCAAAAGGGCTAAAAACAGGAATAAGCCCGCCTTGTTTTGAAACTATTTTTCCTTTATATTTTTTTAATAGGTTTTCAAAAATAGCTCGTGGGTTTTTTTTTGAGGCCACCCCTACTCTGAGCGTATTTTTATCAACAGGCACTGCCCAGCCAAAACCATGCTTAAAAGGAAAATAATCAACAGTATTGATATTTTTCATCTTTACAACTGCTTGTATTCCAATAAAAAACTTTTTTTTATTATTGAAATTATAGTTTTTCGCCACAGCGCTACGCGCGCCATCGGCGCCGACTAGAAAATCATGCTTAAATTTCCTTGTTTTTCCAGATTTCAAATCCTTGACTAACGCATACCTCTTATTAGCCGATACAAATCTGTGCTGAAAGTAAAACTCAACACCTTTTTTCCTGGCTAAATCATAAAAATAATTGTCAAACTTTGCTCTGTCAAGAATTAAGTCAGGGTTCTTGAATTTTAACTTAATGTGTTTGTTATCTGGAGAAAAAATTCTCACATCAGATATCCTATTTATAATAAAATCATTGTTTTTAGGAACAAACTTGAATATATCAGGTGTAACAATGCCTGTACATTGAACTGGTAGCCCAACTTGTGAATGTTCTTCAAAAACCTTCACTTCAAAGTCATCTGCCAGAAGAGCGGCAGCATAGCATCCAACAGGTCCTGCACCAATAATTGATATCATTATCAAGTAGAGATAAAAACAAAGTTTATATATTTTGTTGAAAACTAATCAACGACATAAATCGTTAATATTATATACTAGTTGATTCTTTAATATTAGTACAATGAAATCCGCACAAATAAAAGAACGAGAATTGATAATAAAGTTACACAATGAAAGCAAAAATCAAGAATTGATTGCTTCAAT